>NZ_LBIZ01000115.1:0-338250 GCF_028128665.1 Bradyrhizobium sp. CCBAU 45384
ACGGCAAGGCTTTTGGCGCGCTCGCCATGGGCCTCGGCTCGCGCGCCCTGTTCCAGCGGGCGCAGGAGCAGCCTTATTTCATCAACGCCATGAACACGATCGCCAAGGGCGCGCTGGTGCCGGTCCCCGGCGGCGTGCTGATCATGGACGGCACGACGTTGCTTGGGGCGGTGGGCATCTCCGGCGATACATCCGACAATGACGAGGCCTGCGCCGTGGCGGGAATCCAGGCGGCCGGCCTCAGGGCCAACGCTGGGTAGCCCTATCACTCTACTGAAGGGGTACGCATTCTATATAGTCGCAGACACGGCCCCCCGCGGGATTGTCGGGGTCGAGTCCCTGGTCCGTTACATCGTCAAACCCACTATTTCAGAAGCCGTCTTTTCCTACACGTCCCGCGCTGAAAGCTGCGCATATCCATTGACGCAATGACTCGGCCGTGATTCGATTCAAGGTACTGGCCACAACAGGCCAGCCAAGCGGCCCGCACAGATGGTGGAACACCTGCGCGAGCCTAACCCTCAACATGGAGCAAGCCATGTCTCAGGCTGATTCTGCCTATACCACGAGTCGTTTACTCTTTCCTGCCGGCCCGGCCGCTCGGCGCCGGCAGTTCGTTACCGCCGGCGCCGCCATCCTGGCCGGGGTCATCACTCCCTCATGGGCTGAAAGCGTCGGTGTTTCGACCGCCCCCGACCCAATCCTCGATGCCATCGAAGGCCACCGCCGAGCCTTTGAGGAACTGGGGCGCCTGCTCGCCGAGCAGGATGCTGCCGAGCGCGAGCTGCGCCGTGCGCCGTGCGGCAGGCGGGCCGAGCTGGAGGCCAAGTTAAGTGGCCTCTGCGAGGCGGAAGGCGCACTCGGTCGTGCTGAGATGAAGGCCTCGCGTCAGCTCGCCGGCACCGTGCCAGCAAGCCTCAAAGGAGCGGCCGCGGCGTTAAAGTATGTGCGTGAGTGTTACGAAGTTGGCCGGTACCCCCTTTACGAGGAGGATGGCTACCGGCTGCTGCTGCTCTCGACTGAACGCGCGATTTGTGGGGCCATTGGTCTCGCTATTCCGCCTCGTGGTGGTGATTCTCGATAGCGATTGCGCACCTTCCTACGAGTGAGATGTGGAAACGAAGTCCTGGTGGAACCACCAAGGCCCCGCCAGACGGAGGCGGTGGGAACGGATCTCCGACCTACGACCACCGTGCCACATCTCGGCTCTATAAGAGGCAGAGGAACTCGCGACGCCAGCGGCCAAAATATGACGCCTGGTACCCGACCGCAAATCATCTGGGGATGGCCCTGAGACCGAGATCGAGGCGGCCGACAGCTTCGGCAGGAGGGCGCGCCCGATCGCTTCACCCGCGCCATTGCAATGCACCTGACGGGGTTCTCCAATTGCGCGCGTTGTCGGGACAGGAACCTGGGTGGCAAACCGCGCGGGTGGGACGATTGCGAACCCTAGAGCGGATGGGGTGGCAGCAGAGGGCGAGCCGGCTCGTTGGCGACTCGATGTTGAACTTGAGCCAAAGCCCAGACGGATGGGGCAGCGGTGACATCATCAAGTCTGTGTCGCGGCTCCGAGTCGGAGAGCAGCGATTGGGCTTTTAGCCGCCGTGAACGTGGCGCTGCGGCCCTTTCGATTGGCGCGTGACGACTATTTTGACCGCGTGACGCGACGCTGCGGCTTCCATTTGTCGGACAAAGCGTTGAAGGCGGCCTCGATCGCCTTCCGGTCGACAACATTGGGATCGAACTGCACCGGATCCCAGAGGCGCATTTATTCGTGCTCCGGATGGGCGGCATCGCCAATGGCATCGAGGTATTCGGCATAGCCTGGCGCACCGCCTATTCCGGACGAGAACGACCGGCGGCATCGAGCAAGAATGGAAGACCGTCTGTCGACGTGTTGTCGAACCACTTTTCGAGTTTGATCACATGATCAAAGCTGTCGCCAAGGTCACAGAGATAATGGATCCTCTTGGCGCCGGTTTCGCGAAGGATATCGGAGAGCCGTGCCCCTTGCGGGCATCGATCTGCTGGGGGCCAAAATCACTGCCGGCATCGGGGATTCCCCAACGTTGTTTGCCATCGGCTCCGATTGGCTCTGCGGTAGCACAAGCGGTAACCAGCGTCATGAACGCAGCTATGAATGCGAACCGCTGCACTTCCCATTCCCCGAACTACGTCGACTCCACCCTGACAATAATGACAGGTGCACTCTGATTCCAGGGGGCTAAATAGCAAAGATGTCACAACGCTACTTCTTTCATATCCGGAATGGCAACTTCGTATCGGTGGACGACGAGGGAATGGATTTCGCGACACCGCGCGAGGCCAACATTTACGGGGCACGCGTCGCCTTCGAAATCGGCACCGACGACCGGGACTACGATGACGCTGAACTAACAGTCGTTGACAGAAAGGGCCGCGAAATCGGGCGCCATCGCATTCAACGTCACTTGCCGCATTGAAGCTACATAGCGTCTATTTGAGCAGCTAACAGGTGTAGTCAGGCAAGTTGGCGTCTGGCTGTCGCGATCGGCATGTACCAGACGCGGTGACCTAGCCATCCAAGATGAGCGACGAATCGTCGCAAGCTTCCATGAGGCGCGACAAGTTTTCCTAGAGGCCATCATGATTCAACTTATTACCGAACGGTCCTGCGGCCACCTTGCGGAAACTCTCATCGCCATGCACCAACGACGCTATCGAGTTTTTAAGGAGCGGCTCGACTGGGATGTCCATAGGAGCGGAGAGACGGAGGTTGATAGTTTTGATACGCATCATCCTGCCTACCTGGAACAGTTGGGGACCAACGACCGGATAGAGGGCTGCGTTCGCCTGGTTCCTTCTGTGGGGCCTACGATGGTGCGCGATACGTATTCCGTTCTTCTCGCAGGTCACGACGCACCATCAGAGCGCTCGATTTGGGAAAGTAGACGATTCACGCTTGACCTCACGACCAATATTCCAAAGGGAAAGAACGGTATCGCTCGAGCAACATATGAATTGTTCGCGGGCATGATCGAGTTCGGGCTCTCGCGACGACTTACCGATATCGTCACGATAACCGATGCTCGAATGAAACGAATCCTAAGACGCGCCAGCTGGCCGTTCCGACGCTTAAGCAACCTGCCCCGTCTCGGAAGCACCTTGCCGGTCGCAGTTTATCTCGAGATATCCACCGAGGCGCTGGCCAGGATCCGTAACGGTGATGTTTTCGAAGGCCCTGTCCTTTGGGAGCCAGTTGTTCTCGCGGTCGCCTGACGAAATTCAGGCCAATGACGCCGGGAACTCGCCCACCTCAAAAATTGTGAGAAGCGCGACAATGGACAAGCCACGCATGTCTCGCGAGCTCGCTGTCGATTTGCAGCAACTGCGGTTTGCGATCGCAGCCGCTGATTACGGGAGCCTTCGGCAAGCCGCCGCGGTATTCTCCATTCCACACTCGATCCTGAGCCGATCTATTCGTCAGTTCGAACACCGGATCGGTACTACCGTATTCGAGCGCTCAGGCCGAGGGGTGCAGCCAACGCCGGCTGGGCGACGCATTTTGAGAATGGCTAGATTGATTCTAGAGCAAATCGATGTGCTGGTCGCAACAGCAAAGTCGAATGGGCGAGGTGAAGCTGGCCGTCTCTCGATCGGATTTTGCACCTCAATTTCCGCTGGAAATCTGCGAGCGACGCTGACCGAATTCAAGAACCGGCATCCTCGAATCGAACTCGCGACGATCGAGCGCTCGCGAACACGTCTCGCAACGTCGCTGCGAAATGGCACGGCGGATGTTCTCATTGTGACTGGTGACGTGCCGCTGCCGGACAATAACATTCGCCCGCTTTGGAGTGAGCGGGTCCTCCTTTCTCTGCCGGAAGATCATGCATTGGCGGCACGAGAAGTGGTTTACTGGACGGACCTCCGAAACGAGACTGTCCTATTAAGCCAGCACGATCCCGGACGCGAACTTGAGGATCTTGTGATATCGAGGCTTGTTTCTCCCGCGGAACGACCAAAGATCGAACATCATGACGTTAGCCGAGGTATCATCAAGAGCCTTATCAGCATGAGGCTCGGAATCGGGTTAGTACTAGAATCAGATATCGGCGCGAGCTTCGCTGGTTTGGTCTATCGCGAATTGCGCGATGGGACGGGGCCGACACGCGTTGGCTTTTCGGCACATTGGCGAGAAGATAACGACAATCCCGCCCTCGTCAATTTTCTCAAACTCTTGGCTGAACGCTATCCGTCGCCGGCTCGCGATTGAGAGGCGCGCCTCAACTTCGCGAAGCCGCGATCGGTTGCCATGAACCGCGCCAGCATCGGCGCGATAAGCTTGCCCGGATCGCTGATGGGCTGACCGGATTCGCCTGCAAGCGCTTTCGCGTACGCAAGCAGATCTGTATGCACGGAAGCCGGCAATTCAACACTGACCTTGACTGGTCTCTCGTCTGGAAGTGCCCCAATCTTAAGCTTGGTCATTTCACCCTCTGTATGGCTCGAGAACGAGATCGCGATTTACGATAACGCGCACCGGAAATCCCGGACGGATGGTCAGCGTCGGCTGAATACTGAGACTGCGCCGAACCACCTGCTGTCCGGTTTGGTTCAGTGTGTCGGAGGCGCCGTGTCGCAACGCCTGGATGATGGCGCTGTCGTTGCTATTCGTGTCGGAACCTGAACCTAGCTCTGTCCCGACAGCCAGGAACGTCGATAGCGCAGCGGCCTTGAATAGCTCGCCCCAGTGATTGTCGACCTGGTCTTCGAGACCTGCATAGCCTGCGGTATCAGCCCCAGGCTGTCGCTCGAGAACGATGGAACGTCCATTCGGCATGATCAGCCGAGTCCAAACGAGCAGGACGCGGGACTGGCCGAAAGTGACCTGACTATCGTAGATTCCGATCAGACGCGCTCCCTGGGCGGTCGCAGCATCGGTCCATTTGCCTGCGGGTCCCTTCGGCGATTCCTGGAGCCGTACGAACATCGAGCGGCCCGGGGTATTGTGAACATCGCCGACCACCCAGTACCGCCCCGCCCGCTTGCCGTGGGAGAGATAGTGTCGACATACCGCCTCCGCCTCGCGCGCGAGACGGCGTGCCAATTCGGAAGCCCTGCGAGACATCACGCGGCCTCCCGCTCACTGACGCGCGCCACCGGATAGATGTCGAGCACCCTTCTTGATATCCTGACGCCGCTTGCATCCGTGGCCACGAACATCAGCAGCTTCCAGGATATAATCTCTCCAAAGAGGCCGTAAGCGCGGAGGCGATCGCGCATCGCGGCGATGAATCCCGATAGCGCGATGCGGTATGCGCCCATCATCCGGATGCGGCGAAGATGGAGCCCCTTGGCGTAGACGGCGCTGTCGATCGCGGCAGAAAACGCCACCCGTCCCCGCTCCCGGAGGCGAACAAAGGCCTCGTGCCACGCCGGGTTATCCGGAGCAAAACGCACGCCAGCGATGGCGACGAGGCGCCCACCGTCGCAAAGACGCGGAAGTGAAGAGGCAATGTGCCGAAGAGCGGCATCCGCCATCCGTCGATCGACATTAACCACCACGGAGAACGGCAGGTTCATCAGAACGACGCTCGGCACCACGTTCGCGTCGAGATGATGATCGATTGCCGTCCCGCAGATGTCATAGGCTGTCTTCCAGCTCCATGCGCCGGCCGCGTCCGAGGCGCCGAAGGCCGCTTCCATGGCGCTTCGCAGGACGGCGGCATCGATGCGACGGCCGCGTTCGAGATCAGTCAATATCTGTCGGGCGACCTTGAGAGCGGCAGAGGTGAGAGTGGGAGCGGCACGCATTGAGAGCGGCGCGGCGGCAGCGCCGCCCGCGAGAGATTCAGTCATGACGGGATTTCTCGGGAGAGCAGGAACGGGTCGAACCGCCCAGCGCTCTCCTTAAGACCAGGGCGATTCAAACCCTTCCCGGCCCAGCTCTCCCTCTCAGTGCTAGCCCATTAAAATGGAGACCGGCGCTACACACTGGCCCCCAAGCAACTGCGAGACGGCAAGAGGCCATCCCGCGCTGTGTCACTCAGCCGCGTCGAGCTGTTGCGGGCCATCGTCGCCGGCGTTCTCCCGATCCTCATCGTCGGCGAGGAATTCGGGCAGCGGGCCCGCTTCCCCCTTCTGCTCCACCGGCGCCGCGTTGCGATCGACGAGACGCAGCGGCTCCGGCAACCAGCCTGCACTATCGAGAAGACGCTCGGCCTCCTTGGCCATGTCGGCCTTTTTCAAGTGGTCGGTCAGTTGCGCGGAAGATTCGCCTCATGCTTCCCGCACAAGGACCCGCGAGCCTCTCCTGCAGCCCATAGCCCATCCGGCAAAACCTACACGACACTCTTACACTCACCTTATAAGCGAGAGAGTCCGGAAAATGCGATGCGCCCGCCTTCCGCCCGATTCTTCATGAGAGTTGGTCTTGAGAGGCCTCGGGAAGCAAGATCAGGTGTGCGCCATTGGCGCATCACCTTGAAACAATGGCACCCGGAGAGCGTGAGCATAGCGACCCGAAGGGACACGCGGGTCCGAGTGCAGCGATGAGACCGGTTAAGAGGGCACCCGGGAACGGGGCAGTGATAGCGATCGCCGCAGGCGGGCCCCTTTTCCGAGTGCCCCCGGCGCAGAGCTCCGCGAGTCCTTGCGCGAGGGATCAACGCCGGATGGCCGAGACGCAAAGCGGCTCGGTTCAACACGAGAGCCCGCTGCGGCGAACGCCGCACGCGCTCAAACGGAAGAGGCGGAACTGAATTTTCCTCGCAACTGCGCCAGATCACAGGCTAGCTCACCCACGCAGTGGCGCCGTCGTTCGTCGGATTCAGACGTGTTTGCCATTCCGACAATTGGAGCTCCTAACCCTGCTTTCCGAGCGACTTTAACGACAGATTATCGGAATAAGGGCTCATGGCTAAAGGGAGTCAGGTGCCTCTCGACCAGCGGGCACACACCACCCTGCCGAAGAGTATCCAGAGCAGATGACCACCTGTTGAGCTGTCTTGCGGTCGATTTCGATCATACTTTTCCCAAGCAGCTCTCAAGCTAAGCGGCCGCTATCGCTGCTTGGTTCCGAGCGCTTCACCGGTCCGATCTACTCGCTCGTACATTCCAACCCAATTTCGCTCCAGGCCAGCCGATTGCCGCACCAGCTATCGTCGCCCCTTGTTTCTCAGTCAATTTTCGAGTTCGGATTCGAGCAGTTTCTTGGCTAGAGCTAGTCGGGCCTGGCATGGCGCACACCGAGACAAACAATTGCGCACCATTATGCATGCACCAGCGAGCGACGAGTGCGAAGAATCATGAACGCTTAGACTGTCGCGATTTATATAGGCGGATGGAGACTAATGGCATCCCGCGTTGCACTTCCTGCTCGTTACCCACCAGTCGGCACATGGCCCGCAGTTATGCGGGCGGATATGGTCGCAGCCTATTTAGATTACCGCGACACAGCCGAACTTGCACGCGCGGTAGCCCGTGGGGAAGCTCCTCGCCCGAGCTGTTATCATGGAACTGGTCGCTCACGACAGCCAGTTTGGTCGAGAGCAGTCATTGACCACTTTACCTCACCGCACGGGACCGCGATCACGGATAACTCAGACGGACAAGACTTGGCCTCGCTCGTATGAAGATGCCTCACACCACACCGATACTTCCTCGTTACTGTCGGCGAAAGGCATTGAAGCGTGGCGGCTGGGCATACTTTTTCGAGCCGCCCACCTGGGCGCGAAAACAAGGCTGCACCATCTCATCCGAAGCCCTGGGCGAGGATCTTGCGGTGGCTCAAGACCGAGTCAAGAATGTCCTGTTACCCGCTTTTGACAGCTGGCGTTCCGGGGGCCTAACCGACATGTCTCCGGCTTCGCCTGTATCTGGCACTTTCGATTGGCTCGTATGGATTTTCAAAACGCACCAAAAGTGGAAAGAAGTCGATCACAAAACGCAGCGACTCTACGATCAAGGATTGGCACTCTTTGCTAATCACGAGCTGAAGGATGGCAGTCGGGCGGGCTCGAAACAGATTGCAACCTTCACCAGAGGATTTGTCGACGCCGTCTATGCGAAGTTGCTGGTCGTAGAACGCAAGGAAGCGGACGGCAACACCATCAAGCGCGAACGTCGGCGCTTCGCAAATGCGGCCATGACGGCTTGCAGGCGCGCTTGGTTTGTTGGCCAGCGCGCCCACGAGGCAAAGGTCCCCGAATTGAATCCATTCTCCCGAATGGGTCTAAAGTCTCGGGCCCCTGGCCAACCAGCGCGGGAAACGCCTACTGCTAGCTGGGACGAGCTTGTCGCGTTTAGGCGCGCAGCCAAGAAGCTCGGGTTTCACTCGGTCGGGACAGCCGCTTTGCTCAGCTGGGAGTGGCTACAGCGCGAAGAACATGTGTTCGGAGCCTTCGAAATAGCGCACTATCGCCCGGAGGGACGGCCAGATAGCGTGAGGATTGTACATCCAAAGAATGGCGAAGAAGCATGGTGGCCTCTCTTCGACGAAAGTGGCACGCCGCTTTTCCCTGAGCTAATGACAGAACTCGACGCTATCAAAGCAAGGGGGATTTCCGGATTGGCTTTCCGGCGCGATCATCCCCATCGAAGATCGAGCATTCAGCTCCCATGGATTACCCAACGCAAAGATCTGCGTTATCTCCGCTTCGTGGTCAAGAAGATCATCTCCGCAGCGGGGCTTCGCGACGAGCTTTCCTTCACATCATTTCGCCACGGCGGCTTTACCGAAGGTGCCGACAGCGACCTCACGGACGCTGAGTTGCGCACCGCCGGCCGTCATCGCTCAAAGTACCAATTGCCAACTTATGCCAAGCGCACCCGGAAGCAGCTGATTACGGCCTCTAAAAAGCGTCGCTCGCAGCGCTCTGGAACAACTCTCTTGGACGATCCGCTCGTGGCCAGAACGAGGTAAGGGGTATGGCCTTCTGCCACATTAGATCTACCGCCCCGTCCAGACCGGCTTCCGCTTTTCGCTGAATGCCTTCAGCCCCTCCTTGGCGTCCTCGGTCATCGCGAGCAGCGCGATCTGGCTTTCGGTGTAGGCGATGCTCTCGTCGAATGACATCGCGGCGATGGCGCGCATGGCATATTTGCCGCGGCGGATTGCGGTCGGCGATTTGTCGACGATGCGGCTGATCAGCCAGTCGACCTTGGCATCGAGCTCCGCCGCGGGCACAACATAGTTGAGTAGACCCGCGTCCTTTGCCGCCTTCGCATCGAACGGCTCGCCGGTCAGCGCCCATTCGTTGACGAGGCGCCGCGGCGCGATCTCCTGCAACAGGCTCAGCACCTGCATCGGAAACACGCCGACCTTCACCTCCGGCAGGCCAAAGATGACATGATCGGCCGCAACTGCCATGTCGGTCATGCACAGAAGGCCCATGCCACCGGCCATGCAAACACCGTCGACACGCGCGATCGCGGGCTTGGTGGCGTTCTGCGACAGCCGCAACAGATCGGCATAATCGACATTCGGCCTGGAATAATCCATCGCGAAGGCCGCGCCTGAATTCTGCAAATCGGCGCCGGCACAGAACGCCTTGTCGCCCGCACCAGTCAGCACGATGACACGGACATCCTTGTCGTCATGGGCGTCACGATAGCCCTTGGTGATGCCGGCGATCACGTCGCCGTTCAGCGCGTTGCGCTTCTCCGGCCGGTTGATGGTGATCCAGAACGCCTGCCCGCGCTTCTCGGTGATGACGGCTGTGGTGTCGGTCATGAGGCTACCTTGCTCCCGGTTTGCAGCCATTTGCGGCAGCTTCGGCGTGAGGTGCAAGGGCAATCTGTCGGGAGGCGCCGCTTTAGCGCCTCGACACAAAATTACGGAGCATCAAAGTGCGAACGCAGCTCAGGCGGCAGCCGCTTTCCGGATCCAGACTTTGTTGTCATGGAACGCCGCGCCGCCGATCGGCGCGATCGTATCAGCGCCGGTCAGCACGTTGATGCCGCGGCCGCCGATATGATTCTTGTTCGGATGCACGGACTCAGCGATCAGCACGCCGCGCCGCACGCCGTCGAACAGCACCGCGATCAGCGTGGTCTCGCCGCGGGTATTCCCCAACGTCACCGCATCGCCATCGGCGATGTCGAGCGCGGCGGCATCCAGCGGATGGATCATCACGCTCGCTCGTCCCTCGCGCGCCTGCGAGGACGGGGTCTCGTTGAAGGTGGTGTTGAGGAAGCTGCGCGAGGGACTGGTCGCGAGCCGGAACGGATGGGCCTGATCGCTATGCTCGATGACGGCCCAATGGTCCGGCAACGATGGCATCTTGTCGAAATCGCCCATGGTCTGGCCGAACGGCGGATGCGCCCAATCGGCCTTGAAGTGAAACTTGTTGTCGGGATGCGCGAAGCCATCGAGATAATGCGAGGTGCGAAAATCCGGCTGCAGATCGCGCCAGATATCGGCCTCGAGGCCGGCGATGTCGCCGTGGTCGCTGAGCCTCAAGGTTGTGTCGATCAGCTCGCGCGGCGTCATCTCGAAGCCCGGGTGCCTGGCGTCAAGCCGCGGCGCCAGCGCCTGCAACACCTCATGGTTGGAGCGGCACTCGCCGGGCGGGTCAATCAGCTTGGGACCGACCGAGATGTGCTGGTGGCCGCCGCCGTAATAGAGGTCGTCATGCTCCATGAACATCGTCGCCGGCAGCACGATGTCGGCCATCAGCGCCGTCTCGGTCATGAACTGCTCATGCACCGCGACGAACAGATCCTCGCGCGCAAAGCCCTGCCGTACCAGCGCCTGCTCCGGCGCCACCGTCATCGGATTGGTGTTCTGGATCAGCATCGCCTTGACCGGACCCTTGCCAAGCAAAGCCTCGGCATCACCGGTAAGGATGCGACCGATCTGCGACTGGTCGAGCGCGCGAACCGTCTTGTCGAGGGCGTCCTGGCCCTCGATGATGGATTCGTTGAAGTGCCAAAGCGCGTAATTGTTGAAGAAGGCGCCGCCGCCTTCATATTGCCAGGCGCCGGTTACAGCGGGAATACAGTTCGCCGCATGCATTTGTGTCGCGCCGTTGCGCGAACGCGTGAAGCCATAGCCGAGGCGAAAGAAGGTCCGCTTGGTCTCGCCGATGGCCTTGGCAAAGGCCTCGATCTCCGCCACCGGCACGCCGCAGATGGCGGAGGCCCATTCCGGGGTGCGCGACTTCAAATGCGCTTCGAGCTCGGCGGGGCAGTCGGTGTACTTGTCCATGTAGGCGCGGTCGGCGTAGGCATCGCGAAACAGCACATGCATCACGCCGCAAGCAAACGCGCCGTCGGTGCCGGGCCGCAGCAGAATCTTGATATCAGCCTGCTTCATGGTCTCGTTGTCGTAGATATCGACAGCCGCGATCCGCGCGCCGCGCTCCTTTCTCGCACGCGCGGCATGCGTCATCACGTTGACCTGGGTGTTGACGGGGTTGGTACCCCAGATCACGATGAGATCGGACAGCGCCATCTCGCGCGGATCGACGCCAGCGATCTTGCCGGTACCGATCGCAAAACCGATGCGCCCGACATTGGCGCAGATGGTCTGGTAGAAGCGCGAATATTTTTTCACATGCGTGAGGCGATTGAGGCCGTCGCGCATCACCAGGCCCATCGTGCCGGCGTAGTAGTAGGGCCAGATCGACTCCGCGCCGAACTCCCGCTCCGCCTGGTTGAAGCGATCGGCGATCTCGTCGAGCGCCTCGTCCCAGGAGATCCGTGCGAACTGGCCGGAGCCCTTCGGTCCAGTCCGGCGCATCGGATACATCACCCTTTCAGGATGATGGATGCGCTCGGCATAGCGGGCGACCTTGGCGCAGACGACGCCGGCCGTATAGGTCTGTTTCTTCGAACCACGAACCCGGCCGATGCTGCGGCCTTCCACCACCTCGACATCGAGCGCGCAGGCCGATGGGCAATCATGCGGACAGGTGGAGTGGCGGATCTCGATCTTGGCGTGCTGGTTCATGGCAATTTCGTAACATCAAAAGACCTGCGAGCCGAGGGCATTTATCCGGCAGTGCCCATGCAAAATGGTCAAAGCCCGCGCGCGGCCTGTTCCTGCCGCGACCGCGAAATGCCCTGCAGTCACACCGAAAGCGGGTCGATATTCCCGATCAAATCGACTTTGTGAGGCGTCGACAGCCTGCGTCCGCTGCCTCTACAGTGCCGGTCAACAAAAACGAGTTCAGGGAGGTGGGTGTGACGGCCCGACACATTTCGCTGGCGCTGGCCGCCGGCCTGCTCGCTGCATTCTCCGCAAGCCCGTCCCCGGCGCAGGATTATCCCGCGCACGCGGTCCGCATCGTTGTGCCGTTCGGCGCAGGCGGCCCGGCCGACGTCGCAGCCCGGCTGATTGGCCAGGCGCTCCAGGAGCGCTTCGGCCAGCCCTTCGTGGTCGAGAACCGCACCGGCGCGGGCGGCGTCATCGGCACCGTCGAGGCCGCGAAGTCGCCGGCCGACGGCTACACTTTGCTGATGATGTCCAACACTCAAACCGCAAATGAATCGCTGCTGACGGCGGAGCAGCGCAAATACGATTTGATGCGCGATCTCGCGCCGATCGCGCCGGTGAACTCCTCCGATCTCGTCATCGTGGTGAACCCGCAAGTTCCAGCGAAGACGCTTGCCGAGTTCATCGCTCTCGCCAAGGCGCAGCCTGGCAAGCTCAACTACGCCTCATCAGGTCAAGGCACGCCCTATCACATGGCCGGCGAGCTGTTCAAAGCCATGGCAGGCACCGACGTCGTCCACGTTCCCTACCGCAACAGCGGCGAGGCCCGCAGCGGCGTGATCGGCGGCCAGGTCCAGATGATGATCGACGCGGTGCCGGCGATGGCACCGAACATTGGCGAGAACCAGGTCCGCGCACTCGCGACCACTGGCCAGCAGCGCTCCGCGGTGCTGCCGAACGTGCCGACCGCCGGCGAGGCCGGCCTTCCCGGCTACGAAGCGACGATCTGGCTCGGCCTGATGGCCCCAGCAGGCACGCCCAAGGGCGTCATCGAGAAGCTCAACTCAGCCGTGAACGCAATGGTGACGCGGCCCGATATCGTCAAGCTCTGGAAGGAGCAAGGTGCCGTGCCGATGTCGATGACGGCAGAGGAGTTCGCAAAATTCCTGCGCGGCGACATCGCGAAATGGGCCGATGTCGTCAAGAAGTTCAACAAGTCCTGAGGCTAGCAGGTCATGCCCACCATTCAATTCCAGCTCAACGGCGCGACGGTGGCAGTCGATGCCGATCCGGACCAGACGCTGCTCGATGTGCTGCGTGGCCCGCTTGGCATCACCGGTGCGCATTTCGGCTGCGGCGCCGGCGAATGCGGAGCCTGTTGCGTGATGGTCGACGGCCAGGCGATGACATCCTGCGACATGCCGATGTGGTCCGTGGCTGACAGGGACGTCGTCACGTTGGAGGGTCTCGGCACGGCCGAGCAACCGCATCCGCTACAGCGCGCCTTCATCTCCGAACAAGCGATGCAATGCGGCTATTGCGTCCCAGGCATCCTGATCAGCGCGGCGGCGCTGCTGAACCGCAATCCGTCGCCGACGGAAGCGGAGGTCAGAGCGGCGCTCGATCGCAATTTGTGTCGCTGCGGGTCGCATAACCGCATGGTCCGCGCCGTGCTGCGCGCGGCATCGGAAATGGCGACATCATGAGCGCGCCGCCTCCCGGCCCGAATCTGCCGCAGAGCCTTGCCGCCAACCCAAGACTGTCGTCGTGGGTGCGGTTCACCGCCGAAGGCCGCGTCGCGATCTCACCCGGCAAGGTCGAAATCGGCCAGGGCATCGTCACGGCGCTGGCGCAAATCGCGGCGGACGAGCTCGACGTCGAGATCGGCCGTATTGAGATGATCCGCGCCTCGACGGCCGCGAGTCCGAACGAAGGCGTCACCTCCGGCAGCCTGTCGATCCAGCAATCCGGCCGCGCACTGCGCCACGTCTGCGCCGAGGTGCGCCTGTGCTTTCTCGCAGCAGCGTCGGATCGTCTCGGCGTCGATCCGGCGCTGCTCGGTGTCGCGGATGGCATGATCTCCGGCCCCGGCAATGTCGCGACCAGCTATTGGGAGCTTGCAGGCGACGTCTCGCTCGATCACGATGCGACGGCGGGCGCTGTCGTCAAGTCCGCCGCTGCGCGCAGCCTCGCCGGGCATTCCATCCATCGCGTCGACATTCCCGACAAGGTATTCGCGCGGCCGCGCTTCATCCATGATCATGCGCTGCCTGAGCTGGTGCACGGGCGCGCGCTGCGGCCGAACGTCTCGGGCGCCAGGTTGATCGGGCTCGACGAGGTACGTGCACGCAGCGTCTCCGGACTCATCGCGATCGTCCGCGACGGCGGCTTTGCCGGCGTCGTCGCCGACAGCGAGGCTGCGGCCGAAGCCACGCTGAAAGCCCTGCGCAAGGGCGCGACATGGTCGCCGGGGGAGCCGCTCCCGGATGAGAACGATCTGGCTGGTTTCCTGAGACGCCAACCGATCGAGACAACAATCATCGACACCAGGACGGCGGCTGCGACAAAAGCTGCACGTACGCTCCGCCGGCAATATACCCGCCCTTACATCGCGCATGCCTCGATCGCGCCGTCCTGCGCGATGGCGCGATGGGACGGCGACCATGTCCATGTCTGGACGCACAGCCAGGGCGTCTATCTGCTCCGCGCTGACCTCGCGATCGTGCTCAAGCTGCCGGCCGAGAACATCGTCGTCGAGCACATGGAAGGCGCCGGCTGCTATGGGCACAATGCTGCCGACGACGTCGCCCTCGATGCCGTGCTGCTGGCAAGAGCCGCCAGTGGCCGCCCGGTTCGGGTGCAGTGGTCGCGCCACGACGAGATGTTCCACGCACCCTTTGGTGCCGCGATGGCCATCGAGATCGAGGCCGATCTCGATGCCGGCAACGAGATCGTCGGCTGGCGCCATGCGATCTGGAGCAATGGTCATACAGCACGGCCTGGACGCGCGGCCCAGCCCGCACTGTTGGCAGCAAGCGAGATCGTCAATCCCTATCCACGCCTGATCTCCACAAATCCGCCGCCCGCCAATGGTGGCGGCGGGGATCGCAACTCGGTCCCGCTCTACGACTTTCCGGCCTGGACCATTACCAGCCATCGCCTGCTGACCATGCCGGTGCGGACCTCAGCGCTGCGGACCCTCGGCGCGCAGGGCAACGTGTTCGCGATCGAATCCCTGCTCGACGAGATCGCGGTCCTGCGCGGCGAAGACCCGATCACATTCCGCCTGCGACATCTCCGCGACGAGCGGGCCCGTGAGGTCATCCGCGCCGTCGCACGTCGCGCAGGCTGGAAACCGCAGAAGCAATCCGGCATCGGCTACGGCGTCGGCTTTGCCCGCTACAAGAACACCGGCGCTTATTGCGCGGCGATTGCCGAGATCGAGGGCGCCGACGATATCCGCGTGAGACGGCTGACGCTTGCGATCGACGTCGGCGAGGCCATCAATCCTGATGGCGTCATCAACCAGATCGAAGGCGGTGCGATCCAGGCGACGAGCTGGGTGCTGAAGGAGCGCGTCCGCTTCGATCCGACCCACATTACCTCGACCTCGTGGGCGGAGTACCCGATCCTCACCTTCAGCGAGGTCCCGGCCGTGGATGTCGAGATCATCCAGCGGCCGGACATCGAGCCGGCCGGCGCCGGCGAGGCCGCACACGGCCCGGTGACGGCAGCGATCGCGAATGCGGTTCACGATTGCCTCGGCGTGCGCGTGCGCGACCTTCCGATTACGCGCGACAGGATCATCGCGGCCATGGAGCTTGCATCGTGACGACAGTGAACATTTTGAGCGGCGGTGCGGCGCAGGGGCTGGTGCGCGGCCTTGCCGAGGCTTTCAAGGCACAGACCGGCTTTGGCATCGACGGCGAATTCGGCGCGGTCGGCGTGATGGCGGACAAGCTGCGTGCAGGCACGCCGGCTGACCTCGTGATCCTGACGCAGGCTCTGCTTGCTAATCTTGCCGCGGCGAAGCTTGTGGCGCCCTCCTCGGTCTCCGATGTCGGCCGGGTCGAGACCGCGTTGGCGGTCCGCAGCCGCGACCCCAAGGTGACCGTGAAGACGGAGGCCGATTTGCGCGACATCCTGCGGTCCGCAGACGCCATCTACGTTCCTGATACCAAGGCCTCCACCGCGGGCCGACACGTTGCAAAAGTCCTGGATCAGCTCGGCATCGCCTATGAGGTCACGTCGCGCCTGAGGATTTTTCCGAACGGCGCAACGGCAATGCGCGAGCTGGCGATGTCCACCGCCGCGCGGCCAATCGGATGCACGCAGGCGACCGAGATCATCGCGACCGACGGCATTGCCCTATCGGGTTCGTTGCCGCCGGGATGCGAGCTGGTGACGATGTACACGGCCGGCATCGCCGCGCGAGCGGTGCATCCGAAGGAAGCGGCGGCGCTGATCGCGCTGCTGACCGGCGCAGACCAGAAAGATCTGCGCCAGCGCATGGGTTTTGCGAGCTAGAAACGGAGCTTATTTGTGCAGCTGGGTGAGACCGGTCGGCGGCCCGTCGATCCCGGTCCAGCCGCCGTCGACGAACAGCGTGCTGCCGCTGACATAGCTCGCGGCATCCGAGGCGAGATAGGCAACGGCCGTGGCGACTTCGTCGGCGCTGCTCCAGCGGTTGAACACGGTGTGGCCGGCATAGAGATTGTAGATGTCGGGGCGCTGCTTGAACGGGCTGGTCAGCGCAGTCTCGACGATGCTCGGCGCAATCGCGTTGACGCGCACGCCGGCATCGCCGACCTCGGAGGCAAAGCCCTTCACCAGCAAACCGATCGCCGCCTTGGTCGAGCCGTAGATTCCAAGGCCCGGCTCGATGGTTACCGCACGCACCGAGGAGCAGGCTATGATGCTGCCGCCCTTCTGCTCGACCATGATGCGGCCGAACGCCTGGAAGAACCAGACCGTGCCCTTGACGTTGAGGTTGAGGACGCGGTCGAGATCCTCCTCGGTGTAGTCGAGAATGGTCTTGCGGATGTTGAGCCCGGGCGTCGTCACGGCGATGTCGAGCCGGGAAAATTTCTGCATCACGAACTTGGCGAGCGCATTGACGTCAATAGCGCTCGAAGCATCGCAGTTTGCCGCCTCGGCCCAGCCACCCGTGTCGCGAATGCCCGCAGCCGTCGCCTCTGCCGCGTCAAGCGCGCGATCGGCACAGACCACGCGGGCGCCGAGCCCCGCCATCGCCTCGGCCGACGATTTGCCGATGCCTGATGCGGCGCCAAGCACCACGGCGGTCTTGCCGGTGAGATCAAAGAGCTTGCGATAATCAGTCACGGACAGATTCTCCCTGTTGCTGTGACGCAAACTATCGCAAGCGCGGTTCGCCGGCCAATGCCGGCGGACGCACGACAGCTATCCTTTGTACCCCATCAGCAGACGAGGCAGCCACAGCGAGAAGGCCGGGACGTAGGTCACGAACATCAGCGCGGCGATCAGGGCCGCGTAGAACGGCAGGATGGTGCGCATCACCGCGCCTACCGAGATGCCGCCAATGGCGCAGCCGACGAATTGCGTGGTTCCGACCGGCGGAGTGTTCAGCCCCAGGGCGCAGTTGATCAGCATCAGCATGCCGAACTGCACCGGATCCATGCCCGCCTTCATCGCGATCGGCAGGAAGATCGGGGTGCAGATCAGGATGGTCGCCGCCATGTCCATGAAGGTGCCAAGCAGGAACAGGATGATGTTGATGAGCAGCAAGATCATCCAGGGCTGCGTGGACACTTTGCCCATCAGGTCGCCGGCGAAATCGGCGACTTCATAGAGGCCCATCAGGTACTGGAACATGGTGGAGACGCCGATCAACAGCAGCACCACGCCCGTGGTCTTCACCGCCTTGGCCGCCGCATGCAGGAAGTTATTCCAGGTCATGGTTCGATAGATGAAGAACGTCAGCACGATCGTATAGGTGACAGCGACGGCGGCGGATTCAGTTGCCGTGAAAACCCCCGACAAGATACCCGTCAGGATGATGCCGACGATCAGAAGGCCGGGCAAAGCGGCCGCAAACGAGCGGACCACCTCGGTCCAGCCGGGGAACTTGCCG
Organism: Bradyrhizobium sp. CCBAU 45384; assembly: GCF_028128665.1. Classification (NCBI taxonomy): domain Bacteria; kingdom Pseudomonadati; phylum Pseudomonadota; class Alphaproteobacteria; order Hyphomicrobiales; family Nitrobacteraceae; genus Bradyrhizobium; species Bradyrhizobium sp. CCBAU 45384. Next base: position 18,033 of record NZ_LBIZ01000115.1, read on the forward strand.
GCGGGATAGCCGCGCTTCACTGCAACCGCGTAAGCGGCGACCAGCATACAAATCATCAGCACCAGCGCCGGCAGCAGGCCCGCTGCGATCAGCGCCCCAATCGAGACCTTGCCGCCGGCGGCGAGCGCATAAATGATCATGTTGTGACTGGTCGGCATCAAGGCGCCGACGAGCGAGGCATGCGTGGTAACGTTGACGGCGTAGTCGGTGTCGAAGCCCTCCTTCTTCATCATCGGGATCATCACCGCGCCCATCGCCGACACGTCGGCCACGGGCGAGCCGGAGACACCGCCGAACAGCGTGCAGGCGACCACGTTCGACATGCCGAGGCCGCCGCGGATATGACCGACGAGATTTTTGGCGAGCTGCACGATCTTGTCGGCAACGCCGCCATGGAGCATCAACTCACCGCTGAAGACGAAGAACGGAATGGCAAGGAACGAGAAGATATTCATTCCCGACATCATCTGCTGGAAGATGACGGCGACGGGCAGGCCTTCGTAGAGAATGGTGCAGATCGCCGAGAGGCCGATCGCGAAGGCGACCGGTACGCCGAGAACCAGAAAGCCGAAGAACGTGGCGCCGAGAATAATCAGTTCCATGAGGGGACAACCTCTTCGCCGCGCAGGAGAGCGATGATGTGCTCGATTGAAAAGGAGACGATCAGGATGCCGGAGGCGACCAGCGGCACGTAGCGAACGACCTCTGGGAAACCGAGATTGGGGATATGCACCGTCCCGACCGACGCGCCGAGGATCCAGCCGTTGTAGGCCATGGCAACACCGAACAGAGCCACCAGGACGTGGATCAGGAGCTCGACCTTCTCTCGCAGGTGATCCGGAAGCATCACCAAGAGACTGTCCATGCCGATATGTCCGGCATCGCGCACGCCGACGGCGGCGCCGATCAGCGTGACATAGAGGATCAGGACGAGCGCGAGGTTTTCGGTCCAGGTTGGGCTGGAGTTGAGCACGTAGCGTCCGAACACCTGGTAGAACACGATGGTGACGATGACGAGCAACCCGCTCACGGACAGGTACATGCCTGCACGGGCGATAGGCGCATTGATCCGCGACAGCAAACTGGTGGACGGACGGCCCGCCTCCTGCTCATTGTCTGCGACGTGTGGGTCTGTCATCCCGCCCCTCCTTGTCAGGATCCGGCGCCGCGCAGGCGCAGCGCCGGATCTGGTCCCCTCGTGCTTTTACTTGGTGTCCTGGATGCGCTTGACGAGGCTCTGGAGCTTCTCGTCACCGGCGAACTTCTGGTACACCGGCTTCATCGCGTCGACAAACTCCTGCTTGTTCGCGACCGTGACGACCTGAACGCCGGCGGCTTCGACGGTCTTGCGGGACGCCTGCTCGCGCTCGTCCCAGAGCTTGCGCATGACCGGCACCGATTCCTTCGCCGCCTTGCGGACCATCGCCTGATCCTCCTTGCTCAGCGTATCCCAGACCTTCTTGGACATCACGAGGACCTCAGGCGCCAGCGAGTGCTCGGTGACGTTATAGAATTTGGCAGCCTCGAAATGACGCGAGGACTCGTAGGAGGGCCAGTTGTTCTCGGCAGCGTCGACCAGGCCGGTCTTGAGCGCGGTGTAGACCTCGCCATACGGCATCGGTGTCGGATTGGCGCCGAGGCTCTGGATCATGCCGACCCAGAGGTCCGATTGCTGGACGCGAATCTTCAGGCCCTTGACGTCGGCCAGCGACTTGATCGGTGCCTTGACGGTGTAAATCGAACGGGCGCCGCTGTCATAGTAAGCGAGGCCGATCAACCCCGCAGGCTCCATGGCCGCAAGGATCTCGTCGCCGATCGGCCCGTCGAGAACGGTGCGCATATGCTGCGTGTCGCGGAAGACGAAGGGCAGGCACAGGGCGACGGTTTCCGGCACGAAGTTGTTCAACGGCGATGCGTTGATCCGCATCATGTCGAGCGCGCCGATCTTGAGCTGCTCGATGGTGTCCTTCTCGGAGCCCAAGGCCCCGTTCGGAAATACCTTGACGCCGAGCTTGCCGCCGCTCGCGGTCGCAAGCTGCTTGCCCATGAACTTGACGGCTTCGACGGTCGGATAGTCGGCCGGATGGACGTCGGCCGAGCGGAAATCGCGTGCAGTCGCGAACGGCGCCGAGACAGCCAGTGTAGCGGCTGCGATGATACCGATGAGTGTCTTCATCTGGGCTTTCCTCCTGAGTTGATTATGTCGTCGTTGGGCTGGTGCTACAGACCGCCTTGCGTCGCTCCACTTCAGGTGTGAAGTCAAGCGCTACAACTGCACCACCTTCGTAGGATAGCGCGGCGGGGTCGAGTAAATCTGGCTGGTTAACGATCTCTGCCCGCGACCGTGCGGTGCTCATCGCGCCCGCTCCTGCGGGGGACCCGTGCGTCAGGTGCCGGCTCCCCGGCAATCGGGCCGCGCCGTCGGCCAATGCTGGATGCGCGGTAACGATGCTCATCGTATCCATAGACGTTCCTCTGCTTTGTGCTCGACCGCTATTGGTTGCGGCTTGGAGTTTGGGCGAGACGATCGCCTCGTCTATTATGAACGCGCCCCTTCGCCAACGTCGTCCCTAGGGCGGGCGACATTCTGAGTCCAAGCCAAATGCGGCATCGATCGATGCTGGACTTGCATTGATCCGCCAGGCGGCACCCGGCGGGACAATCACATAATTCTTCTTTTACGAAATACCCCGCGCCCGGCGGCAGTCGGGATCATCGACGGCTAGACCGCAAAATCACTCGCCGTCGAGGCCGCTCTCAGCCAGCTCGCGCAGTGCATCGGTGTCGAGCACAACGATGGCGCCATGCTCAAGGCGGACCCAGTTGCGGCCCGCCCATGCGCGCAATTGTTTGTTGATGCTCTCGCGCGTCATCCCCACCATTTCACTGATCTCCTGCTGGGTGATCGCGAGGGTGCCACTGCCGGAATCGAGCTTGCGCTCCTCGGTGAGACCGAGCAATGCGCTCGCGAGCCGGCCCGGCAGATTCTGCAGGATCACCTGCTCGACCTGTTGGCTGGTCCAGCGCAGCCGCGCGCAGAGCAATTCGATGAATTTCATTGCCAGCGCCGGCTGACTCTTCACGAAGGGGAGGAAGTCGCGGCGATCGATGATGTAGAGTTCGCAATTGGTGTTGGCAGTCGCATCGGCCGACCGTGGCGCACCATCGAGCACTGCGATCTCACCGAAGATCTCTCCCGGACCGATCAGGTTGAGAATGGCATTCCGGCCATCGGGCGACGAGGAAGAAATTTTCACTGTTCCCGTGATCACCGCGAACAGATTGTTTCCGGGGTCGCCCTTCGCGGCGATCGTCGCGCCGCGCTTGACCGTGGTGTGTTTGGCATAGCGGCACAGTTGATCGAGCGCGTCCGGCTCAAGATCCGCGAAGATCGGATGCTTGCGCAGGACCGACAATTTGTTACCCGACGAGTGCCGGGGGTCGCCGGTCTTGTCCTGAGGCACGCCGGGACTCCTAAGACTGCGAGCGCTGGAGTTCCTGCGTAGTCAGTGTTGCCCGTCTTTTCAACCGGAAAGCACGGGACAGTTTGAGGCAAGTGCCGTTAAAATGTCGCGGTAGCGCCACCAATCCGCACCCGCAGGGTGCGTGGATGCAATGCAGACCATGCAGAGTTGCAGAGAAGGCGGATCGCGATCAGGCCCGGGTCACGGCGGAATGGCGGATAGCTGCCGCGGAAGGCGCATCAAAATGATCTTGGGAACTTCAGCGCTTTGTGTCCGAACCGAGCCTGCGAGCACTCGTCTGTCGGTCCGCCCAAGCCAGCGCCCAGGCAAATGCCACAAAGACGGCCACCACGGCCATGGTCACAAGCAGCGCGTCAGTCGGCATCATCCCCTCCCGGACCTTGTTGTGGGGGCATTATTGGCGAAGCGCGACTGCCGTCATTGATCCGGATCAAAAATCAGCGAGGGCCAGGTCGTGTCGGGATTCAGGCCGCGGCCAAGGCTTCGATCCGGGCGGGGTCGCGCAGGCTGATTCCGCCATGGATGATCTCGATCGCACCGTGCCGTTCCAGCTTTGTGAAGGTGCGGCTGACGGTTTCGATGGTCAGGCCAAGGTAATCCGCAATGTCCTGCCGGCTCATCGGCAAGGGGACAGTATTCGACGAGCCCTTCAGCGGGACCAGTCGCTCCCGCCAGCCGAGCAGAAAAGTCGCGACCTTTTCATCTGCCGAGCGACGGCCGAGCAGGACCATGTGGTCACGCGCCTGGCTCAGCTCTCGAATCGCCAGCTCGTTGATGCGCTTGAGCAGATGCGGCCGGTCCTCCATGAAGCGGCCAAAAGCCATCTTGGCGAATTGGCACACGGTCACGGTACCAATCGCATCGGCCGAAAAATTGTGGCGGCCGGACAGATTCATCCCGAGGAAATCGCCGGGCAAAGCGAAGCCCACGATCTGCCGGCGACCGTCAGGCAGCAGCTTGTAGAGCCGCATCACGCCTTCGAGGAGGTTGTAGAACGAGGTCGTAATATCCTCCTCGGAAAACACCGTCTCTCCCGCTCCGAAATGAACGCGTCGCCCGAGATGTTCGAACTCTCCGAGCTCGGCCGGGTCTAGCGACGCACAAACCGCGATGCCGCGGACCGCGCAGTCGCTGCAAAAATGATCGTTTGGCTCAATCATCGTTACGGAAGCCTTCATCCATCGCCCAGGCGTCATCGAATCTCCGCACCCGACAGAAACCGCGCCAAATGCATTTTACTGCAACCCGCCAAAGCCGATTGACCCAGATCAAATTTGATGCGCATCCCCGCCCTACTCTGCGCCGAGAATTCAACGGGACCGATTTCCATGCTGCACGCCGCGCTGCGCTACGGCCTGATTGGGCTGCTCCTGATCACTCCCGCGCTCGCCGCGCAAACAGCCGAACAACGCGGCAAGGCCTATGCGCGCGCCAATTGCGCGCGCTGCCACGCGATCGACCGTCGTTCCGAAAGCCCGCTCAAGATCGCACCGCCGTTCAGAACCTTGCACCGGCGCTACGCGATCGATTCCCTCGAGGAAGCACTCGCTGAAGGTATCTATACCGGCCACGCCGACATGCCCGCTTTCGAGCTCGAGCCCGACCAGATCCACGACCTCCTGTCCTATCTCAAGACGCTCGAGTAGCTTTGGAAGCATCACACCGCCTGGACAGTCCAGCCAATCAGCTCCCTGGCGATGCGTGCGAACGCTGCGTCGAACGCTGCGACCGCGGCGGCCGGCTCGACCTTGTCGAGCTTCTCGCTGGTCTCGACCAGGCGGGATGCGATTACCTTGCCATTCTTGTCGACGATCCGTGCCGACAGTCCAATCTCGACCCGCGGCTCGCCGTCCGTGGCAATGCGGAAACGCCTTATGTCGATCAGAAGCTGATATTCCGCCTGCCCCAATTCTGTCGTTCGCAACGGGGCGTGCGCAATATCGTAATTCTCGAAGCTGTCGATCAGCCGCGCCTGCACCAGCTTTGGAATGCTGTCGGCCCAGAGGAAGTCGGCGAAGCCTTTGATATCGCCAACCGGCGAGAACAGCATGCGCTGCGTCTGTAGCATCGCGACGGCGGTCGGCTCGGGAATGGCCAGCGATGCCGAGAGCATCTTGCCGGCACCTCCGAGATCTTGTGGCGTGCGGAGATCATAGGTGATCTTCTGTGCAGGCGCGCCGCCGCCGGTCATTTTCTCGAGGCCCGCCAGGATGCCGTCAATCTTACCCGTGTTGCGCGCAAGGCCATCCGAGAACGCCTTGAAATTGGCGATGGTGTCCTTGAGTGGGCCGGAATTGTCCTCAAGCACGGAATCGACGCGTCGCAGCGCCTCGCGCGCCGCCTGCGTCATGCTCTGGCCCGCGCCGGCCTCGGCGATCAAAGTCAGGGGTTCGCCGGGCTTCGCGGCGATCATGCCGCCCTCCAGCGTCACCACCGGCACGCCCGTCAGCCCCTGGAAATCGAGCCCGACCTTGGTGTCGGCGCGCACCGGCGTTGCCGAAGCGACCGAGATCGTCGCGTCGACGAAGCGCGGATTGTCGGGTGCAAGGCCGAGCTGGGTTACCTCACCGACGCGGATGCCGTTGAACAGGACGCCGGCGCCGACCAGAAGACCAGGCACCGGCCCCTGGAATTGCACATGATAGGTCGTGCGCGGCCCGATGCCACCGCTGTTGTTCAGCCAATAGACGAACCCGAATACCGCGAGGATCGCAGCCAGCACGAAGGTGCCGATCAGCACGTAGGGAGCGCGGGTTTCCATGTATCATCTCATCTGTGGTTGCAGCATCTGCGAGCGCTTGCCGTGGAAATAGGCCCGCACCCAGGGATGCTCGGATTGCAGCAGGTCGCGCATCGGCCCGATAGCCACGATCTTGCCGTCGGCAAGCGCGGCGACGCGGTCGCAGACCGTGGTAAGGCTCGCGAGATCATGGGTGACCATGAAGACAGTGAGCCCGAGGGTCTTTTGCAACGTCCGGATCAGCGCATCGAAATCGCCCGCTGCGATCGGGTCGAGGCCGGACGTCGGCTCGTCGAGGAAGAGGATCGGTGGATCGAGCGCGAGCGCGCGCGCCAGCGCCACGCGTTTGGTCATTCCGCCCGACAGTTCGGATGGATATTTGTCGCCATCCTGCGCGCGTAGCCCAACCATCTCGAGCTTGGCGATCGCGATCTCGTCCATCAGCTCCTGTGACAACACGAGATTTTCGCGAAACGGAAATTGTACATTCTGCCTGACGGTCAGCGAAGAGAACAGCGCGCCGTGCTGGAACAGAATGCCCCATGTCGCTGCGCGGCTGCGATCATGCGGGGCACCAATCGTCTGCCCCATGACTTCGATAGTGCCGCTGCGACGCGGGATAAGACCGATGATGGTACGCATCAGCACCGACTTGCCGCCGCCAGATGCGCCCACCAGCCCAAGAATCTCGCCGCAGCGGACATCGAGCGATAGATGGTCGAGCACGGTCTGACGGCCGAAACCAACGACGAGGTCACGGACCCGGATCGCGAACTCTGCTTGCGGCTCGGGCATCGTCACATTCCGATCGACGCGAAGAAGATCGCGAACAGGCCGTCCAGCACGATCACCAGAAAGATCGACTTGACCACCGACGTGGTCGTCTGCCGTCCCAGCGACTCCGCGCTGCCCTTGACCCGCAATCCCTCGCTGCAGGCAACGATCCCGATCACCAGAGCCATGAACGGCGCTTTCAGAATCCCGACCTCGAAGTGGGTGACGGAAATGGCTTCATGCAGCCGCGCGATGTAGATCGCAGGCCCCATGTCGCCGTAGAATTGCGCAACCAGACCGCCGCCATAGAGCGCGGCCATCGATCCAATGAAGGCGAGAATGGGCAGCGCGATGACGAGGGCAGCCACGCGCGGCAAGATCAGGACGTCGACGGGATCTAGCCCCATGGTGGAGAGCGCGTCGATCTCTTCACGCATTTTCATCGAGCCAAGCTCGGCCGTATAGGCGCTTCCCGAACGTCCAGCGACCATGATGGCGACGATCAGCACGCCGAGCTCGCGCAAGACGAGGATGCCGACCATGTCGACTGTGTAGGACTCCGCACCGAACCTGCGGAAATGAAAGAATCCCTGCTGGGCGATGATGGCGCCGATCAGGAAGGTGATCAGTACGACGATAGGAATCGCCTGCAGCCCGATCCGGTTGAGCTGATAGACCAGCGACGTCAGCCGCAGCGAGCGGGGCCGCCGCAAGATGCCGGCCACCGCCATGAACAGGGTACCCAGCATTTGCAGAAAAATCGCGATATCTTCACGCGCACCGATCGTGGCCTTGCCGAGGTCGTTCAGCCTGAGCAGAACCGGGTTGGAGGCGGCCGCCGGCGGCGGCATGTGACGATTGACCTGCCGCACCTCCTCCAGCAGGCCACTGAAATGATCGGCCACGCCCATGATCTTGGCTGGCCTGCCCGATGAGGCGGCTTTGCGCGACAACTTCTCCAGGATCCAGGCCCCGAGCGTATCGAGCGCGCTGATTCCCGACATGTCCAGCGTCACGGCTCTTGATCGATCGACCTCTGCGTCGACCGAGCGGGACAAAGTCTCGAGCGTCGTCACATTCGCCGCGGTCCAGGGCCCTTCCGGGCGCAATTTCAGCACATCGCCAGACGACGTCGCCAGCAACAGCGGTTCTGGGTTCACGCTTCCACCTCATCGGGACGATTTGGTCCCATTGAGCTGCTATATCTAGGCCAGCATGTGGCGGCGGGTTTGACCTGTCTCAAGACTGCTACCACGCGCCGCTTGACGCAAATCAAGCACGGGCGCACCGGCGCGACTTAGGTTTTGCTCCATTCAATGGAGACATCAAGTCCATGTTCGACAGCGACAGGGTGAGCGAAGAACTGCGGACGTTGAAGGTGGACGTTACCCGGCTGCTGAGCACGGCTGGCGAGGGGATGTTCGAGAGTTCGAAGGGCCGTGCCGAGATTCTCGCCGATCAGATCAAGGCGGCGCTGGCCGAACTCGGCGAAACCGTGAGCGAAGATCAAGAGCAGCTCCATGACCTCATCACGGGGCGCCCGGTCGCCTCGCTCGCGTCCGCTTTTGCGCTCGGCGTGGTGGTCGGCTTCATGCTGCGGAGGCACTAGGTGAATAGCGAGAATGTGATCAAGCATCTGCGCGCCTTGTGGCGCACCGACAGGATCATCGCGGATATCCGGCTGCGCCACCTGCTGGTCGGACTTGGCCTGCGGGCCTTCGCCGCGCTGATCGCCGCATTCGGTCTCTTGATGCTGGAGCTGTCGGCCTATTTCGCCCTGGTCCAGATCTGGAGCGCGATCACCGCGGCGGCGGTCCTCGGAGCGATCAATTTCGCTATCGCGGCGGCCCTGTTCATCGTCGCCGGGCGCCCGCCATCCGGCCGCGACATTGAGCTCGCCAATGAGATCCACGGCACATCGATCGAGGCGCTTCAGGTCGAAGCCCGAGCGTTTCAGGCCGAATTGACCGGCGCAGTCCATCATCCGCTGAGCACAATCGTGCCGGTGCTGGTGCCGCTCATTGCGATCATCGTCAGGAACATGCGGAAGACCGCGAGAGAGAGCGCACCGGACGTAAGTTCCGAAGCGCGTTCGTAGCGAGCCGCCTCAGAGCTTCAGCCGGACGTCGCAGAGGTCAGGCTCGGTCGGATCCGGCTTGATCTCGAAGCCGAGTTGCCGGCACATCTCGAGCATCACGACGTTCTCCTTGAGCACGTCGCCCGAGATGGTCTTGAGGCCTTCCGATCTGGCATAGTCGATGATCAGCTGCATCAAGGCCCAGCCGAGGCCCCTGCCCTTGAGGTCGGAGCGCAGCAGGATCGCGTATTCGCCTCTCTCGTAGATCGAGTCCGAGTGCAACCGCACCACTCCGACCATCTCATTGCTGTCGTCGAACGCGATGAACGCCATGGCCCGCGCATAGTCGAGCTGGGTCAGGCGCGCGATGAACTCGTGGGTGAACTCCTTCATCGGCGCGAAGAACCGGAGGCGAAGATCGTGCGGCGTGACGTGACGCAGGAATTCGTGAATGGTCGGCTCGTCCTCGGGGCGCAGGGGACGCACCGAGATGCGCCAGCCATCCTTGAGCGTAAGGCGACGCTCCCATTGCGACGGATAGGCACGGACGGCGAAATTTGCAGGCCCGGAGCCCGCGAATTTCCGCTGCGGCGGCCCCACGGCCACGCGGGCGTCGACCGCCGTTACGCCGGTTTCGTCGGCGAGCAGAGGGTTGATATCGAGCTCACGGATCTCGGGAATGTCCGCCGCCATCTGCGCCAGCTTGACCAAGGCCAAAGGGACGGCGTCCTGCTTGACAGCCGGCACGTCCCGGTAGGCACGTAGCAACCGTGACACGCGCGTACGCTCAATCAGATCGCGGGCAAGCTGTAAATCAAGCGGCGGCAGCGCCAGAGCCTTGTCATTGATGATCTCAACCGCCGTCCCGCCGCGGCCGAACACGACGACGGTGCCGAACGTCGGATCATCGGCGAGACCCAAGATCAGCTCTCGCGCCTTGGCCTTGACCACCATTGCCTGCACAATGATGCCATCGATGCGGGCTTCGGGCCGCAACCTCTTCGCCCGCGCGAGAATCTCGGCGGCGGCCGCGCGTACCGCGGCCGGCGTCGTCAGATTGAGCACGACACCGCCGACGTCGGACTTGTGCACGATGTCGCGCGACAGGATCTTGAGCACGACGGTGGCCCCCCGTGCGAATATCTCATCCGCGCAGGCGACCGCCTGCTCGACATCTTCGGCCGCGTAGGTCGGCACCATGGCGATATCATAACACCCAAGCAGATGCTTGATCTCGACAGGCTCCAGCCATTTGCGCCCGTCGGCGATGACCGCCGTGACGATCTGCTTCGCGGCCGCAACGTCGGGCACGAAAGTGTCGGGCATCGCCGGGGGAACCTGGCTCAGCTCGTCGACCACTTCGCGATGTCGGACCATGTGCATGAAGCCGCGCACGGCATCATCTTCAGTCGGATAGTTCGGAATGCCGGCGGCGGATAGCGTCGCGATGATCTCCTGATCAGCCCCGACCCAGGCCGCAAGCACAGGCTTGGCCCAACTGCGGTGCTTCTCGCGATATTTGCCGATGAGATCGGTCACAGTCGTCGCGATCTGGGCGGCCGATGCGATCGCAGTCTGCACATTGAGCACCAGGACCGCATCATTGCCGGGATCGTCGAGCAGCACCTCCAGCGCAGCAGCGTAACGCGGCGCGTCGGCGTCACCGACGATGTCGACGGGATTTGCGCCGGACCAGGTCGGCGGCAGCACCGCGTCGAGCCTCTGGCGCGCCTCCGGTGTCATGGGCGCGGGAATTCCGCCAAGGTCCGCGAGCCGATCGACCGCGAGGACGCCGATGCCACCACCATTGGTCAGAATCGCAAGGCGCTTTCCCGCCGGCGACCCGACCCGGCCCAGGGTCTCGGCACAATCGAACAACTCGCGCAGATCGGATACCCGAAGGACGCCGGCGCGGCGGAAGGCCGCATCATAGACCGCGTCGGCGCCAGCGAGCGCGCCTGTATGCGTGGCAGCCGCCTTCGCCCCCTGCGCCATGCGGCCAGACTTCACGACGACGACCGGCTTCACACGCGCCGCGGCGCGCGCCGCCGACATGAATTTCCGCGCGTCCTTGATGGCCTCGATGTAGAGCAGGATCGCCCGCGTCTTGTGGTCCATCGCGAAATAGTCGAGCAGATCCGCGATGTCGACGTCGATCTGATCGCCGATCGTAACGATGCCCGAGAAGCCCACGCCACGCTGCGCGGCCCAGTCCACCATGCCGGCTGCGATTGCGCCCGATTGGGAGATCAGCGCGAGGTTGCCTGCCGCCGGCATGTGCGCCGCGAAGGTCGCATTGAGGCTTGTGCCAGGCATCATGATGCCGAGGCAGTTGGGTCCGATCAGTCGCATGCCATATTTGCGGGCGGCGACGATGGTGGCGTCCTCGAGCGAACCCGGTCCCTGGCCGAGCCCCGCTGAAACGATCAGGGCCCCGGCCGCGCCAAGACGGCCGGCCTGATCGATGATGTCGGGAATCTCGCGTGCCGGCGCGGTGACGACGATGAGCTCAGGCACGAAGGACAGTTGCGCCAGGCTGGCTACGGCAGTCATGCCGTCGATCTCCGCATGGCGCGGGTTCACCAAGCCGAACAGCCCCTTGAACCCCGCCTTGCGAATGTTCTCCAGGATCGCACGTCCGACAGAGACCGGGCGGGAGCTTGCGCCGACCAGCGCGACCGACCGGGGCGACAACAGGTTTTTCAGGCGGTAAGTCGACATGATCACAATCGTCCGATCGGGCAAAGGGTCCGACAGAAGCTAGCCCGATAGGATATGAGTTGAAACCCACCTAGTGCGACATCATCACCCAGCATGGTGGCTGGCCGATGACGGTCTTGGTCACGCCACCCCAGACAGTCTCGTTCAGGCGCGAATGGTGATAGGCACCCATGACGATGGCGTCGACGGCATGAGATTGTGCCCAGCTCCCGAGCACCTTGCCGGTCGAACTCCCGTCGCCCTTCACCGTCGCGAAGGACGCATAAATCCCATGTTCCCTGAGATGGTGGACGAGACTATCGCCGGATTGCGCAATCGCTTCGTCCTGATCGTCTGCCACGGTGACGACGTGTACCACGGTTGCCGCTTGCAGGATCGGCAATGCGTCGCCGACAGCGCGTGCGGCGCACGCCGAGTGGTCCCAGGCAATCATGACATTCTCGAATTCGGGCCGTAACGTCGCCGCGGGCTCTTCCGGACACAGCAGCAGCGGCCGCCCGGATTGGAACAGGAACGTTTCAATGAGATTTTCGGTTCGGCTGTCGTGCGGCCTCACGGGGATCAAAGCGAGATCGCTGAAGCGCGCATGTTCGGCCAAGGTCGATGCGATCTGGTCCGGCGGCACCCTGCCCGATCGGCTTTGAGCTCGAATGCCGACACGTGAGGCCGCGTTGGTGAAGGCGTTCAAGAGTTGCTGCAACTCGCCCGCCTTGCCCACATGATCGAGTTCGGCGGACTCCGGGTCATCGGGGAGCACCACCTTCGGCCGCACGAAGGCGTCTTCCTCGAGCGCGAGCCCGGTGATCCTGGCGCCGAGATCGGCGGCAACGGCGACGCACTTCTCGATCGCGGCCAACGTGGGGGCGCGCGGCTCGCCAAAAAGCGGCAGAAAGACGTCTTTGATGGGCATCGGGATTCTCCTTGGCAACCAAAATAGGCTGGTTTTCGTTAGGCCTCTTGATTCTGGTCAAGGCGGGAACTCCGCCCGGTCGGGCAGCGGCAGACGTTGACCGAGGTCAAGGACTAGCCACTCCGTCATTCTATGGATATTCAATCGGAGCGGTTCGCCCCGGAGAGACTTATGCGTGCAATGGTGTTGCCGGCCCCACGGGCGCGACTCCGAATGGAGGAGCGGCCTGACCCCGTCCCCGGTAATGGCCAGATCCGGGTGAAGATCAGCGCTTGCGGGGTGTGCCGGACCGACCTGCACGTCGTCGACGCCGAGTTGCCTGGTATTCGTTATCCGATTGTGCCTGGGCATGAGATCATTGGCCGGGTCGACCTCGTCGGCCCCAATGTTACAACACATGCGCCTGGTGATCGGGTCGGCATTCCCTGGCTCGGCTCTACGTGCGGAATCTGTCGATTCTGCCGGGACGGCATGGAAAACCTCTGCGACACTCCGCTGTTCACCGGCTACACGCGCGACGGCGGCTACGCAACGCACACCATCGCCGACGCGCGCTACGCGTTTCCACTGGACGAAGGCAGCAATGACGTGGAGATCGCCCCTCTGCTGTGCGCTGGGCTGATCGGCTGGCGCTCGCTGGTGCTGGCTGGTCCTGCGGAGAAGCTCGGTCTCTATGGTTTTGGCGCGGCCGGCCATATCATCGCGCAAGTCGCGGTCTGGCAGAGACGATCTGTCTATGCATTCACGCGGCGCGGCGATGATGCCGCACAAACCCTCGCGCGACGTCTTGGTGCGGTCTGGGCGGGGGCGTCTGACGAGATGCCCGCCGAACCGCTCGACGCCGCGATCATTTACGCACCAGCCGGCGAACTCGTTCCGGCCGCGTTGCGCGCCGTTCGAAAAGGCGGACGCGTCGTGTGCGCCGGCATCCACATGACCGACATCCCGAGCTTCCCGTATGGTTTGCTCTGGGAGGAACGGCAGTTGGTCTCGGTTGCCAATCTGACCCGGCAAGATGGCCTGGATTTTCTCAGGATCGCACCGCAGGCCGGCGTGCGCACCGAGACGACGGCATTTCCGCTGGATCAAGCCAACGACGTCCTCAGCATGCTACGGAATGGCCAGATTCTGGGTGCGGCCGTCCTGACGCCCTGAGGGTGCTTCGAATGCCTGCCTCGACGAAAGATCAAACAACCATCCAGGAACGGATCTTCCAAGCACTGGCTGGGCATCCAGGCGTGACGCGGATCGATACGCACGGCGCCTCGGTCTTTCTCGACGGCGATCGCGCGTTAAAGATCAAACGAGCCGTGCGATTTCCCTTCCTCGACTATTCGACGCTCGAGAAGCGCAAGGCGGCCTGCGAGGAGGAAATCCGGATCAACCGGCCATTGGCGCCGCAGATCTATCACGGCGTCATCGCGATCACCGAGGAGCCCGACGGTTCGGTGGCGGTCGACGGCCGTGGACGACCGATCGAGTATGCGGTCGACATGTCGCGCTTCGACGAAAACCGGACGCTGGACCATCTGGCCAAGGCCGGTCCGCTGGATGCAGACCTCTCCATGGCCGTCGCCGCGGCGATCGCAGCTTCGCACACCGCGACATCGCCCGCCAACCGGGAAGAGTGGGTCTCCTCCATCCCCGCGCTGATCGATGGCAACAGCGACGGCCTGCGAAGCGACAACCATTTCGACGCGGCAGCGATCGAACAACTCGGCAAAGCTTCGCACGAGGCATTTGTGCGCGTACGTCCCCTGCTCGAGGAACGCCATCGTCAGGGCTTCGTACGGCGCTGCCATGGCGATCTGCATCTCGCCAATATCGTGCTGATCGACCAGCGCCCCGTGCTGTTCGACGCCATCGAATTCGACGCACGGATGGCAACAGTCGACGTGCTCTACGACCTGGCATTCACGCTGATGGACCTGCTCCGTCACGACCAGCCCGTTGCCGCCAACGCCGTCTTGAACGGGTATCTTGCCGCGACACCGCCCGGAAATCTGGACGCGCTTGCCGCCTTGCCGTTGTTCATGTCGATCCGGGCTGCAATCCGCGCCCAGGTAGCCGTGGCGCGGTTGAAGCGCCCGCATGCCAGCGAGCCCGATATCCTCGATGATGCTCGCCGCTATTTCGACCTTGCGCGTAAGCTGATCCAGCCTGCCGCTCCCCGCCTGATCGCGGTGGGCGGACTGTCTGGCACCGGCAAGTCAGTTCTAGCGCGCGCACTCGCATCGCGCCGCAGCCGGGGGCCGTCGTGTTGCGGAGCGACGTCATTCGCAAGCAGATGTTCGGGGTCGCCGAGACGGAGCGGCTGCCGCCATCTGCCTATACGCCCGAGCTTGCCGAACGGGTCTACGCAACACTGGCCGGGCACACCCGCCGCATATTGGCACAGGGCCATTCCGTGGTCGTCGACGGCGTATTTGCCCGCGACTTCGAAAGAGACGCTTTCGCCAAGCTAGCCCGGGATTGCCACGTGCCTTTCACCGGCCTTTTCCTGGTCGCCGACCTGGCGACACGGCAGGCCCGAATCGGTGGTCGCAGCAGTGATGCATCGGATGCCACGCAACAGGTTGCCGCGTTGCAAGAGCATTATAATATCGGCCACATCGGTTGGGCGACCATCGACGCGTCCGGAACGCAAGCGCAGACGCTCCAGAGCTGCCGGGACGCGATCGCTAAGGATAGCAAGGCAATCTGATTAGCGCGGGCTAGGATGGCGCGACCCACTAGGAGTTCGAAGGCGACCGCCGGTGCGAAGCCGAAGGCAAGCACGCTGCCCGGCCGCCTGAGCCCCGGCATGGCCTGCGACACAGCCTTCCGGATCATCGCGCGCCGTCACCTCGCAGCCGTCCTTGCCCAGCACGACGGCACCTGCCGTGGCGATCCGGACGCACTGCACGAGATCCGAATCGCGCTGACCCATTTGCGGACTGCAATTCGCTTCTTTTCGCCTATGATCGACGATGCGTTGCGCCCCGAAGTCTGGGCCGAGTTGAAGTGGCTGAATAGTCAGCTCGGCATGGTGCGTGACCTCGACGTCGCCATTGAACGCATTACGTCCGAGGCCGGCGGCGAGCTCGCCGTCATCGCCGAACTCCGGCACTGGGAGGAGAAGCGCGCCGAAAGCCATCGTCTGCTGGCCCGTGCGCTGCAATCGGCACGGTATCGTCGGCTGGTCGAACAGACCTCGAACTGGATCGAGAGCGGCCCCTGGTCGACGCGCCGTAGCAAAGTGGCCATCCGGCTACGCCGCTGCCCGCTCGCCGACCACGCGACGGCACAGCTGACCGAATGGGAAAGGACGCTGCTCAGGAAGGCCAAAAGGCTACACAAGCTTGATGTCGAGAAGCGGCACAAGCTGCGGATTCTCAACAAGCGGCTGACCTATTCGATCGAGTCGCTCGAGGATCTGTTCGCGGGCACGTCACAGACGAAGCAGAAGTCGATCCTCAAGCAACTGCG
This sequence comes from Bradyrhizobium sp. CCBAU 45384, assembly GCF_028128665.1. NCBI lineage: Bacteria > Pseudomonadati > Pseudomonadota > Alphaproteobacteria > Hyphomicrobiales > Nitrobacteraceae > Bradyrhizobium > Bradyrhizobium sp. CCBAU 45384. The sequence continues at coordinate 34,208 of NZ_LBIZ01000115.1, forward strand.
CAAGGCGCAAAAGTCCCTCGGACAGCTGAACGACGATGCGCGCGGCCAGACACTGGCCGCGTCGTTGAACGAGGCCGTTCCCGAAGCCGGCATCCGCTTTCTCGACCGCAACCGGGAGAAGAAACTGTTGCAGACTGCTTCGACCGCGTATCGCAAATTGAACAAGGCCAAGCCCTTCCGCTCCTCCGATCTGACGCCGGACGCGGAGCCTGAGGACTAGGTGCGGATGTAGTCGCCGGGAGCATCGGGCAGGCCGCTGAGATCGCCATATCCGATCCGCGGCGGATCACAGAGCGCGCCGGATCTCGCGACCAGCCAGCGGGTCCACTCCGGCCACCACGATCCCTCGACATGGGGCGCCAGCTTCAGCCATTCATCCGGGCCGACATAGGGCTCGTCTGCAGCCTTGGTCATGACCTGATAGCTGTGCCCCGGCTCGTCGGGGGGCGCGACGACGCCTGCGTTGTGGCCGCCACTAGTCAACAGAAAGGTCAGATCAGCATCGACTTGATAGTGGAGCTTGTGCACAGATCGCCACGGCGCCACGTGATCAGTGATCGTACCGACCGCGAACATCGTCGTATGAATGTCGGAGAGCGAGATGTTCCGGCCTTCCACAAGGTAACGTCCTTCGGCGAGATCATTGTCAAGGAACAGCTTACGCAGATATTCCGAATGCATGCGATAGGGCAATCGTGTTGCGTCCGCGTTCCAAGCCATCAGATCGCTCGGCGGCGCCGCGTCGCCCATCAGGTAGTCGCGAGACAGCCGCGACCAGATCAGGTCGTTGGAACGGAGCAGCGCGAACGCGGCGGCCATCTGTGCCGTATCCAGATAGCCTCGCTGCGACATCACGTCCTCAAGGAAGGCGACTTGGCTCTCATTGATGAAGAGCGTCAGCTCGCCGGCTTCGGTGAAGTCGGTCTGCGCCGCCAGAAGCGTGATGGTGCCCAGGCGATCATCGCCGTCGCGCGCCATTGCAGCGGCAGCAATGGACAGCAAAGTGCCGCCAAGACAATAACCGAGCGCATGGGCTTTCTGCCCGGGCAGGATACGGCCAATCGCATCCAGCGCGGCCATCACCCCCAGCTTGCGGTAGTCGTCAAACGCAACATTCCGATCTCTGGCGTCCGGATTGCGCCAGGAGATTGCAAACACGGTAAAGCCCTGTTCGGTGAGAAATTTGACCAGCGAATTCTGCGGCGACAGATCGAGGATGTAGTATTTCATGATCCAGGCCGGCACGATCAGGATCGGCTCCGGCCGCACTCTTGCCGTCGTCGGATGATACTGGATCAGTTCGATCAGCGCATTGCGGTAGACGACCTTGCCAGGCGACGCAGCAACCGTCTGGCCGACGACAAACTGATCATTCCCGACAGGCTTTGCGGCCAAGAGCATCCGCATGAGATCGCCGCACCAATTCTGCCAGCCAAAGACAAAATTCTCTCCGCCGCTTTGAAACGCCCTCTCCAGCACCTCTGGGTTTGTTGCGGCGAAATTCGACGGGGCAAGCGTGTCGAGCACCTGGCGCATCGAGAATTCGACGATGGCTTCGTTCGCATGCGAGACGCCTCGCACACCCGACGTAGCATCGTGCCACCAGCGCTCGCCAAGCAGAAACGCCTGCGCAAGAAGATTGAAGGGCGGCGCTTCCCATTGCGGCTCCCTGAAACGACGGTCCCGCTTCTCCGGCCGGATTACCGACCAGGGTGCTAGCCCCGCTGCCGTCGCGTGCGTAGCTGCTTCCAGCAACCGGCTGCTATCACGAATGACCTTGTTGGCGATCTCCATCCGTCGCTGCGGCGCCCACGCGAGATGGGAACTCCAATCGAGCCAGGCCAGCATCAAGGCGGTCGGCGAAAGCCCGCCCGTGAACCGCGCCAGCATCGCATGGAACATGCGGTCTAGAGGATAGCATTCCGATGCCGGCTCGGTGGTCGACGTCTCGCCGGTTGAATTTGTGCTTGTCGCAGACGAGGCGGCGCCAACAACCGGCTCGACGGATGACGCTGGCAACACCGGCTCTGCCGTCCGAGGAAGGGTCTGTACGATGCTCATGGGCAAGGATTCTCGTGCGCTTCTGCTGATTGCGCAGCAGGATACGGCTTCCCGCCCGGGAAACGTTGAGCTGCATCAATTGCAGAGGTTGATCACAATCGCTCAGCCATTGACGTACCGAACTCATGACTTGACATGCGTCAAACCATACCGCCGTGCACGATCTAGATTTCAGCTATCAATTTGACAAGCTAGCGGAGCATTCCATGCGAGCCCACCAGATCATGACCCGGTCGGTTATCTCGGTCACACCCGATACCAGCATCGTCGAAGCGGCCAACATCATGTTGAAGCGTCATGTCAGCGGCCTTACCGTAGTCGACGACGGTGGCAAGCTGGTCGGCGTGGTCTCGGAGGGCGACTTCATCCGCCGAAGCGAGATCGGTACCGGGCGCAAACGCGGACGCTGGTTGCAGTTCATCCTCGGGCCCGGCAAGTCGGCCAGCGACTTCGTCCACGAGCACGGCCGCAAGGTTTCCGAGGTGATGACCGCATCGCCCGTAACTATCACCGAGGATACTGCGCTCGCCGAGATCGTCGAGCTGATGGAACAGAATAACGTGAAGCGCCTGCCGGTGGTCCGCGGCGACAAGGTCGTCGGTATCGTGTCGCGCGCCAACCTGCTGCAGGCAGTGGCTGGCCTCGCCCGCGAGGTGCCGGATCCGACTGCCGACGACGATCACATCCGCGGTCGCATCATCGATGCTATGGAGAAGAACGACTGGTGCCCGTTCGGGCTGAACGTCATCGTGCGCGACGGTATCGTTCACTTGAGCGGCGTCATCACCGAGGAGCGGGCACGACAGGCAGCGGTCGTCGCCGCCGAGAACGTCGACGGCGTCAAAAAGGTGCATGACCATCTCTGCTGGGTCGACACCATGTCAGGCGTCTATCTGAACTCGCCCGAGGATGATGATCTCGCCAAAGCCAGCTGAGGGAACTTGCGCGCGAGAATCTACTCAGCGAGGAATGACGGCGGTGGCCTCGATCTCGACGCGCGCCGCCTTCTCGACCAGACGCACGACCTGGACCAGCGCCATCGCTGGATAGTGCGCACCGAAGATTGCGCGGTAGATCTTGCCGAGCTCCTTCAGGTTTGTCAGGTACTCCTCCATGTCGACGACGTACCAGGTCAAGCGCACCAGATGCTCGGGCCGCGCACCGGCCTCGGCCAAAATCTCGGCAATGTTGGTCAGGGTCTGGCGCACCTGCGCTAGAAACCCGGCGGCGAGACGCTCCTGGGCATCCCAACCGATTACACCACCCGTGACGACAATGCGTCCCTCAACGGCCATACCGTTGGCATAACCCTTCGGCATCGGCCAGCCGGAGGGCTGGAGCACCTGCGCCCTGGGGCCGGCATCATCCTCGGCAGCAGTTGGTAGCACTGCAAGCTGGGGGCCTTTCGGCGTTGTCACGGACAATTCTTGATCCTTTATCTCATTCTGCCGCGACGCCCGAGGACGTAGCAGCCGCCTGCGCCAGTTGTCGCAAGGCGAAGCGCTTCAATTTGCCGGTCTCGGTCTTCGGCAGCTGTGTCACGAACTCGATCGCGCGCGGGTACTTGTACGGCGCGATCTCGCGTTTGACATGTTCCTGCAACTCGGCCGCGAGCTTTGCATCCGGCGTCACGCCGGGGGCGGCTATGACATAGGCCTTCACGATCATTCCGCGCGCCTCGTCCGGCGCACCGACGACCCCGCACTCGGCAACCGCAGGATGCGTGAGCAAGGCCGCTTCCACATCCGTGCCCGCGATATTGTAACCGGCTGACACGATCATGTCGTCAGAGCGCGACTGGTACCAGAAGTAGCCGTCGGTATCCATCAAATAGGTGTCACCGGTGATGTTCCACCCGTTCTGAACGTATTTGCGTTGTCGCTCGTCGGCGAGATAACGGCAGCCGGTCGGCCCGCGCACGGCGAGCTTCCCTATCGTGCCTGGCGGCAACTCGTTGCCATCGTCATCGACGATCTTTGCCTCATAGCCGGGAACGGGCTTGCCGGTGGCGCCGGGACGAATCTCGTCCTCGGTCGCGCTGATGAAGATGTGAAGCAGCTCGGTCGAGCCGATGCCGTCCATCAGCTTGATGCCGGTCGCTTTCAGCCAGGCGTCGAATGTCGGCTTGGGCAACGTCTCGCCGGCGGAGACGCACTTTCGCAGTGAAGAGATGTCGCGGCCTGCAAGCTTGCCGATCATGGCGCGGTAAGCCGTCGGCGCCGTGAAGCAGACCGTGATCTTGTACTTTTCGATCGCCGAAAGGATGTCATCGGGCGTCGTCTTCTCCAGCACAACAAACGACGCGCCGATATGCATCGGGAATAGTACGCCACCGAAACCGAAGGTGAACGCAAGCGGCGCTGAGCCGACGAAGCGATCCCTCTGCTCGGCCCGCAAGATGTTGCGTGCATAGCCGTCACACACCGCCAGCATGTCGCGGTGGAAATGCATGGTGCCCTTAGGATCGCCGGTCGTGCCCGACGTAAAGGCTATCAGACAGATATCATCGGCTGCAGTATCAACCGCCGTGAACTCAGCGCTGGCATCCGCGATCAGCGCCTCTAGCGAGTCCGGGGCGCCATTACCCCAATAGACCACATGCTTGAGACCTGGTGCGACCAGCTTCGCCTTCTCCATCTCATCGGCAAGCTTTCCGTCACAGAGCGCGAGCGCGATCTCCGCCTTCTGAATTGGATAGGATAGCTCCTTGGCGCGCAGCAACGGCATTGTCGCCACGCAGATGCCGCCGGCCTTGATCACTGCGAGATAGGTCGCGACCATCATCGGACTGTTGGCGGAGCGCAGCAGCACGCGCCCGCCGGTGACGAGTCCGAGTTTGCCGACCAGCACATTGGCGATGCGGTTCACGAGCGCCTGCAACTCGCGATAGGTGTAGCTGACGGCGGGACTGATGACACAGGGCGCATCCCCGTGCCCCTGCTCGACCCAGCGATCGAGGAAATAGCTGACGCAGTTCAATCGCGCCGGATAGTGCAGCTCCGGACGCGTGAAGATGAACTCCGGCCAGAGCTCAGACGGCGGCAGATGCTGCCGCGCAAACCTATCGACATGAGCGGTCGTGGCATCGCCGTCATGCGAGCCCGAGACTTGAACCTTGGCAGCGTTGGCCATCGCACGCTCCTTTGCGCATGGAAAGCACCCGGCAGCACCATCTGGAAAACATTTTATGCTTAAAACAATTTTGCGCAATAGCGGATTTTGGGCATCCCTCCATTTTCGTGCGGCAAAGCGAAATGGGCGGACGCGCCGGCCGGTGGACTTAAGGCTTGCGACGCACAGCAGATTTCTGCGCCGACGCCTTGGTCTTGGCCAGCAGCCGCATCAGCTCGCGCACATCCTTGGGCGTCAGGTCGGCAAAGAGATCGGCGATCCAGGTCTCGTGTTCCGAGGCCATCCTGCGAAACTCGGCACGACCAAGCTTGGTGAGGCGGATCACCTGGACGCGGCGGTCAGTCTCCGAGGTGCGGCGGTCGAGATGGCCGGATTCCACGAGGCGTTCGACCAGGCCAGTGACATTGCCATTGGACACCATCATGCGCTTTGAGACGTCCGACAGCGTCATGCCGTCGGGCGCCTTGTCGAGCTGCGCCATCAGATCGAAACGCGGAAGAGTGACGTCGAACCGCTGCCGCAGCCGGCCGCGGACCTCGCCCTCGATCAGGGTCGTGCAGGTGAGCAGACGCAACCACAGCCGGAGCTCTTCGGCATGGTCCTCCGGAGTCTCGACGGCCTTGGTCTCGGAATCGAGCATTTTGATGCAATCACTCGCGGCCGGCATTGGCGCCGGCCCGGATTCCCCAACGTTTTGAGCTTCAAATAAATCGACGCCGCCCGCAAGCCCAAAGCTGCAACAATCGATCGCACACGAATTTCTTTAGGCTTCAAATAATTGGCGCGCCGTTTGCATGCGCCGCTGCCCGCACGATGGCGGCGCCTGAGCTTGGCTTGCCGCGAGCGCCGTCGTCGGCATAAGCTTGGCTCGGAGTACGCAGCTTGCAGCTGAAGGCGCAAATCGTTACGGGGGATCAATCATGAAGTCGCAACTGACCTTGGCCGCAGCCGCATTTCTTCTCGGCACCGCGATGAGCCCGGCGCTCGCGCAGGAGAAGATCAAGCTGGGCGTGATCGTGACCCTCTCCGGACCCGCCGCAGCCCTTGGTCAGCAAGTTCGCGACGGCTTTGCGCTCGCGGTGAAGGATCTCGGCAGCAAGATGGGGGGCCGTGATGTCGAAGTGGTCGTAGTCGACGACGAACTCAAACCCGATGCGGCTGTAACCAAGGTGAAGGGCCTGCTTGAGCGCGATAAGGTCGACTTCGTGGTCGGACCGATCTTCTCTAACATCCTCCAGGCGATCCACCGACCGGTCACGGAATCCAAGACTTATCTGATCAGCCCCAATGCGGGTCCGTCGACCTTTGCAGGCAAAGACTGCAACCCGTTCTTCTATGTGACGTCCTATCAGAATGACCAGGTTCACGAGATCCTCGGCAAGGTCGCGCAGGATCGCGGCTACAAGCGGATGTATCTGATGGTGCCGAACTATCAGGCGGGCAAGGATTCGGTCGCCGGCTTCAAGCTCGACTACAAGGGCGAGATCGTCGAAGAATCCTACATGCCGCTCAACACGCTGGACTTCCAACCGGAGCTGTCCAAAATTGCGTCGCAGAAGCCTGATGCGCTCTTCACGTTCATGCCGGGCGGCCTCGGCGTCAACCTCGTCAAGCAGTACAAGCAGGCCGGACTCGCCGACAGCATCCCCGTGCTCTCGGCCTTCACGGTGGATGAATCCACCCTGCCGGCGCAGCAGGATGCGGCCGTCGGCATGTTCGGCGGCGCGAACTGGGCACCCAATCTCGACAATCCCCAGAACAAGAAGTTCGTGGCCGCTTACGAGGCCGCCTATAACAGCGTGCCTGGTACCTATGCCATGCAGGGGTATGACGCTGCGATGCTGATCGACAGCGCGGTCAAGGGAGCGAAGGGCGACCTCTCCAACAAGGATGCCGTTGGGGTTGCCCTGAAGAAGGCAGACTTCACGTCGCTGCGCGGTTCGTTCAAGTTCAACACCAATGGCTATCCGATCCAGGATTTTTACCTGACCAAGGTCGCCAAGCGTCCGGACGGCAAGTTCCAGACCGAGATCGTTCAGAAGGTTTTCGAGAATTACGGGGACCGTTACGCCAAGGATTGCAAGGCGGTGAACTAAAGCCGCACGTCGCATCAAGGGAGGAATACGATGAAGAGCGAAATCACCGGCATCACGCGGGCTAACGAGGGTATCCAGGGCATTTCCTGGAACATCCTGGGCCAGACCTATGTGCCGAAGAGCAACAGCGAGAACAGCTTCTCCTGGCACGCGACGTTGCCACCGGGCACATTCGTGCCGCCGCACATCCATCCCGACCAGGACGAATATCTCTACATGCTGGAGGGCAAGCTCGACTTCGTGCTTGGCAATTCAGAGGCGCAAGCGACGCCCGGTGACCTGATCCGTCTCGGCATGGGCGTGCCGCACGGCATCTTCAACAAGTCGGACCAAACCGCAAAAGTACTGTTCTGGGTATCGCCGACCAAAAAGCTGTTCGACCTGTTCTGGGGCCTTCACAACATGAAGGAGCAGAAGCCGGAGGACGTTGTGGCGATGGCCGCCGAGTACAACATCCATTTTCTGCCACCACCTCCCGGCGCCGGCTAGCAGCAACTTCAGGCACGCACCGCCGCGAGTCCCGGGACCGCGGCGAAGCCCGCCTTGGTGGCATAGCCACGCACGATCGCCTCGCGCTGGGAATAGCTCAGGACGTTGTCGATATTGTCGAAGCCGTCGGGCGCGAGCTGCTCGACGGCGTCGATGACGCCCTCGGGGCCGCCACGGCGATTGGAGCGAACAATGTCTGCCGTCATCGGCAGGCGTTTCTTCTCGTATTCCATCAACGCCTGGCGCGGATGCTCGGCGCGAATAAGCGCGTCGGCGAGGCAGCGCGCATCGAGGATCGCCTGCGAGGCGCCGTTGGAGCCGACCGGATACATGGGATGCGCTGCATCGCCAAGCAGCGTGACGCGCCCGGACGACCAATATGGCAATGGATCGCGGTCGCAGGTCGGGTATTCGTAGAATTCGGGCGTCGCCGAGATCAGGCTCTTCACGTCGATGTAGGGCACCGAGAAGCGCGCGACATGCGGCATCAGCTCCTCACGCCGGCCCGGCCTTGACCAGTCTTCCTTGCGTGGCGGCGGCGCATTGCCCTCACCCACTTTCACCAGTACCGCCCAATTGGTGAGGCGGCTCGCCGGGCTCGATCCCTCCGCTATCGGATAGACGACCACCTTGGCATTGAGGCCACCGGCTACAATCATCGATTTTCCGGTGAGGAACAGCGGCCAATCGCGCGCACCGCGCCAGAGCATCAGGCCGTTCCAGCAGGGCGGCCCTTCCTTTGGGAACAGCGTGTCGCGGACGCGCGAATGAATGCCGTCGGCACCAATGAGGATATCGCCACACGCGGTGTGGATGTGCGAGCCCGCACGATCGAAGAAGTAAGCCGTCACGCCGCCTTCGTCTTGCGTGAACGCGCCGAGCCGGCAACCGGTGTGAATTGCTTCCGGACCGAGCCGCTCCTCGACGGCGCGATGGATGACGCCCTGGAGGCGGCCGCGATGGATGGAGAATTGCGGCACGTCGTGCCCGGCATCGATGCCTCGGGCTTCGCGCCAGACCTCCTGGCCATGGCGGTTGAGGTAGTAGAGCTGGTCAGTACGGATCGCGACGTCGTCGAGCTTTTGCAGCAGACCAAGGCCGGCAAGCTCACGCATGGCATGCGGCAGCGTGTTGATGCCGACGCCGAGCTCGCGGATCGTATCGGATTGCTCGAAGATCTCACACCCCATGCCGCGAGCCCGCAACATCAAAGCCGTGGTGAGACCACCGATACCGCCACCGACGATAATCGCCTTCATCGCCCTCAACTCCACACGATACACAGGCAACCGGGTTAGCGTCGCACGGCCGGTCACCCTGCCGCAAGCGGCTTTGTCGTCTCCGCCTCGATCTCGGCCCGGGTCTTGGGCTTAGCCTTAATTGCGGCCGAAACCGCCGCTCAGTCGCCCCTGAAGACCGGCTTGACCTTGGTGGCAAAGGCATGAAAAGCGCGCTCGAAATCGGCCGTCGTCATGCACAGGGCCTGGGCAACGGCCTCCGCTTCGATAGCCTCCTCGACCGACATCGCCCATTCCATCGCCAGCATGCGCTTGGTCATGGTGTTGCCGAAGGTCGGCCCTTCCGCGACCTGCTTGGCCAGCAGCTGCGCCTGGGCCAGCACCTGCTCAGGCGTGACAATGCGGCTGAAGAAGCCCCAGCGCTCGCCCTCTTCCGCGGTCATGAACCGGCCGGTGTACAGAAGCTCGGAGGCGCGGGACTGGCCGATGATCCGCGGCAGGATCGCGCAGGCGCCCATGTCACAGCCGGCAAGACCGACCTTGTTGAACAGGAACGCCACCTTGGCTCCGCTCGCAGCGAGCCGCATGTCCGACGCCATGGCAATGATCGCGCCGGCACCGGCGCAAATGCCTTCGACCGCGGCCACGATCGGCTGCGGGCAGGCCCGCATCGCCTTGACCAGATCACCTGTCATCCGTGTGAAGGCGGTCAGCCCCTTTGTATCCATCTTCACCAGCGGGCCGATGATCTCGAACACGTCGCCGCCAGACGAGAAATTACCGCCCGCGCCGGTGACGACGATGGATTTCACCGCGTCGTCAAACGCGCACGCACGAAAAAAATCCGTCAGCTCGCGATAACTCTCGAATGTCAGTGGATTCTTCCGCTCCGGACGGTTGAGCGTCACGGTGGCAACGCCCTCGACAACGGCCAGCAGGAAGTGTTGCGGCGAATAGTCCGCGAGCGGCACGGTGACGGGATTGGCTGGTCTGCTCATGCGATCTCCTTGGCTTCCTTGTTCCGCACCTGCGCCACGACGCTAGATTTCGCCCCCAGCGACCGCGATCGCCTGCCCGGTGATCGCGCCGGCGTTCTCGCTGCACAACCAGAGCACGGCATTCGCCACTTCCTGCGGCGTGATCAGACGCCCCTGCGGATTGTGCTTCGCGAGCTCGGCGATCGCCTGCTCGCGGGTTCGCCCGGTCTTCTTCATGATGTTGTCGATGCTGCCGGCGACGAGATCCGTGTCGGTGAAGCCAGGGCAGACAGCATTCACGGTCACGCTGCTGCCGGCGATCTCCAGCGCAAGCGAGCGTACAAGACCGACCACAGCGTGCTTTGCCGCCGTGTACGCACTCACATATGCATAACCCTTGAGGCCGGCCGTCGATGCAATCGCCACGATGCGTCCATAGGGACGGTCCTTCATGTCAGGCAACACAGCGCTAATGGCATGGACAACGCCCATGAAATTGACATCCATCATCCGCGCAAAAAGGGCACTGTCGGATTTCGCGAACGGCGCCGATTCGGCGCTGCCGGCATTCGCGATCAGGATATCGATCGGCTTTCGCGCGTTCGCCGCGGCGATGGCGCCCCTCATCGCAGCTTCGTCCGAGACGTCTGCAACGGCGGAATGATGCGCAGCACCGGCTTTGATCGTTTCCTCGAGAGACGCAGCATTCCGGCCAAGCACGGTCACCGTGGCGCCGGCGCCGACAAGAGCCGCGGCAATCGCCCGGCCGATGCCGCGACCGCCTCCGGTCACCAGCGCGTGCGGCGAATGCGGCAATCCGGACATGCGCTTGCTCCCTCAAGATCTGCCAATCGTTCCCCCGATATATTTTAACCTTCAAGCTTTTGCAACGAAAGCGCCGATTGATGCTGCGCATGCCATTACGCGGAAGAGCGGCCCGAAAATTGCTTTAAGTATAAAATTATTGCTTCCCATCTGCGACAGGCCTGTTAGCATCGCGGGGTCAAGCCAAAGGATGTCGCGTGTCGCAGCCTTCGCCAATGATAACAAAGGACGGACGCTTCGCCTATGAAGCCGCGGGCGATCCGGGCGCAACACCCCTGATTTTCCTGCATGGCATCGGCGGTGCGGCGCGGGCTTGGCGGCAGCAGCTTGCGACATTCGGTGATCGTTTCCGCGTGATCGCGTGGGACATGCCGGGCTATGGCGGGTCGGCGCCGCTCGCCAGCGTCAGTATCGCTGCCCTGGCCGAAGCGCTCCAGCAATTCATCGAGCAGCTCGGTGTGACAAAGCCCATTCTGGTCGGCCATTCGATCGGCGGTATGATCGTCCAGAAATGGCTCGTCCACGCGCCAAAACTTGCGCGCGCGGTGGTTCTGGCACAGACAAGCCCGGCCTTCGGCAAGGCCGACGGCGATTGGCAAAAGTCGTTCATCGCGGCGCGGCTGGGCCCGCTTGATCGCGGCGAGACAATGAAATCGCTGGCACCTTCGTTGGTGAAGGAGCTCGTCGGTGACGATCCTGATCCCAGGGGAATGGAGCTTGCGCGCGAGTGCATGGGAAGCGTACCGGAGGCGAGCTATCGCGCCATGATGTTGGCGTTAGTCGGTTTCGATCAACGCAGCACGCTCAAAGATATATGCGTTCCGACGCTGTTGCTTTCCGGTTCCAAAGACAACAACGCACCGGCGCCGATGATGGCGAAGATGGCGAGCTATATTCCTTCGGCGGAATACATCGAACTTGCTGGCGTCGGACATCTCGCCAATCTTGAGCGGCCTGACGCCTTCGATAGAACCCTTAGGGGCTTCGTCGATTCCGTTGCCGCCAAACACGGATGATTGCACCATGACCATGCAGGTCAGCAAGACGATCGGCGCGACCGACAAGGTCGCACTGGATGCACCGATCTTCGATCCCGTGGCGTTCCGGCTGAGCGACGAGCAGGCGAGCATAATTACGCGAGCGCGTGAGATCGGCCAGAGCGTGTTCGCCGGTCGTGCCGCGGCCTACGATCGCGAGGCGATCTTTCCGACCGAGAACTATCGCGACCTGCATCGCGTCGGCCTGCTTGGCATCGCCGTGCCTAAAAAGCATGGCGGGCTGGGCGCCAATTATCAAACCTACGCGCTGGCCGCTGCGGAGATCGGCCGTTATTGTGGCGCAACCGCCCTCACCTGGAACATGCATGTCTGCTCCACGCTGTGGTCGGGGCCTTTGGCCGATGATCTCGACATGGATGCAGAGACCCGCGCGGAGCACGAGCGCCGACGGGCGGTTCACTACAAACGCATCGTCGAAGACGGCGCGATCTATTCGCAACCCTTCTCGGAAGGCGGCGCGGCCGCCGCCGGCGGCGTTGCATTCGGCACGGAAGCAAAGCCTGTCGAGGGTGGCTGGATCGTCAACGGCAAGAAGATCTTTGCATCGCTGTCAGGCCATGCTGACTATTACGGCGTGCTCTGCACCGAGATTCCGGAAGGCGAGAAGGCCTCGCGCCGCAACACACTCTATCTAGCGATCGCCGCGGCGTCGGACGGCGTCTCCGTCGTCGGCGATTGGGATCCGCTGGGCATGCGCGGAACGGTCTCGCGCACGCTGCTATTCAAGGATGTGTTCGTGCCGGAGGATGCTGCGCTGATGCCGCGCGGCGTCTATTTCCAGGCGGCGATGCGCTGGCCGCACATGTTCCTGACGCTCTCGCCGACCTATATGGGCCTGGCCCAAGCCGCCTATGATTTCACTGTGCGCTATTTGCGCGGCGAGGTGCCGGGCATGCCGGCGGTTAAGCGGCGGATGTATCCGACCAAGCAGATCGCGGTGGCGCAAATGCAGATCAAGCTGGAACAGATCAAGGCGATCTGGTTCCAGGCCGTCACGGAGGCGCGCGCCAATCCCAGTAAGGAGCAGGTGCTGCGCGCCTATGCAGCGCAATATTCGGTGATGGAAGGCGCCAATGAACTCGCTGCGCTCGCGATCCGCACCTGCGGCGGTCAGGCCATGCTGCGATCGCTTCCGCTGGAGCGGATCTATCGCGACAGCCGGTGCGGCTCGCTGATGCTGCCCTGGACGGCCGAGCTCTGCCTCGACCGGATCGGCCGCGAGGCGCTGTACGAGACTGGCGAGACGGACGATTAACGGTGGATCTCTGCAGTCTGATCGATCGCAATGCGGCGTTCGCGCCAGACAAAACCGCCATCGCCTTCGAGCGGCAGCGGCTGGACTACGCGACGCTCGCCCGTCGGATTGAACGGACCGCCACGGCCCTGAAGCAGGAGTTCGGTGTCGGGCGCGGCGACCGCGTCGCGATCCTGAGCCTGAATCGGCCGGACTATCTGGTCCTGCTCTACGCCTGTGCTCGTCTAGGCGCGATGCTGGTGCCGCTGAACTGGCGGTTGGCGGTCGCCGAGCAGCTGTTCATCCTCACCGATTCTGGCGCCAAAGTGCTGGTGCTCGAGCAGGCATTTGAAGGCGTTCTTCCCGAGGTCGCGCCCGGAACAGCCGTCGTCGGCTTCGATTTTACGCCGCCCCGCGGCAGGAGCTACGAAAACTTGCTGGCTGCCAGCAAGGGAAGCGCACGCAATCCGCACACCGATCTCTCCAGCCCACTGCTGATCGTCTACACCTCAGGAACGACCGGACGGCCAAAGGGCGCGGTGCTGCGCCAGGAGGGGCTGTTCTGGAACGGCGTCATGAGCCAGCACATGCACAACATGACGTCGGACGATCATGTGCTGACGGTGCTGCCCTTCTTTCACGTCGGCGGCCTCAACATCCAGACGACGGCAGCGCTCCAGCTTGGTGCGACCGTTACGATCCACGCGCGCTTCACACCGGATACGGCGCTTGCGGCCATTGAACGGGAGCGGCCGACCCTGACGGTCATGGTGCCCACGATCCTCCAAGCCGTTAGTGAGCATCCCGCCTGGGCCACCACCGATCTCTCGTCGCTCAAAGCCGTTGCCACCGGGTCGACCATCGTCCCGCCGCACCTGATCGAGCGCTTCGTCGCACGCGGTGTGCCGGTGCTGCAGGTTTACGGCTCGACGGAAACCTCTCCCATCGCAATCTATACGCGCCTCGGCGGCGACCTGTCTCGGACGGGATCGACCGGACTAGCCGGCCTGTGCTGCGAAGCGAAGGTGATCGATCAGGCCGGCAATGAGACGCCGGCCGGCACGCCCGGAGAGATCGCAGTACGCGGCCCCAACGTGTTCTTCGAATATTGGGGCAATGCCGAGGCCACGCGCGAGGCGCTGCGCGACGGCTGGTATCGCACCGGCGATGTCGGCCTGTGCGACGCCGACGGCTATTTCTGGGTCCGCGACCGCAAGAAGAACATGATCATTTCCGGCGGCGAGAACATCTATCCAGCCGAAGTCGAGCGCGTCCTGCTGGAACACCCCGATGTCAGCGAATGCGCCGTGATCGGCCGGCCGGACCCACGCTGGGACGAGGTGCCCATCGCTTATGTCATCCGACGATCCGGCTGCCGTCTCGAAGCAGACGAGCTGAAAGCGCACGTTCAGACACAGCTTGCCCGCTACAAGGTTCCCCGCGACATCATTTTCGTTGCCGATTTGCCGCGTACGGCGCTCGGCAAGGTTCAGCATTTTCTGCTGAAACAGCTTGATGCGCAGTCGCGCGCGCAAGGAGAAGCATCTTGAAGATCGCAGTTCTGGGTGGGGGAAACGGCTCTTTCGCGGCCGCGGGCGATTTTGCTCTGTCGGGGCATCAGGTCCGGCTCTGGCGTCGCGACGCAGCGCAGGTCGAAGCACACCGTGCCGCGGGATCTCGCATCCTGGTGAAGGATCACAATGGCCGCCACGACGTGAAGTTGGCGCTGGTGACTACCGACATCGCCGAAGCCGTCAATAGCGTCGATCTGATCCTGTGTCCCGCCCCCGCATTCGCTCAGCCGGATATCGGCCGGCTCCTCGCGCCGCATCTGCGTGACGGCCAGGTGGTGTTCCTGCCACCCGGGACATTCGGCTCGATGATCTTCGCGCAAGCCGCACAGGAGGCTGGCAATCGCGCCAAAGCGAGCTTCGCCGAAACCGGCACACTGCCATGGCTCACCCGCAAGCACGGGCCATTCGAAGTCGCAATCACCATCCGCGCCAAGCGGCTGCCGGTCGGCGTATTCCCTCTCGATCGGGCCCCGCATGCGCTTGAGATTATCGGCCGCGCCTTCCCTGACGTGATCGAGCCATGCGGTGATGCGCTCTCCGGCGCGCTGATGAATGCGGGCTGCATCATTCATCCACCTTTGATTGTCATGAACGCGGGCCCGATCGAGCATTTCGAGCGCTGGGACATCCACAAGGAGGGCACCCAAGCCGCGATCCGGCGCGTGACTGACACGCTCGACGCCGAGCGGATCGCCGTGCGCGAGGCGCTGGGATATGGCGCCCCGCATTTTCCCCTCGCTCATCACTACGCGCGGGAAGGCGAGATCTGGATGTATGGCCGCGGCTCGCATGACCGGCTGACTGATTCCGGCGACTGGCGCGAGCGGATCGTACTGACCGATCACCGCTACATGCGCGAGGATTTGCGGCTGGGGCTGTCGCTGCTGGTGTCCGTCGCGGGGGTTGCTGCAGTCGCCACGCCGCTTGCCAAGGCATTCCTGGCTATCGGCGGCGCCATCTGCGGCGAGGATTTTACGCAAGGCGGCCGAACATTGCAGACCTTGGGGCTTGGCAAGCTTCACCGAGCTGAATTGCAGACGCTGCTTCGTGAAGGATTCTAGCCGATGACCAGCCGCGCCAAGATCGCCTGTCTCGGAGCCGGTCGCATGGGGCGCGGCATTGCCGTCGCGTTTGCCTATGCGGGACACACGGTCACGATGATCGACATCAAGGCCCGCTCGGCAGAGGAATTTGCCAGGCTGGAGGCCGATGCACTCGGAGAGATCAGAAAGACGTTCGCAAGCCTGTCCAAGCTGGGACTGCTGACCGAGGCGGACGTTGATCCGCTGATCGCGAGAGTCTCGGTGGTGCCGGCCAGCCAGAGCGGCCCTGCCCTTTCCGAGGCAGGAATCATCTTCGAAGGGGTTCCCGAGGTCGTTGAGCTCAAGCGCGACGTGCTGGGGACGGCTTCACGGCAGATCGGCCCGGACACAATCATTGCTTCCACGACGTCAACCATCCTCGTCGACGATCTGTCGGATGCCATCGTGAACCCGCGCCGTTTCCTCAACGTGCACTGGCTGAATCCGGCCTATCTGATCCCGCTGGTCGAGGTGTCGCCCGGGAAGGCAACCGACCCAGCCATCATCAACGCGGTCAAGACGTTGCTCGAAGGCATCGGCAAGGTGCCGGTGGTCTGTGCGGCGACGCCCGGCTTCATCGTTCCGCGCATCCAGGCGCTAGCCATGAACGAAGCCGCCCGCATGGTCGAGGAAGGCGTCGCGAGCGCCGAAGAGATCGACAAGGCGATCCGCTATGGTTTCGGCTTTCGCTATGCCGTGCTCGGGTTGCTCGAGTTCATCGACTGGGGCGGTGGCGATATTCTGTACTACGCCAGTCGATATCTCGAAGGCGCGCTCGGCAGCGACCGCTATCGCGCGCCAGAGGTCATTTCGCGCAACATGCGTGAAGGCCGGATCGGCCTGCGCACCGGTGCAGGCTTCCTCGATTATTCAGGGATGGACGTAGACGCATATCGCGCAAAACGGCTCCAGGCCATGGTCGACCTGCTCCGGCATTTCGACCTGGCTCGTCCGCCTGTGCTCGACCGCAACTAGCCGAAGACGTCCTGAAGGACACCCTCCAGAACGACCGCGACGCCATCGAGCTCGATGGTCGTTCCCATCATCGGCAAGTCGAAATGGCCTGCAGTGTAACGTCCGGCGAATTCGTTCGCGCCGGTCGAGAACAGGAAGTTGCCCGAGACGGCGCGGATCTCCGTGCCATTGGTGTCACGCTGGTCGTACATCGAGAGGGCCTCGTAGCGCGCAGCCGGATTCATGCCGAAGCCGACATGCGACACGGCATAGGCCTCCCGATCCCCCCAGGCGGCGAGATAGGCGCGCATCAGCGCGGCATCGGTGCCCTCGCCCTCCAGCTCGACGACGTAATCGTCCTTCAAGGTCATTTTGACCGGCGACGTCAAATAGCGCTTGAAGGTGAGGTTGATATCGCCGGGCGCCATGACCAGCGTGCCGTTGATCGTCCCGCTCTTCGGAAAGCTCACAACGATGCCGCCTGGCCAATGCGCCAGCGTACCCGGCTTGTCCGTCCACCCCCAGACGCCGACCGTGGAAGCGCCCACCATGTCCACATCGAGCGCCGTGCCGGCTTTAGAGGTGACCCGCATTCGCTTAGTTCCCCGCAGCATCTTTGCGGCCGCACGAACGCGCTTCTCGAGCGCGGGGTCCGGCACCATGCGCTCCAGCGCCTCGGGATGCTCGTTGGAGATCACGAGGATGCGCGCGCCGGCCTTCAGGATTTCCGGTGTTTCCACCGCGTGCATCAGGCCCTCGATGGTGCAGTCCACCACGAAGCCAGCCTGCTGGAGCGCGCTGATGACAGGACCCAACCGCTGGATCGCCTCGCTCGCCCCCGTCGAGCGAACCGGAACGACATTTCGATTGCGCGGCGTCGGCATCACGACATGAAAAGGCCGCGCGCCCATCCGCAACAGCGCCAGCTCCGCCAAATGCACGTTCAATGCCCGCGACTGAGTTTCCGAGAGGATCGCCGCGGTGTCGCCGGACTTGACGGCGCAACGCTCAAAGATCTCGCAAAATGCGTCAATCCATTTTGCCTCGATGCGATCAGCCAGCATGGTTCACTCCCGGTCCTCTGGTTTCTTTTTCGTCAGGTCACGCTTCGGGGAAGCCTCGCAAGAGATACGACCGTACCGCACCCAACAACGCGTTGAGGATCAACCCAAGCAATGAGATGGTGATCAGCGGCACGAACATGTCAACGGCCTGAAATGTTCGCGCTGCCGTGACAAGCGCATGGCCAAGCCCGTCCGTCGACGTGATCATCTCGGCCAGAAACACCACGATGCAGGAAATGACAAGGCCTATCCGGCATCCAGTCAGGATCGCCGGCATCGCCGCCGGCAAAACGACTTTGAACAGGATCTCATAGCGCGGCGTTCCTGCCGCCATGGCCGACCAGATAAGCTTTTGCTCCACCGTCGACGCCCCGTAATAGGTGGAAAGCAAGATCGGAAAGAGGGCGTCCGCAGTCACCAGCGTGATCTTCGATCCGTGACCGAAGCCAAGCAACAGTAATAGCGCTGGATAGAGCGCGACCTTCGGCAATGGCGCAAGCACCCGCACGATCGGCCGAACCAAGGCGTTCATCGCGGGACTGGCAGCAGCTGCAATCCCAATGCTGACGCCGAGCACGACTGCAATAGCAAATCCGGCGAACAACCGGACCAGGGTCGCCGCGATTTCCTGCTGAAAAGTCCAGGTCTCAAGCTGCTGGACCAGTCGGCCGAAGACCAAACCTGGCGGCGGCAGCAACACGGCGGGCGCGACGCCGAACGACACCAAACCTTGCCAGAGCGCGATCACGAGCACGATTGGTGCGACCCCCAAGAGGATGTTCGTTGAGAGGAAACGCGACATCATGAGAAGCTCAGCGGCAAGTCGAACTGAGGCTCGGACCAGCGCACAAGCCTTGCGCGGACGCGCTCGAAGACCGCATCAAGGCAGATGCCCATCGCGCCGACGATGATGATCATCGCATAGACCGTGTCGTATTGGCCCATATCGAGCGCGTTGAACAGGATATTGCCGGCGCCCGATTGGCGCGCGATCATCTCGCTGGTAATCATGGTAATCAGCGCAAGCACCAGGCCAGTGCGGCATCCAGTCAGAATCTCAGGCAGCGCTGCGGGCAGCACAATCCGGACCAAGCGCTGCAACGGCGAAAGTCCCATCGCCGCACCCGACCACAGCATCTTCTCTTCCACGGCCTTCGCCCCCTCAAAGCTGTGATAGATCACCGGCAGGCTGACGCCGAGAAAGATCACCAGGGTTTTGGTGATGTCACCGACACCGAGCCACAGCATGATGATCGGCATCAAGGCCGCTTTCGGCACCGGATAGATTACCATCAGCAGTGGATTAAAAAAGGCTGCGACGGCCCGGCTACGGCCCATCAACAGGCCTAGGGGCATCGAGACCAGTACCGCGATGCTGAACCCGATCGCCATGCGACGGAGCGAGGCCAGGATATTGATCAGGGATTCCCTGTCGCCGAGGATATCCGGGATTGCGCGGATCGCCTCGATCGCCGTTGGAAAGCTGTCGCTCTTCAGCACAAGCGAGGCAACCTGCCACACTGCCAGCAATCCGATGCAGGCCAGGGCCGGCGCAGCACGTTTGGCCATGGTAGTCGGGGAGATCACGAGGGCGAGCCGGCTTCGTCGCTTTCGTCGAACATGCGTTCGATGTCAACGACGTATTTCTGATAGCGCGGATCGAGCAACAGCTCGTTGCGGCGCCGCGGTCGTGGCAGGTCGATATCGATGACTTGCCGGATGCGGCCGGGAGACTTCGACATCATCACGACCTTATCCGAGAGAAAGACGGCTTCATCGACCGAGTGGGTGACAAACAGCACCGTCTTGCGGTCGCGCTCCCAGATATTGAGGAGATCATTCTGCAGGCGCGTACGCGTATGCGCATCAAGTGCACCGAACGGCTCGTCCATCAACAGGACTTCCGGATGATAGGCCAGCGTCCGGGCCAGCGCGACGCGCTGCTTCATACCGCCCGACAGCTCCTTCGGGTAAAAGTTCTCATAGCCCTTGAGGCCGACCATTTCGATCAGCGCGCGGCTCTGCGCTTCGGCTTCGTTGGTTCGCGCGCCCTGCTGGCGCGGCCCATACATCACGTTGCCGAGAACGGTCTTCCAGGGAAACAGCGCGAACTCCTGGAAGACCGGTCCACGATCCGGACCCGGGCCCGTGATCGCCTGTCCTTTCATCTTCGCCGCGCCGCTACTTGGGTTGACGAAACCACCGACGATGTAAAGCAGCGTCGACTTGCCACAGCCGGAGGGACCGAGGATGGAGACGAATGCACCTTCGTCAATCGTCAAGGAGATGTCCGATAGCGCCAAATGATCCTTGCGCGCCGAGGTCTGGAAAACCTGGGAGACGCGTTCGATCTCGATGATCGCAGAAGCCGGTTGCTGTAACGTCACCGGTCGCACCCATTCGGTTGATCTTGAAGGCACTACCTTCATCCCGCCTCTCGCCTCACTCACGCGCGAACGTCACGCAGCCGATCTGCCGAATGGCCTTCAACAGCGGAACGAGCTTAGCAAGAAACTTGCCACTCAGTCGAACCACGGCCACTCCACCGGGCCCTCATGCGTGACTGCTCCGTCCGGGGCCTGACCGACCAGACGCGCATATTTTGCAAGCGCACCCGCGCGATGACGCGGCGGAGGTTGCTTCCAATCGCGTCGGCGTGCAGCGAGTTCCTGCTCACCGACCAGCAGGTCCATGCGGCGGCCAGCGGCATCGATCCGGATCTTGTCGCCGTCGCGGACCAGCGCCAGCGGGCCACCAACAAACGCTTCCGGCGAGACATACCCGATGCACATGCCGCGCGTGGCACCGGAAAACCGCCCATCCGTGATCAGGGCGACCTTCTCGCCCATGCCCTGGCCGTAGATCAACGCAGTGACGCCGAGCATCTCACGCATGCCGGGACCGCCGACCGGCCCCTCGTTGCGGATTACCAGGACCTCGCCGGCCTTGTAACTGCGGTCGCGAACCGCTTCGACACAGGCTTCCTCATCCTCGAAGACACGCGCCGCACCCTCGAAGAGCTGGCTCTTCAGACCCGCCACCTTGATGACGGCGCCATCGGGACAGAGATTGCCCTTGAGCACCGCAACGCCGCCGTCAGACATGATCGGCGCGCGGGCCGCGTAAACGACCTCCCCGTCGGGCGCATTGGCCGCGCCATTTTCTTCCGCGAGCGTACGTCCCGTGATCGTCAGGCAGCTGCCATCAATATGCCCGCTCTGGATCAATTCGCGGATTATCACGGCTGCACCACCGACGTCGTAAACATCCTTGGCGGTATGTTTGCCCCCTGGCCGCAAGTTTCCGATCAGGGGCGTCCTGGCAAAGACCTCGCCAACATCATCGATCGTGAAACGAATACCTGCCTCGTTCGCAATCGCCGGCAGATGCAGAGCGGCGTTGGTCGATCCGCCCGTCGCGGCGACGATCGCCGCGCCGTTCTCCAACGATTTCCGCGTCACGATGTCGCGCGGCAGCGGTCCACCACGCTCCAGCATTTCCATGATCAGCCGCCCGGCGCGACGCGAGATCTGCGCCCGCTCGGCATAGACGCCGGGCACCATCGACACGTTGGGGATAGTCAAGCCCATCGCCTCCGACACCATCCCCATGGTGTTCGCAGTAAACTGGCCAGCGCAGGCACCAATGGTCGGCAGGCACGCGCGCTCGATCCGCTCGAGCGTCGCGGCGTCGATCTCTCCAGTCATAAAGCTGCCGACGGCTTCGTAGGAGTCGAGCACCGTCAGCGTCCGCCCGTCCACGCGGCCCGGCAACGAGCTGCCGCCATAAATGAAGATGGAAGGCACATTGCAACGAACCATGCCCATCATCACGCCCGGAAGCGTCTTGTCGCATCCGCCATACCCGATCAGTGCATCATAAGCGAGACCGTGGACGACAGCCTCAATCGAGTCGGCGATCAGCTCGCGCGAAAACAAAGAGAACTTCATCCCCTCGTGATTCATGCTGATCCCGTCGGACACCGAGACGGTTGAGAATTCACGCGGCGTGCCGCCAGCCTCCTCGATCCCGGTCTTGGCGGCAGCCACTTGAAAGTCGTGGGTCATGTTGCAGGGCGTCTGCTCGCCCTTCATGCTGACAATGCCCACCATTGGCTTGGCGATGGCGGCATCATCCAGACCCATCGCGCGCATAAAGGCGCGATGCGGAGCGCGGTCGAGCCCGTCAGTGGTGATCCGTGATCGCAACTTCTTCATGCTTGCACTGTCTCGATGCACTGCCCCACACATGGCGGGACATTGCGACTTCGCTGATCCTGCAAACGACCTCTGGCCTATTGCAGCGGCGCGACGATGGTCGGGTGCTTGAACTGCGCGACATCCAGTTTTGGCAGCATTCCTGTGTCCGCATAAATGTCCAGCATCTTCTGAATTGCTGGGAAATTTGGCGCAGCGCCGGGATCGCGACCAAAATCATTGTCCTTGAGCAGGTAGGTCTCGAGCACCGGAATGGGCGCTTTCAGGACTTCATTGACGACCTTCAAGGTTTCTTCACGGTTCGCCAGTGCCGTCTTCATGCCTGAAGTGATATCGCGAACATAGGCCTTCACCAGGTCCGGATTCTTGTCGACGAAATCGGCGCGGCAGGCTTCCAAGATGTGCACGATGTTCGGCATGGCCTGCGACAGTGAGAACAGCTTTCTTGTGCCGCCCTTTGCCTCCGCACGTGCCGCAAACGGCTGGTTCATGTTGACCGCATCGACCCGGCCCTGGCGCAGCGCATCCTCGGAGACGGCAAAACCGACCTCGACCAGCTTGATGTCCTTGGCAGGATCAACCCCGTTCTGCTTCAAAAGCAGGTTGAACGGGCCTTGCGTGCCGCCGCCGATCACGGAAATGCCGACGGTCTTGCCCTTAAGGTCCGCAATCGTCTTGATCGGCGAGTCATCCATCACCGCCCAGTAGACCGAGAAGCCACCGGGCTTCTCGAAGACGTGCTGGGCCACGATGTAGGCCTTGAGGTTGCCGCCGACCACGCCGTTGGCCAGCGACAGTGGCGCCTGCGTCGCACAATCGAGAGCGCCGGCCGCCAAAGCCTGCGTCATCGGTGCGGTGCCCTGAAACTGGGTCCACTCGATGTTGTAGGTCTTGCCGATATCCGGGAATTCGGCCGGCCTTCGCATCATCCAGTATTTGGATTCCTCGGCCGGGATGGTCCAGCCCACGCGGATCGTCTGCTGTGCCCATGAGGGGCTCGCGCCCGCGATCATGGCCGCCACAGTTCCTGCCGCCAGCATCCACCTCGAAACTGCCCGCATCGTGCCCACTCCGTTGCTCCGGCGCCGATGAGCGCCACCCAACCCGACCGATTCAAATGTTTCATGGTTCAAACAATCAGGCAAGCCATGCAAGCCGCCCCGGTTTCGCTGCGGGATGCGTCATGTATGGTTCGGCCAGGGTCGTGCGCCGCTGCGCTGCGGCAAGAGGAAGCAACCTATGGCTGATGCGAGCAAGACAAACCCGCAACGCGTCGAAAGGCTCGGCTATCTGGGCCTGGGACTGATGGGAACGCCAATGACCCGTCGGCTGCTCAAAGCCGGCTTTCACGTCAGCGTCTGGAACCGTTCGGAGGGCAAGGTAGCACCGCTTGTCGAGGCTGGCGCCAATCGCGCGAGCACGCCGTGTGAACTATTGGCGAACTCCGACATCCTCTTCATGTGCGTGACGGATGCCGCTGCTGTCGAAGAGATAATCTTCGGGCCGGAGGGCCTTGCCGGGGCTCCCGGCGCAGGCAAGCTCGTGGTCGATTTCTCGTCGATCCATCCTGACGCCGCTCGCGATCTTGCGGCGCGGTTGAAAGCTGCGAACGGCGCAAGCTGGATCGATGCGCCTGTGTCCGGCGGCACCAAGGGCGCCGAAGAGGGCACGCTTGCCATCATGGCGGGAGGAGAGGCTGAAGACATCGAGCGGGCACGGCCCTATGTGCTGACCATGGCGCGCAGATTTACCCACATGGGTCCGACCGGCGCCGGCCAGACCACGAAACTCTGCAACCAGGTGATCGTCGGATGCGCGATGGTCGTGCTTGCGGAGGCAACGCGCCTTGCCTCGAACGCCGGGATTGACGCGAGCAGGCTTCCCGAAGCACTCGCGGGCGGCTTTGCGGATTCGATCCCGCTTCAACTCTTTGTGCCGCGCATGGTCCGGGGCATTCACTCGCCACCGCTCGGGCACATCGCGACGATGCTCAAGGACCTCGATACGGTCGCCGATGTCGCGCAGGCGACGTCGACGCCGGTGCCGATGGCGACGCTTGCCGGGCAGATCTTCAGGCTGGCCAAAGCGGCATGCGGTGCAGACGCGGACGCACTCGAAATTTACAAGCTTTCGGCCACGGAACGTTGAACTAATCCGCGTCCCTGAATCGCACTACGGCTACTTCTTGTGCGCGTCATCGGCCAAGAATCGGCCGTAAGTCCCTCGCACGAACAGCAGAGGCTCTCGTGCGTTGTAAGCATAGGCCTCGACGGCACCGAGAAAGATCACGTGATCGCCGCCATAATAGCGGTTGACGGATCGGCACTGAAAACTCGCCACACTCTCGGCCAGCACGGGCGCATTGCCGAGACCCGGTGTCCAGTTCACGCCCGCGAACTTGTCTTCGGACGACTTGGCAAACTTGTTTGCGAGCGCTTGCTGCGAGATGCCCAGCACATGCACCGTGAAATGGCTGGCATTCTGAAACACGGTCAGGCTCGATGAATAAACGCCGAGGCTCCAGAGGACCAAGGGGGGATTCAAGGAAACCGACGCGAACGAATTACAGGTGATGCCATACGGCTTTCCATCGGCAGCCGTTGCTGTGATGATCGTGACGCCCGTCCCGTAGGTGCCGAGCGCGTTGCGGAAATCACGCGGGTCGATCGGCGAGTTGTCGCTTGCGAACTCGTTGGCGGGATCGGCGGCGGCCGGATGCTTTGGCTGGTCATTCATCGGCCGGCCTCACAAGGTGAGATTCTCGGACGGCAGGCCGAGCGCCACGCGTCCATAATTGGTTCCGGCCGCATCGAAATTGAATGCGAGGTGCGAATTGATCGCGTGAGCATCGCGGAATTGCCGCTGTAGCACGCCCGTCGTGAACAGGCCGCGCGCCCCGCTCGCCGCGAACAACATCGAGACTGCATCAGTACATAGATTGACCGAGAACGCACCGTCGCGTCGATATCTGGTTTTGGTGACCATATCGGGCGTGCGGTTGCGCCGTGCGTCCTCCATCGCCTCGATGCAGGCCGAGCGCATGATGAGGCGCGCGGCATCGATCTTAGCCGAAGCTTCCGCGATCTTGATTTGCGTGCTCTGGAAGTCGCTCAGCTTGGCGCGGTTGTACGTCGATATGCGGTGACGCGCGACCTCCGCATAATCGTCCAGGCACGCCTGTGCATTGCCGAGCGCGACGCCCGAGAGAACATAGGGAAACAGCGAGAAGACCGGAAGCGCGTATAGCGGATTGGGGTTCACCTTGCTGCCGGGCGTCGCGCCGCCCGCGAGATCACCCACCGCGACCGTCATATGATCGGGCACAAAGGCATCCCTGACCTCGACATCCGACGACCCTGTGCCGCGCAGTCCGGCTACATTCCAGGTATCGAGGATCTTGTAGTCAGCCCTGGGTAATAGAAAGATGCGGTATTCGATCCCATCAGCCTCGTCGTCGGACGAAACAACGCTCGCAAGCATGTTCCATGCGCAGGAGCCGACGCCCGACGAGAACGGCCAGCTTCCGCGCAGCTGGTATCCGCCTTCGACCTTCCTGGCACGGCCGGCAGGGAAGATGAACGATGACGCGATCAGCACGTCCGGATCTCGGCCCCAGACCAGATCCTGCGCACGCTGCTCGAACATGCCGAGCATCCAGTGGTGACTCGCCAGATTAGCCAGATTCCAGGCGACCGATGCGTCGGCCTGCCCAAGCAACTCGGCACAATCGATCAGGGCAACATAATCGAGCTCGGCGCCGCCGATACGCTTCGGCTGAAGCATCCGGAACAGGCCGGCTTCATGCAGGTCGCGCTCGGTCTCCGGCGGCAGGTGCCGCAGCTCCTCGGTTCGAACCGCACGTTCCCGCAATTGCGGCACGAGCGCTCGGGCCTTGGCAATCATCGCCGCATAGGCTCGTTCGCCGGAGTCTGTCGCCACCGACTGACCCATGTTCGGCTCCTGACCAGGCACCATTCGCGTCCCTCGCTCTCATGCATTTATGAGGCTGGAACCCTGCCAAATCAAGCTGTTGCTGCGCTCAGTCCGATGTCGCGGTCTTACGCAGCCCGAATGCGCCTTTTTCGGCCAATGCCGCAATCCGCTTCGCGTCGTAACCAAGCGTCTCGCGCATGACGCCCTCGGTGTGCTCGCCCAACAGCGGCGCCGCCACAGGATCAACTGCCGCCGTCAAGCTCATGCTGATTGGCGGCTCGATATTCGGCACCCACTGCGCGGTACGATGAGGGATCCGGCTCACGCGCGCGCGTTCGCGCGCTTCGGGCGCATTGAACCCTTCCTCGACCGTTCGGAGATAGCCGACCGGAATATTGGCCAGCTTCATCTTCGCCATCCAGTTCTCGAGCGTGTCGCTTGCGAAGACCTCGGCGATGGCGGCACGCAGGAGCTCCTTGTTCTCAGACCTTGCTTTGCGGGTGGCAAACTGCGGCGCGTTAATGAGATCCGGGCGGTTCAGCACCTCGACCACCAGCCGTCGATACAGCCGATCATTGGCGCACGCCATGTAGAGCGGACCATCGGATGCCTCGTAGACACCAACAGTGGGAGACCCGGCCGGCGAATTGCCGAACCGCCCAGGATTCTCGCCGTTGATCAGATAGGCCATCCCATAGAAGCCCGTCATCCCCATGGCGACGTCGAACAGCGCGACCTCGACATGCTGCCCACGGCCGAGCCGGTCCCGCGCCAACAGCGCCAGCAGAATGGCATTGCAGGCTGCCATCCCCGTCGCTATGTCGACAATCGGCGGCCCAGTACGAACCGCCGGGCCATCCGCGAACCCGTTGAGCGACATGAAGCCGCTCTCGGCTTGCGTGATAGGGTCAAAACCCGGGCGTGAGGCAAATGGTCCGGTGCGCCCGTAAGCGGAGATCGAGCAATAGACCAGCCGCGGGTTAAGCGGCGCGACGGCCTCGTAATCCAGGCCGAACTTCTTCATGACGCCGCTCGAAAAATTCTCCACGACTACGTCCGCCTTGCGGATCAGATCCAGCGCTATCTCGCGCGCCTCCGCCACGGCGAGATCGAGCACGATACCGGCCTTGTTGCGGTTCAGGCTGAGATAGGCTGCGCTTTCGCCGCCGACCTCGGCATGCTCATAGGCGCGCGTGTCGTCGCCGCCATCGGGGTTCTCGATCTTGATGACGCGCGCCCCGAAATCGGCCAGTGTCTGTGTGCAGGCGGGGCCGGCAACCACGCGCGTGAAATCGACAACCAGCAGGCCATCAAGCGCGGTTGGTCCTCCCGCCCCCCGCGGCGGGCGTTCCGGCAATTGAGGCTTGGTGGACATCCCTGGGCTCCCTTACATCGACTTATGTTCGCCGATTTTCTGTACGCGAATTTAAAGCCCGGGAGAGCAATCTCCGCAAGTGCTTCAGTCGCAAGGCTTCGATACACAAATGGGATCCAGCAGGTGTGACGTCTGAAATCGACGTGCCGCGTCGGCCGCATCGTCGCCCCGATAGACAAGCCGCCACACTCCCCGGTCAGAATCCGGCGTCACCGCAGTGTCGAAGAACTTCGCCGATGCAATTCAGCTAGCCTATCGTCAGGTGTCGACGATAGTATTTTTGTACATAGCATGATTCATCGAGTCGATTCGGCCGTGCGGCGGGGCGCCGCCCACGAGGAGCTCACTTGCTAAGCATGACCTCCACTCCGAGCCAGACAGCTCCCATCAGACCAGTGGCAATCACCGTAATCACGGCCTTCACAGTATAGCTGTGGGCCTGCTCCACGCTTTTTCGCCACCGCCGAAGGTGCTGGAAGTTCGCCCTTATCTCCGACCCTTTCGAATCAACCTTGCCAACTCGGTGAGCGAGTGCCATCGCGCTAAAGATGCAATGAGAGACAGCAATCCAATGACTTGTCGATTCCATTCAGCGACTAGAACAATCTCCTTGCAATGAGGATGTTTGCTAGCTCTGGCTGACAGCTGAGACTGGTTTCCTCAGCTTGTAGATGTGGTAGATGTCCGAAGCGGGCGTGTTCGCGGAGGCTCTTCCCGCGTATACCTCCTGCACCGCCCAGCCCTCTTGGCGCAGACCATCTACGAGACCGAATTTCTCGTCCCACTCTTGTAGCGCCAACAGATATTCCGGGTTGAATGATCGGGCGATGTCGGCGATCGCCTTTGACCTTAGCTTCCCGGCACTTGGGTATGTTAGCTGCTTGTGAAATTCTATCGCGGCCGGCGTCTTGAGTCCCACAAGGTCGACTAGCTGAGCATGCCCCGCGTACGCGACATAGCCAGCGTCATGTACCAATATTTTCGGTCGACCAGGCAAATTTTCATTGATCCATCGCACGGCGTCGGAAAGGCTTTTCTGATGTCCTGTTATGTGTGTCCAATAGTCAGAAAGTTGCCATCCAAAGCCTAACGGCAGAAAGAAAATTGAAATCCAGATAAGTCGGAGCGTTTTTGTGCGAGCCGCCGAACTAAGTCCGCACGCAACGCCAAAGAGTATAATGGGTACAAATATGTAGAGATATCGACTTCCGTTATGGGCGAGCCCACTCGGGAACTTCCAGAAATACGAGCCGATGAAAATGGCCGCAAACATTGCCAGCATGATACCGGCGGAGCGCGGCCGTATGTAACGAACGCAGAGAAAGAGTGGGAAGCAGGCCACCGCCGCTCGAGCCATCGCTAACGCCACGAAGAGCAATTTGTTCGGCCAATCTGCGTAACTGTCTGCGAAGTAGTACGTCTTGGCGCCGACAGTGCTAGGAACCAACGAGCCCGTGTCGAACCAGTACCACACCAGGAACGGAACAGCGCCTAAAAGCAAAGTCGTGCATGCCGCGATCTTGAAACGGCAGGTACCGCTCTCAAGAAGCAAAATGGACATCGATCCGACAGACAGAAGTGTAAGCTCCGGCCGAATAAATGGCATGATCCCGCAAAGAAGGGAGATCCAGATCGTTCGTCTCTTGTCTGTAAGTAGCTTGATGTTCCAAGCCACTACAGCCATCGCGAGCCCCGTGTCCATTCCATTCAAGAGCTGAAACAGCGTACCCGCAAAGATCAAGCCGCCAACAGAGATTAGCATTGCCTCCGACCGGTGGCACCCAACGTTGATGCTGGCGAAAAATAGACCGAGCACATATAGGACGCCGCACGATGCGCCGAGCACGTACAATGCGACAGTATCGGAGAACACTACTTTCTCAATAGCCAGCAGCAGAACGAGGTGTACACCGCTCGTGGCTCCTACGAGAGCGGGAACTCCGAGGTAATTCTCATCGTGACCGTCGTGAATAACCTGCGCATTGTGTAAGTTGATGAAGGCGTCATCCGTAGGGAAGACAGCTCCTCCGACAACCAAATAGACCACAGCGAAAACCGCAGCCGTCGCGAACACGAAGGCTGCAATGGTCCATCGGCCCTTTAGGATCAGCTCCAAATCGAGCTACCTTCTTCTAGTGGATAGGAAATCATTGCCAGAAGACAATAAGGCTTTCCTAACGGGGCCAGTAATTCGACCCGATGACCCGACGCCGAGCAACAGCACCTCGCACCTCAACGTGGAGGACCGGATATCCTTAAGGTGGGGGTATCGCGGTCGAGGGCTTGTCCCACCCCCTGACCCGGAGCAAGGTACAATGGCTAGCATTGGATTGCTTATCCGCATCTTGGATTACGAAGGCCTTTCAAGATGCCGGTCTTCGTAGACGTGGCGTTCATCCGCAGCCCTAGCCAGACGGACGCCCGCATCACCCTAAGACGGTAGAGCGGGCGCGAATTGCTCCCGTTGAGCTCTTCTCCGTTGGACCCGCAAATCGCATTGCATTCCTCAAGGTGGCTCGTTTGTTCCTAGGTTCCCACGCGGCGAGAGTTGCTCAACCCAGATTTGCCTTCCGGCCGCCCATTCACCAGCGGCACGTAAATAACCCGACAGCTACGGCCGGGCTGGGACCGACTGCTGTGTGCTCACCGACAAGGGCCGTTATCGAATTTGGAACACGACGTCTCGCCTTTGCTGAACGCGAGGCCGAGCGCGGCCACGTGTGAACCCAGGCCGTAGTCGAGCTTCCTGGTCGCGAGGTTGGGTCTCCGCGGATTCGCTCGGATCTCGACGCACTCGCCCCAGCGTAAGGCCAGAAAGTAGAGCGGAGCGTAGCCCGATCAACAGCATTTCGAACGTCGGGTCGTGAGGTTTATAGCGATAAATCCCGCGCGGGCTGAACTAAACTATTTCCATGATGCCATCTGCCAGTGTTTTGGCAGACGGGTCAAAGGTCGTTTAGGCTAAACCGAAGGCGGCTCCGGCGCGAGACGGGGGGCTTGGTGCGCCTGGAGCCGCCATTCGCAGCCGGCCAATCGGCGGTACGCCGGCACGAGACCAAATCCGGGCTCGAACTGAAGGTTCCTAACATCCCCGCGGCCCGAACTTGCGCGCTTGCCCGAGGTCAAGGACGATTCCCGATCGCAGCGCGAAAAAGCGGCATTACGCCTTGTTCAATCCGGCGCCGCGATCGATTACGGCCGCTTCGCCCTTGGCGGTGAGCTCGTAGGTGTCGCCGTCCTTCTGCACGTAGCCGTCGGCAATGAGCCGAAACAGCCGCTCGTGCCGGTCATCGCTATCGCCGAAGGCGATGGACTGACCGATGTCGCAGAGCAGGGCAATATCAGAATCTGTCAGCACAGCTCCTCCGGATCATACAAATTCCGAAGTCGCGCCCGGTTCCTGAGAGAGGCGAGGCCTGTGTGCTGGTCGCGCTCCAGTCTTCATGCCGGCGCAGCGAAGCGCGATGACGTTGCGAACTTAAACCGCGAACGATTTGTCGCACACGTCTTGCGGCGCGTCTCGGTCTGGAACCCGCAAGGCGCGGCGCGCATTTTATCGCAGGAGGTCAATCATCCATGAATCGTCGTCGTCGACGACGAAGTTCTCGACGTCGACACCGGACGGGCTCATGCGGACACTCCGATCAGGACGGCGGCATCAAAAAAGCTCGTGCCGGATGTTTTCCACGCGCTGAACCGACCTCTTTCGATGACGCCATCATGCCAGTGTTTTGCCCGACGGGTCAAGCCACCATTTTGGCTAAACCGAAAACGGCTCCGGTGCAGGACGGGGGCTTGGTGCGCCGGAGCCGCCATTCCAGCCGGCCAATCGGCGGTATGCCGGCAAGACATCAAATCCGGCCTGGAACTGAAGGTTCCTAAACCGCCCTTGCGGGTCCAAACTTGCGCGCGCCGCGTTGCCAGCTGTCGCACTTCACGACGCCCGCGGGCCGGCCGGATCAGCCGACGGCAAGCGCGATCGGATCGCGCCGCGACTAATCGACATCACGCCTTGTTCAGCGCCGCGATCGATCACGGCCGCTTCGCCCTTGGGGGTGCGCTCGTAGGTGTCGCCATTCTTGTGCGCGTAGCTGAAGGCGATGGACTGGTCGATGTCGCAGAGCATGGCGATGTCAGCGTCTGTCAACATGCACTCCTCCGGACCATACAAATGCCGCCGCCGCAGTCCGTTCCTCCTGAGCGCGCAGGTGGACATCGTTTGACAATAAATGACCCGCGGCGAATTGCTCCGCGCGGGCTGAGCCGAACTCCTATGCCATGGTGCCAGTGTTTTGCCCGACGGGTCAAGCGAACGATCCGGTAACCAAGCGCGTTGGTCGCGCAGGAGGACCGGCCATGACATCCACTGCTGCACCCAGGACGTCGCGAGATCGGCCGGGGCAGAAGCCGTGCATCGACAAGGAACGCGAAACGCAGGAGGCCCACATCGAACACGCGGGCGAGACTGACACGAACCGCGATCTCGCGCACGGCGAGGGTGGAACCATCGATCTGCCCACCAGGCCCGGCGATCTGTCGCAGGACGATTAGGCGCAGCTTCTCCTCCCAACTTGATATGTGGTGCACAACGGGCTTGCTTCAAGCTCCCGTCCCCGGTGTACCCCCGCGCCTCAAACCGCCGAGAGAGAGGGGTCACCACATGCCTGTCCTGCTACCGACGCCTCGCCCGCGCGCCCGCACGTCGCCAACATCAGACCATGCCGTCGTGATCGCCGGCGGCGGGCCGACCGGATTGATGTTGGCGGCGGAGCTGGCGCTCGCCGGATGCGATGTCGCGATTCTCGAGCGCCGCGCCAGCCAGAACCTCACCGGCACGCGCGCGGGCGGCCTGCACGCGCGCAGCATCGAGATCCTCGATCAGCGCGGCGTTGCCGATCGCTTCCTGCGCGAAGGGACGATCACGCAGCTCGCGGGCTTTGCCTGGACGCGGTTCGACATCAGCGATCTGCCCACGCCTCACCCTTACGGGCTTGCGCTGCGGCAGAGCCACATCGAGCGCATCCTCGCTGATTGGGTCGAGCAGCTCGGAGTTTCCATCTATCGGGGCCGCGAGGTAACAAGCCTGGTGCAGGACTTAACCGGCGTCGACGTGACGCTCGCCAGCGGCGAGAGCCTGCGCGCGGATTATCTGGTCGGCTGCGACGGCGGGCGCAGCCTGGTCCGAAAGGCGGCGGGCCTCACTTTTGCCGGCACGGATCCGACGCTCAGCAATCTCATGGCCGAGGTCGAGATACATGAGGTGCCGCAATGGGGCCTGCGTCACGATGGCCTCGGCTTTCACGGTCTCAGCAAGACGGAGAACGGACGCGTGCTGGTCGTCATAACGGAAGCAACACTCGATCGTAGCGGCGAGCCTTCTTTGCGCGATCTGAGCGAGGGGCTGATCGCCGTGTACGGCACGGACTTCGGCGTCCACAATCCGTCCTGGATCTCGCGCTTCACCGATGCGGCACGCCAGGCCGTCAGATATCGCAAAGAACGCGTGCTGCTCGCCGGCGATGCCGCGCACATCCATCATTCCATCGGCGGACAGGGCCTCAACACCGGCTTGCAGGATGCCGTCAATCTCGGCTGGAAGCTGGCGCAGGTGGTGAAGGGCATTTCGCCCGACCGCCTGCTGGACAGCTATCACGCCGAACGCCATCCCGTGGCTGCGCGCGTCTTGCGCAACACCAGGGCCCAGATCGCCCTGCTCCGCCGCAACGACGACGGCCGCAAGGCCGCGCTCGAAATCGTCTCAGAGCTGCTCGCAATGGAGGAGCCCCGCAAGCGCTATGGCGCAATGATGAGCGGGCTCGATATCAGCTATGATCTCGGCGGCGCGCATCCCTTGCTCGGCCGCCGCATGCCCGATCTGGCGTTGACCGTCGCGGGGCGGCCGATGCGGCTGTTCACGCTGCTGCACGATGGGCGCGGCTTCCTACTCGATTTCGGCAGTCCTGTCAGGCTGGACATCTCGCCCTGGGCCGATCGTGTCCCACGTATCGATGCCATTTACGACGGCGCATGGGAGCTCCCTTGCATCGGAGCGATTGCCGCACCGACAGCGGTGCTGGTGCGGCCCGACGGGGATGTGGCGTGGGTGGGCGAGGAGAGCGGAGGCGGACTCGCGGAGGCGCTCACGACCTGGTTCGGCGCAGCGTAGGATCATTGCAGCAGCCAAAACAGCAAGCCCGGCGGGCTTGCTGTTTTGTTCAAAAGTGCACTTTGGATTCAGCCGTCGCGTAAAATGAGTAAGTGGCTCAAAGGCTGCAAATAGCGCTTGAAAACAGCACGAAGATTTCTCGGCCGACCTATCAAATGATGAGGACTCCTTGCAAGACGGGTCGTACGGTTAACCATCACCGCAAGGCCCCCCGGCAGATATCGGTGATGAGAACGCCCGATCGCGCTCCCGCCTTCTCGAACATGGGAGCATCGCCATGTTGAAGCGGCGTCGTTTCAAGCAGACCAAGACACTTCACCAGAGGCTTCAAGAGGAAGCCGCGCAATTGCGCGAGCAGGCGCGCGCGCTCGCGCCGGGACGTCGCCGCGAGATGCTGCTGCGCCGCGCGCGGCAGGACGAGACGGCGATGCAGATCGAGGCCTGGCTGCATTCGCCCGGCCTGAGGGCGCCGACATGAGCGAGCATATCGCGCCTATCTGGCCGGCGAAGACGGCGGCTTCTGTCTATGCCGCGCGCGACAGCTGCGCCGTCTGCTCGATCCGCGCTTCCAGCAAGGCGATCGAGGTCCGTAAATTGTCGCGGCGCTCCCGCATATTCAACGCCAGCATCGAATAAGTGGGGCTGCGAGGATCGGCATTGCCGGCATTGCGCTCCTCCTCGGCAATATCGCCGTCCAGCATCTGGATCCGCCAGTGCAGGTCGGAGATCAGGGCATGGAGCTGCAGGGACGCGGTCGCTTCAAAACGGGACGTTGACTGCATGTGATCGCCTCAATCTGAAACGGCCCGAAGGGCCGGGCCGGATTAAGACGTCCATAGCAAGAGGGATGCCAGCCCTTGGAAGAGACCCGAAAGGTCAAGCTTGCCTCATTCCTCGGCCAGCTTCCGCTCGATATAGGCGTCAACCGTCTCGGCGAACGAGCGCTGCACGCCAACCGAAGTGACATGAAGCTCGAGCGCGTCCTGCTGGAGCACGCGCAGGCCGCGCCGACGTGCGCAGACCGGGGCCATGGCGAGGTAATCGTCGATGGCATCGGTCGCCAGCGGGATGCCTTTCGGATCTCCCCGCGCGATCAGCAAACGCAGAAAGCTCAGGCAATCGGCCAGACCCGGCATGGGTTCGCCTTCAGCCTTGCCGCGATTTCGGCTTGGGCTTGCTGACGGGCTGGGTATGAGTCCCGAACAGGGCCAGCAGCAACGCGACTTCTTCCTTCGAACCGATCTGGATCATGAGTTGTCTCCTTATCGCTCCGTTGGTCGGGCCTATCAGCGATGGAGTTCAGGACGATCTGGTTTCAGGATTGTTTCAGGACGGTTTCGTCGTTAGAGCATGATCCGGAAAAGTGTGAAGCGGTTTTCCCTCGCGACAAACGCGGAACGCGTTTGCGCTGAGATCATGCTCAAACAAAAAGAACGTCGCGGCGATGTCCTGTCTTCAGCTGCCTGGCTGCCAGCCGACGATCGCACCGACCAGGCACAGCAGCGCGCCGCCGGCCGTGCCGACCATCTGCATCCAATAGCGGATCGGCATGGTGTCGCGGTAAAACTCCTGCCGCGACCATCTCGACCAATCCCACCAATCGTCGCTGACGAACAGGATCTTTCGCTCGACATAGCCGTACCAGGCCTTGCGGACGCAGTAGATGCCGAGCCCGAACGCAGCAAGACGATAGAGCACATCAAGAGCGGGGTTCATGCCAACATCCGGCCAAAGATAACAGCCACCAAGGCAACATCTCTGCCTGTCTTGGTGTCGCCGGAGGC
This sequence comes from Bradyrhizobium sp. CCBAU 45384, assembly GCF_028128665.1. Classification (NCBI taxonomy): domain Bacteria; kingdom Pseudomonadati; phylum Pseudomonadota; class Alphaproteobacteria; order Hyphomicrobiales; family Nitrobacteraceae; genus Bradyrhizobium; species Bradyrhizobium sp. CCBAU 45384. The sequence continues at coordinate 69,467 of NZ_LBIZ01000115.1, forward strand.
GATGCGGGTTCAATCGGGCGGCTGCCCCCGATCCAAGGATGAGATCATTCCGCCCGCTCGGTGGAAGGCGGGTAGCTTGCCCGTAGCTGCGGCAGCCATGGGTCGGCAGGAAAAAAGCTCCCGCCTTCGGAGTCTAAGGGAAGAACGGAGGGAACGTTGCCGCACCCAACGCTACTAGAGGCACCCGAAGGCGGGGCCGCAAAGGGCTTAAGTTTACCAACGGAGGACGACAGCAATATTTTCGCCGGCCTCCACCGCGAACGATACCAAGCCTCATGGAAGAGCTCAAGATCGGACCGGTGCCGGTACTCATTCGGATATTGGCAATTTAGCTTCGACATCGGAACTGAGTTTGAGATGCCGCGTTTTCCCGGGAATGGATGAGGAACATACAACGCGGCCCCCGGGAGGGTGGTTGGCCCCGGCTTTTGCAAAAGCCGGGGCTTCTTCATTTGGAAAGCTGTTTAGGAACGATATCGCCACTACCAAGTTTTCCTGGTGCCCTTCCCCAAAGGGTGACCCCAAGTCGGCCCCAGCTCCATCGCCCCCACTACGTGAGCTGGGGCCTTTTTTGGCACCCCGCAGAGTTTGAAAGCGCGCGAACTTGTGTTCGACCTCTTCTCCCACGTCTAGCCGATTGCCTGGTGATGTGCTCAGCCGCAAGCAGCTTTGGGGCGAGCGTATGGGAATGCCTCAGGGCTGCAGCAGTGAGAGGAGCCTTTGGCGGTCTTGATCGCGCAGGCGCTGAGCTTCACGCAGCCGTTCCAGCTCCCTTTCAGCAGCCGAAGTATTCTCGCCTTCCTTTTTCAGGTCGAGCACCAGCCGCTCCTGTTCTGCAAGCTGTCGCTCTCCTGCCACCACGTCGCGCTCAACACGGCTCAACTCATCATAGATCGAGGTTCTGTCCATCGAAGTGCTCCTCAGTGCAAGATCAACCCCGATCCGGATTTCACCGTTCCCTTTCTTATTGCCAAATTTCCCCGATGCTTTGCCGCGAGGTCGGAAGACGAAAAACGAGTCTTTGGAACGCCGCGTCATGGTAATGATTGAGCAAAGAGCGAACTCTTCGGAGGAAGACAGCGATGCGTTCGATTTTGGCCTTGAGCGTCCTGCTGAGCCTGTGCGGCGTCGCGAACGCGGCAAGCGTGCATCTCGGGCACCACCGGCACGCGGCGGCTCGTCCCCATCATCACATGTACCGGTCAGGTTTTGCCTATGCGCCGCGGCAATATTCTAACCCCTGTGACAGGCCAGAACCATATTACGGCGCTTGCCAGGGTTACGCGCCCGGCGAAAAGCAGCAATTTCTCGAGAGCGTGCTCAACCCTTATTAGCTGAAAGCCGCAAGTGGGAGTCTCGTAGCGCCGCCTCTTCTGACGGCGATCTGGTCTCACTGAAACGAGTCAATCTTTAATCGAATGCCCCCCTGCGGATTCGGCGAGATGAAATCTCTTCGCGCCATGTTGGCACATGTCCGTTCTCGCGTGAGGGAGCCATGTACTACATCGCAGGCCTACTGCTTGGGCTGTCGGGACTATTCTATTCGGCGGGCCATCACGAGCTCGGCTCGTTCGGGGCCGATGTGTGCCGCTATGGCGGCCTGTTCTGCGACAGCCCGGCAGTCGTCTTCACCGGCGCGGCGCTCTCCGCCGCCTGGGGCATGTTCGTCAGCATCAAGTAGGGATCTCGGGTCGCACCGCGAGCTCCTTGCGGACGGCGGCCGCTGAATTCCCCACCTTGTCGACGGCCTGTTGCAGCTCCTCCCTGGAGACGCCGAGCGCATGGCTCCAGTACTTGACCTCCCAGGCCTCGTGCATGTTGATCTTGCTGCGATCCGGCTGCTCGCGCTTCGTCAGGCGGTCCATTGCGCTATCCTCCTCAGAAAAGAAGAACGTCGCCACGCCCGCCCCGTTCCGAAGCAGAGCTAGGTGAAAATTCGTACAGCCAATTCGATTCGGAAAATCATCTTAGACGTCGGGCCCCTGCAGGCCCGCCGCCAACGCAGCCAGCGGCCGACTTGATAAATGTTAAGTCGCGGGCGCGGCCGGCCTGGCGGCACTTAACATTTGTTGGATTTGCTTCTTTCGGTAACGCATCGTCCACAATGTTGAGAGGCAGGAGCGGCATGATTTAACCTTTGTTGTCAACAGCACGCCGGAGTTTATGCTTTTTGGCCGCCACGCGCTCAGTCGCGTGGGGGAATCGAGTGCCGTGACAAGCGACATAATCTGGGCGCCGCTGTTTCAGCGCCTGAAAACGACGACCGGCGCGGACGACAGGGATTTGGAAGCACTCGCGGCGCTGCCGTTCACGCTCCGCACCTTTCGTGAAAACCAGACCGTGCTGCGCGACGGCGAACAGCCGAGCGAATGCTGCCTGATCGCCGACGGCTTCTGCGTCCGCTCCAAGACGATCGTGGACGGCAGGCGCCAGATCCTCTCGATCCACATTCCCGGCGACCTGCCGAACCTGCAGAACCTCCACTTCCCCACCGTCGACCACGACCTGATCGCGCTGTCCGATTGCACGCTGGCCTTCATCGCCCACAAGGCGCTGAACGACCTCATCAGCCAGCGATCCGGTGTCGGCGACATGTTCTGGCGCGACACGCTGGTGGATGCCGCGGTGTCGCGGGAATGGATCGTCAATGTCGGCCAGCGCTCGACCTACAACCGGCTTGCCCATCTGATCGTCGAGTTGCGCGAACGGCTGCGCCTGATCGGCCGCGTGATCGACAATACCTTCGAAATCCCGTTGACGCAGGAGCAGTTCGGCGAAGCCATGGGCGTGACGAGCGTGCACACCAACCGCATCCTGCGCGAACTACGAATCGACGGCGTGCTGGAGCTCCAGCGCGGCACGGTGCGGATCCTCAACGAGCACAAGCTGCAGGAGCTCGCCCAGTTCGACGGCCGCTATCTGCAGATGTCGCCGTCGTCCTAGAGCATGCTCCGCAGACACGTCGCGGACCGTCGCAAGCGAGCGTCATGCCCTGTTCTTGACGTGGAGGCAGACCCGCCAGAACCGGGCCCTGGAACTTTCCGGCCATGATCGCGCTTAAACCTTGAATTCGCAATTTCCGGAAGGTGAGCCCTGTCGAACCGATCCAAACTTCAAGCCTCCGCGCGCGATAGCGCCGTCGCTCCGGCAAAGGCGGCGCCGACGCTGCTGCAACGGCTCGGGCCGGGCCTGATCACGGGAGCGGCCGACGACGATCCGTCCGGCATCGCCACCTATTCCCAGGCCGGCGCGCAATTCGGCTACGGGCTGCTCTGGACGGTGTTCCTGACCACGCCGTTTATGATCGCCATTCAGCTGGTCAGCGCGCAAATCGGCCGGGTCACTGGCAAGGGACTCGCGGCGAATGTCAAAGAGCTCGCTCCGCGCTGGATCGTGATGGCGCTTGTGGGGCTGCTCGTTGCCGCGAACACCTTCAACATCGCCGCCGACATCGCCGCGATGGCGGAGGCGCTCTCGCTGGTCATCGGCGGGCTCAATCACGAGCATGCGCTGATCTTCGCGGCGGGCTCGACCCTGCTCCAGGTCTTCCTGCCCTATCGCCGCTACTCGCCGGTGCTGAAATTCCTGACATTGACGCTGTTCGCCTATGTCGCGACCGCCTTCACGGTGGAGATTCCGTGGAGCACCGCGCTGCTGTCGGCGGTATGGCCGAAGGCGAATGTCAGCGCCGATTATTTCATGATGGTGGTCGCAGTGCTCGGCACCACCATCAGCCCCTATCTGTTTTTCTGGCAGGCCTCCCAGGAGGTCGAGGAAATGAACCTTGGCATGCGCGACCGACCGCTCCGCGAGGAGACACGACGTGCCGGCGATCCCGAGCTCACGCGCATCAGGGTCGATACGACCCTCGGCATGCTGCTATCGAACGGCATCGCCTTCTTCATCATCCTGACCACGGCCTCGGTGCTGAACGCCAACGGCGTCACCAACATCAACTCGGCGACGCAAGCGGCCGAAGCGCTGCGGCCGCTCGCCGGCGATTTCACCTTCGCGCTGTTCGCGCTCGGCATCATCGGCACCGGTCTGCTGGCAATTCCGGTGCTGGCTGGCTCGGCGGCTTATGGCGTGGCGGAAATCTTCGGCTGGCGCGCGACGCTGGAGGCAAGGCCGGAGAAGGCGGTCGGCTTCTATACCATCATCGCGGCCGCGACCATCATCGGCTTCGGGCTCGGCTTTACCGGGATCGACTCGATCCACATGCTGGTGTGGAGCGCCGTGCTCAACGGCATCGTCGCGGTCCCCATCATGGCGATGATGATGGTGATCGTCTCGAGCAGGGCGATCATGGGCCGCTTCAAGGCGAGACGCTGGCTGGTCGTGCTGGGCTGGCTCGGCACCGCCCTGATGGCGCTGGCCGTCCTCGCTTTGCTCGCCTCGTCGCTGATAGGCTAGACCGGCGAGAGCGCCGCCGATATCTGTGAGGCGATGATGAAGGCCGCAATCACGGCCGGCACACTGATGAACCGCAAGAACTGGTCGACTGAAAGCATTGTTGTCTCCCCAAAGACAAAGCGCCCCTAGCCAAAAAAGTCGGGGCTTGGCATTTTCGAGACGATTCCAAGAAACATCACGATCCCCCGGACTCTACGGGCCTTGTGCCAGGGGCCCAAAATTCGATGGCTGGGCAAGCATTTGCGGGCTTCACCGCACTCAGTCGTTAGCCTAACAATTGTGGCTGGCCCCGAGCTTGCGACCGGGACACAAAACCAATAACGCCCTTGCCGGGCGACAGGGAGCGACATGGCAAAATCATCAAAAGCAACAAGTCTCGAGATCCTTGCCTGTGATGCAGGCTGGAGAAACTATCACTTCGTCAAGGTGACGACGGAAGACGGCGTCGTCGGCTGGAGCGAGTTCGACGAGGGTTTTGGCTCGCCGGGCGTTGGTGCAGCGATCCAGCGCCTGTCGGCGCGCGTGATCGGCCAGGATGTCTTCCAGCATGAGCGTATCCATGCCGAGCTGTTTGCCGCCACCCGCCCTGCCGCCGGCGGCGTTGTGGCCCAGGCGCTGGGCGCGATCGAGAATGCGTTGCTTGATGCCAAGGCCAAGTGCCTGGGCGTGCCCTGCTATGAGCTTCTCGGCGGCAAGATCCGCGACCGCGTCAGAGTCTATTGGTCCCACTGCGCCACTTGGCGGATCAATCATCCCTCCTGGTACAAGCCGCCGATCGAAAGTCTCGACGGCGTCAAGGCCATGGGGCATGAGGTGCGCGAGAAGAAATTCACCGCGCTAAAGACCAACATCTTTTGCTATGATGACGGCAAACCCACGGGCTGGCGGCCCGGCTTCGGCTCGCCCTTTGCGCCCGAGATCAATGTCGACCGCAAGATCCTGCGCGACCTGCGCATGCATCTCGAGGCAATCCGCGACGGCGCGGGCCCTGATGTCGACATCTTGCTCGACTGCAATTTCAACGCCAAGACCGAAGGCTATTTGAAGATCCTGCGCGAGATCGCCGATCTCGACATGTTCTGGATCGAGATCGACAGCTTTAATCCGGAGGCCCTCGGCTACATCCGCCGGCAGAGCCAGCATCCGATCTCATCCTGCGAAACGCTGCTTGGCTTGCGCGAATTCCTGCCCTATTTCCGCGAGCAGGCAATGGACGTCGCCATCATCGACACGCCCTGGAATGGTGTGTGGCAGTCGATGAAGATCGCCTCAGCCGCGGAAGCCTTCGAGGTCAACGTCGCGCCGCATAATTTCTACGGTCACCTCTGCTCGATGATGAACGCGCATTTCTGCGCGGCTGTGCCGAACCTGCGCATCATGGAGATCGACATCGACCGCCTCGCCTGGGATCGCGAACTGTTCACGCACGAGCCGGACATCCAAAACGGCCATCTGATCATTCCGGATAGGCCCGGCTGGGGCACCGAGCCCAACGAGGAGGCGCTTCGCGCGCATCCGCCAAAGACGACAGGCGGGCTCCTCAGTTACGGTCGCAAGAGCTGACGCCTAGAGCATAATTCAGAAAAGTGTGAAGCGGTTTTCCGAAAAGATCATGCTCAAACAATAACTTAAAGCGCGATGATGATTCGTCCTAATCGCATCTCGCTCTAAGGTGTCACCGGATTGACGGTCGGGGATGTCTTCGGCCCCGGCCGCTCCGGTTCGACCGGCGATTTCGGTTCAGTCGGAAGCACCTTGGCGCCCGCCGCGCGGGCGGCTTCGCCTGTGGTTGCGTACATCGCAACATAAGCCGGCTGGGTCTTGGCGCGGCTCCACGGCCCGTGGTCAACGATCAGCATCGCGGCGATCGTCATAGCGGCCACGATCATCGCGATCACGCCGGGGTGCCGAAGTGCTATTGAGATGGAATTTGCGAAGCGAGCTGTTGCCATCGGAAAAACTGCACCTTTTGTCTCGTGGATCAACGCAAAGGGGGCCTGACGAGTTCCGCTTTCGGATCAGCAAGTTCCGAGCCAATGCGAGGAGAACTCACAGGCAACTCTGCTCAACGCTTGACGTCGGGCCGCGCGTCGCCAACAAATTTGTCGCGGTTTGGCATTTTGATCGCGGCGAGCGACTTGGCGTCGAGCGTGGCATCATCTCGCACCAATCCGTTCAAGTTCAGGATGTAGGCCGACACTGCGTATACGTCTTCATTGCTGAGCGATTGCGGCGCGTTCTGCGGCATCGCGCGGCGAATATAGTCAAACAATGTTGGCGCATAAGGCCAGTAACTCCCGACCGTCCGGATCGGCCTTGGTGTCCCGATTGTGCCTTGTCCGCCAACGAGCCGGTCGCCAATAGCGCCCTCGCCCTTCTCGCCATGGCACGAGGCGCATTGTTGAGCGAATACATCACGTCCCTGGCTGACCGAACCGCGGCCTGCCGGCAGATTGCTGCCGTCACGTCCGACATCAATATTCCAGCCCGCAATCTCCGCTGCGGTGGCCGGCCGCCCAATGCCATAGGTGCTTTGCGCCTGCGCGCTGCTCGCCCAGATCAAGAATACGAGAACGACGCCGCAGATCTCACGCCAGAGCATTGGTCACCTCCCCGTCGGCACTGATGCGCCAGGGCCAGATTGCATTGTTGTGGTAGAAATAGTTCTCGCCGCGTACCGCGAGCAGCTCGGCGAGCGTCGGCTGCACATAGCCGGTCTCGTCGACCGCGCGGCTCTGGATCACCGCCGGCTTGCCGTCCCATCGCCAGGGCAAGCGGAAGCGCGTGAGCGCGCGCGTCAGCACCGGCTCCTGCAATCGCGCATCGTACCAACTCTTGCCGTCATCGACCGATACCTCGACTCGCTGGATCTTGCCGTGGCCGCTCCAGGCGATTCCGGTGATTTCGTGGAAACCTGTTGCGTTGAGGCGCTGACCACCCGAGGGACGGGTGATGATCGACTTCGCCTCCATGTAGAAAGAGAACTCACGCGCCGTGCCATCAGGCAGAAGATCGGTATATTTCGAGGTCTCTTCGCGCGAGTAAGCGGGCTCCGCCGTCACGTGCAGGCGCCGCAGCCATTTCACATTCATGTTGCCTTCGAAGCCAGGCAGGAGCAGCCGCAACGGATAACCCTGCTGCGGTCGCAGCCGCTCGCCGTTCTGGCTATAGACGAGCAAGGCATCCTCGAGGCATTTCTCGATGGGGATGCTGCGGGTCAGCGCGGCGGCGTCGGCGCCTTCGGCGATGATCCATTTGGCCTCAGGCTTCAGCCCAGCTTCCTGAAGCACCGGTTTCAGGCTCACGCCCGTCCATTCCGCACAGCTTAGCAGACCCACGAGGTCCGACGCGGTCCTGCCATAGGGTTTGGTGTAACCGGGATTGCCGGAACATTCGAGAAAATGAATGCGCGATTCCGACGGGAAACGCCTGAGATCGTCCATCGTGAAGATCAGAGGGCGCTCGACGAGACCGTGAAGCATCAAGCGGTGCTGCGCCGGATCGATGGTCGGCACACCGCCGTGGTGGCGCTCGTAGAACAGCCCGTTCGGCGTAATGATGCCATCGAGATCCTGCAACGGCGTGCGGCCGGACGCGGAGATGTACTGTTTGAGGTTCTTCGAGATGTTCTTGACGACGCCCTTCTCGAACGGCGACGGCGCACCATAGGGCTGGCTCCCCATGGGATCGCCGGGCGCCTTCATCCAATCGGGCACGTTGGGCGGAAGGTTGTCCGTCTCCGCCGCCGTTGACCCACCAGCTCCAAGGACAACGCCGCTCGCCGCGGCGCCGCCACTTTGCAGGAAGCGTCGGCGTGTGGTCCCGATGGGTTTGTCGCTTGTGTGGATCTTGTTGCTCATGGCTGGTCCTCGGCTGAAGCTCGGCCCGCATGAAACCTGCCGCGAAGCGCGTTTGCAATTCGCGCGCATTTCAAAAGCAGGCGATTTCGATCAAGACTGGTCTAGTTTCACCGGCCGTGACAGCAGTTCCATTCCGTGCAGCGCACAAACGGTGCGTGCGTCACTCGCCCGGCGCGATTGCGTTGCTGGGCGTCGGCCGATCGGTGATCTGCTGGCCGAACAGGCTGCCAATCAGTTCGACCGCGGTGCGCGCGGTGCGCCCGCGCTCGTCCAGGAACGGGTTGAGCTCGACGATGTCGACCGATCCCACCACCCCGGAATCATGCAGCAACTCCATGATCAGATGCGCCTCGCGATAGGTCGCGCCTCCCGGCACCGTGGTGCCGACGCCGGGCGCGACGCAGGGATCGAGAAAATCGACATCGAAGCTGACATGCAGCACGCCGTTATTTGCCTTGACGCGCTCGATCACGCGCCGGATCAGCACTGCAACGCCGAACTCGTCGATCTGACGCATGTCGACGACCCTGATCCGGCGGGCGCGCATCAGCTCCTTTTCGAGCTTGTCGATTGAACGCGCGCCGAACAGATCGAGCCTGCCAGGATCAATCGAGGCGCGTGCATCATCGCCCAGCAGGCCATCGAGGCCGGCCTCGCCGCACAGGAACGCGGCCGACATGCCGTGCATGTTGGCTGTAATCGTCGTCTCGGGCGTGTTGTAGTCGGCATGCGCGTCGAGCCAAAGCACGAACAGATCGCGTCCGTGCTCCCGCCAATGGCGCGCCATGGCGTTGACCGATCCCATCGACAAGGTGTGATCGCCTCCCAGGAAGATTGGCAATGCGCCAGTTTGCGCGATTTCATAGCCGCGACGGCTGAGCACACGCGTCCAGCGCTGGATTTCGCGGTAATGATTGGCCTTTGCCGGCGGCCTGTCGGCGAGATCCCTGATCTCGGCCACCGAAAGATCGCCATAATCGACGACTTCGAAATCCAGGCTTTCGAGCAGGGTTGCAAGGCCGGCGGTCCGCAGCGCGGCGGGGCCCATCAAGGTGCCGCGCTGCGAGGCGCCCATGTCGATGGGCGCGCCCAGCAACGCGATGCGCCGGGCTCGATCCGTGATGGTTCGATCGGTCACGGCAATCTCCTGAGGTCAGCAACGCTGCACTAGCGTAACAGAGATTCGCATCCGGCGTTTCACGGGGGAGCCGGAACAAATTCCCGCGCGCGGCATTTTCCCACCAAGGCCGGTACCCGCCGTTCAAGACGGCGCCTGTCGCGGATAGCCAAAGGCCCTCGGGCCCGCTGTTCAAAACGAGCGCACGCGCGGATAGCCAAAGGTACCGGTCTCCGTCCTTCCGTCAGGTTCTGGAGGTCGCGAGCTTGAGCACGGACATACCGCAGCCCAATCCCCAGCCCGGCATGGCCGAGCGCGCCATCGATGCAGCGACCGACGTGTCGCACACCATCGGCGAGGTCGCAGGAGGCCTGCATGCCGCCGTCGATCGCCTCACTTACGCGATCGACGAAGCGCGAAAGCCGGGCCGGCCGCTTTCAACGGTGGCGGCGATCACGCGCGAGGCCCCCCTGGCCAGCCTGTTCGTCGCATTCCTCTTTGGCGTCGCAATCGCGCGCCGGCGCTGACGATCGGTTCAGGCGGCGCTGACGGCTTCGAGCTCGGCCGCCAAGAAGGTCTTTTCGAACGCGTCGGCAGGCATCGGGCGACCGAAGAAATAGCCTTGACCTTCTTCGCATCCCATACCGACCAGGAAGTCGGCCGTAGCGCGGTTCTCGATTCCTTCGGCAACAACCGTCAAGCCGAGCTGCTTGCTGAGGCCGATGGTCGAGCCGACAATGGCGGCATCGTCGGAATCGGCGAGCAGATCGATCACAAAAGAGCGGTCAATCTTGAGCCCGTCGAGGGGAAATTTCTTCAGGTAGCTCAGGCTTGCATAGCCTGTTCCGAAATCGTCGAACAGAATGCGTACGCCGAGTTGCTGGATGCGCTTGAACATGTCGAGCACCCGGACCTCGTCGTGCAGCAGGACATCCTCGGTAACTTCGATCTCGAGCAGCGAAGGAGTAAGTCCCGTCGTTCTCAGCAGCTCCGCAACGGAATGCGCGAGATCGCCGGAGTGGAGCTGCGATGGCGAGAGGTTGATTGCGACGCGGACCGCATTTCCCGACAATTCCCACGCGCGCGCCTGCCGGGCGGCGGTCTCCATCACCCAGCCCGCGATCCGCTCGGACAGCGCCGAGGTGTTGACCACCGGCATGAACTCGCCCGGCGAGACGTAGCCGCGCACCGGGTGACGCCAGCGGATCAACGCTTCAGCTCCGACCAGGCTGCCGTCGATCAGGCGGACCTGGGGCTGGTAGAACAGCTCGAACTCGCCGCGATCCGCCGCAAGCGCCAGTTCGCTCTCCAGTGTCAGCCGGCTTTCCAGCTCCTGCCTGATCGCGCTTTCGAAGATCACATGACCGCCGCGCCGCGTCAGCTTCGCCTTGGTGAGCGCAAGATGGGCGTTGCTAAGGAGATCGTCCGCGTTCTGTCCACCGTCGGGGTAGACGGCAACACCCATGCTGATCCTGACGCGGTGCTGGCGCGCACCCGTTGCGAGGGGCGCATCGAACGCGCGCACAATCCGCTCGGCGAACGCGGCCAGAGGCTCGCCAACAATGGCGCAATCCAGCGCAATCGCGAACTCGTCACCGCTGAGCCTTGCGACGAGCGCCTTGCCGTCGACTTCGGTCCGCAAGCGCTCGGCCACCGCCCGCAGCACGAGGTCGCCGGCTGCGTGTCCGAGCATGTCGTTGATCTGCTGGAAGCCATCGAGTCCCAGCACGAGCAATGCGAACTCGGAGGACCGCCGCTCCGCAGCAGCGATTAGACCGACGAGGCCGGCGTGCAGCGTGTTGCGGTTGGCAAGTCCGGTCAGCGCATCGTATTCGGCGAGATATCTGACACGTTCGGCCTCGCGCTTGCGCACCGAGATGTCGCGCAAGATCGCGCCATACTGGAAGCCGTCCGTTCCCTGCCAGCCCGAAAAGCTCGCCTCGACCGGAAAGGTTTCGCCGTTCTTGCGTCGTCCTTCGAACTCGACGACCACGGCGCCGCCGGGGACCAGCAACGCCTGCCGCGCCGCGTCTCGGATCGCGAAGGCCTTCGCACCGGCTTCCGCCGGAATCGCGCAAAGCGTTTCAAACGGGTGACCGATGATTTCGGTCGGCATATAGCCAAAGATCGCGCTTGCACCGGGATTCCAGACCGTGATCCGATGATGTTCATCGGTGCAGACCAGACCATCGCCGAGCGACATTGCGATACGGTGGAACCGACTTTCGGCGATACGTCCCAAGAGGCTGCGGAAGTCGATCTCGTCCAGCGCGATGGCTGCCAGATAGGCGATGATCGCGATGTGGAAGAGCGAGGTGTCGATGATGAGCGGCCAACGCTGCTGCACCAGGACCGCAGTCAGTTCGATACTGGCGCCGGCTGCAACCAGGATGGCGACGCGGGCGCCGGGCGCAACACGGCGCCAGGAATACATCATCAGCAGACAGATCACGGCAAGGCCGACAATCATGCCGACATCGGACGTCCAGCGCAGCATACGGTTCTGAAGGACCGATTCTGCCGCCAATGCCTGGAGCACAGGTCCCGCGATGATGCGGCCGTTGGGAACGCTGAACCGGTCCCCCAATTCGAATGCGGTAGCACCGACGATGACCTTCTTGTCCCTGAGCTTATCGAGCGCCGCGGCGTCACCCCGCAGCACGTCGACATAAGAAACAACTGGAATAGATCCTGCCCGAATGCTGAAGTCGATCAGGAAAGGCGGACGCCGGTCGACGTTCTGCCCGGCCAAGACGACCGCCATCGACGGCATCTGCGCATCGCCGAGTTTCTCTCCGACCGGGTAGCGGCGAACCAGCCCATCAGATTCAACCGCGACATTGACGACGGCCGGCCATGACTGTCTGCTGAACGGCTTGAGGGGACGATTGATGTGAACCGCACCGCCATTTGGCGTGGGCTGCTTGAAGGACGGCAGGATCGTCGAGCCGCCGACCTTCCGAAGCGCGGTGAGGAAAGAATCGTCGGAGGCTGGATCCGAGGGCGTACTGAAATCGATGTCGAAAGCTATGTCCTGCGCGCCGGCAGCCTCGAGCCTGTGCAGGAGGTCGGCGTGCAGGCTGCGCGGCCAGGGCCATACGCCGATCTGATCGATCGAGGGGGCATCGATGGCCACCACGACGACGCTACCGGTGGCGGAACGCGACTGCCATGCGAAGCGCAAATCGGTGAGCGCGTTGCGCAGCGCGCCGTGCCATCCCGTGGACAGCACGACCGCCAACGCGATCACGACAAGAATATGCGGCCGATAGCGTTTCACCCGATCCTCCCGCGCACCCGCTCTCGCGGCGGGCGCGCCCCCCATCGCCCCTAGGAAATCGCCTTAGTGATGGTGACCATTCCCGTTGCCGTTGCTGTTGCCGTTGCCGTTGCCATTGCTGCCGTTACCGCCACCGTTTCCGTTACCGTTGTTGCCCTTACCGTTGCCGGTGGCGGCACTGTTGTTGGCAGCACTGTTGTCATTCCCTTTGTCGGATTTACTCTTGGGCGTTCCACTGTTGCCGGGCACATCGCTGGTCGACCCGGCATTGGTCGCAACATTGGTTGTCGCACTTGACGACGTAGACGAGCCGCCGGCTGCGGATCCACTGCCGCTGACGGTGACCGCCGTGACGCTCGAGCTGTTGGAGGTCGTGGTCGTCGTGCTCGACTTGCCATCGCTCCACACCGTGTCCGTGCTGGCGTTCGCATTGCGCGCCCGTCCTGGTGCGACGGCACTATGGGCGAGCCCGTGCGTGACCTTGTGGAAGTTCAACTTGACCTCGCCGAGCGAGCTCGAGATCCGCACGACGCCAGGCTTGGGCGCGTGAGTTCCGCTTGCCTGATGCGAATGCATCGGCACGCCCGCGACCTTGATCCCTTTCTCGATCTTGCCAAGAGCATGTATGGCATGGCCATTGGCAGCATCGCGGGGCGTTGACAGGCCCGACTTCGGCACGGGGACCCGATCGATCGTCGAAGCACGCGGCTTGCCTTGCTCGATCGGATTGAGTGTGCCGGAGCCACTCAGGCTGAGCCCGGACTTGCCATGCGCGAAGGCGGTCGCCACTTGGCCGGGCATCACCTGGGCGATCTGACCGGTCTTGAAATCAGACACCTCAACCTGCCCGCGGAGCACACCGACCTTGGTGCTGCCTGCGCCCACCGTGACACTGAAATGCGTTCCCTTGACCACGGCGGCGAGGTAGGGCGTCTCGACCTCGAAATGCTTGACGTTGCGCTTCTCGACCTCGAGCAGGATCGAGCCCGCCTGCTGGATGATTGTGGTCGAAAGACCCTCCTTCTTCTCGGCCGGCACGCCGACCACCGAGTTGGGAGAGATCAGGATCGTCTCCTCACCGCGAACGAGCAGGACGCGCCCGTTCCGGCCGGTGCGGATGGTATCCCCCGGCTTCAGTGTCTCTTCCTGGTTCAGCGAGACCTGCTGCGCGCCACTGGTCGCGAGCCAGACCTCGCCCGATGACTTGCTGACCGACCAGACGCCGTCATCCGCGGCGGATGCGACGGATGTGGCTCCCAGGACCAGCGCTACCATCACGGCGCACCGCATTCCAATTCGGACAAGCATAATGACCCTCAGCCGGAGTTACTGCCGAGCCTTCTGCGTATCCGAGATCACTCAAGATTAGCTTAGCGGTAATCCGGGAGTCCGGCGGCCGCATTAACGGATCATTGACCATAAAAAACTAAGAAAAATCATGCAGCTACTGAATCCTTACCGGAGCCAGGCGACGTCTCCGTCAAACTACGCAGGACGATCCACGCATAGCGCCGTGGGACGGTACCTCGCTGCCGCCTTGGTCCTCCTATGGTCGACATTTGCGGGAATCCCCCAATCACTCGCGCAGCAGGCGAACCAGCCGGGATTTAATCCTCTTCAGCCGGAGAAATACTTTGAAAACCAAACCAAGCAGGAATCCCTCGGCCGTCCGCCGGTGAAGCTGCCCTCGGTCGGCGGGCCCAATACCGGTGGGGACACCAAGCCGCAGTTCGTGCTGCGCGACATCGATGTGACCGGCGCCCGGGCCATCCCCCATGATCGCATCGCCGCAGTCTACCAGACCTATCTCGGCAAGCAGATTTCGCAAGCTGACCTCGCGACGATCGCCGGCGCGATCAGCGATCTCTACCGGGTCCAAGGCTTCCATCTGAGCCGGGCGATCGTGCCGGCGCAGGACATTGCCGACGGCCGCGTCCGGATCCAAGTCATCGAAGGCTCGATCGTCGAGGCCGAGCTGAAAGGCGACGGTGCCGAGCAGTTCGGCGTGAGGCCAATGCTCGGGCCGATTCTAGCCGAACAACCGTCGCGCCTGGCAACGCTCGAACGCCAGCTCTACCTCGTCAACGGCCGGCCGGGCGTGCGCATCGCCGACACCTCGCTGGAGGAGATCGGCGGCACGACCGGCCGCTTCCGCCTCACCGTTTATCTGAAGACGTGGCATGTCTTCACCTCGTTCGGCCTGGACAATTTTGGCTCGTCGTCGGTCGGTCCGTGGCAGACCTACGCGACGGGCGCGTTCAACTCCTACCTCGCGCCCGGTGACACGCTCGCCGTCAACCTGTCGACCATTGCCAACGACCCGCGCGAACTCGGCTTCTCTCGGCTGTCCTATGACGCCCCGGTCGGCGTCGACGGTGTTCGGCTCGGTGGATCGGTCCTGTACAGCGCAGTCAGGCCTGGGGATGCGCGGCGCCTCGCCAGCGACATCACCACGACCGAGGCGTTCGAGTTGCATGCCAGCATTATCCCGCTCCAATCCCAATCGTCCACGCTGACCCTGACTGCAGCGACGACCTTCAGCAATGTGTCGGAGCACGATCTGTACGGTCCCTGGTACAGCGACCACATCAGAACCGCGAGCCTCACTGCCGACTACCGGCTGCAAGATGGCTTCGGCGGCACAAACTACGCGACGATGACCTTTCGCCAGGGCCTCGATGTCTTCGGCGCATCGCATGTCGACGACGATCTGTTGTCGCGCGATGGTGCCACCTCGAACTTCTCGGTGCTGAACTTCTGGTTTACACGCTACCAGACGCTCAACGACGCATGGTCGCTCAAGCTGTCTGCGGCGAGCCAGACCGCGTCACGCCCCCTGTTCACTTCGCAGCAATTCTATCTCGGCGGTGCAGCCTTCGGCCGCGGCTATGGCGCGGCCGAGATCAGCGGCGATAACGGTCTTGCCGGCTCGCTCGAAGTGCGTTTCGACCAGAAGCTCAATTTTCGCTACTTTAGCGGCTACCAGCTCTACGCTTTTGGCGACGCCGGCGCCGTCTGGAACGACGGCTACCGGCTGAGCGACGGCCTGTCGCTGACATCGGCCGGTGCAGGCGTACGTTTCTTCCTGGCGCAGGACCTCCAGGCGGATTTCGGCGTGGCGGTGCCCTTGAGCTACCGCGCGCCGGACAATGAACGCCGCAGCCCGCGCTTCCTGTTCACCCTGTCGAGTGCGTTCCGGCTCTGCCCCGAACGCGGCAGAAATGGCTGTCTTTAGCCGCGTGCCCTTGTCTTGATGCGGCCCTTTTGCGGTCGTCCTCACAGACTTGCCTAAATTTAATCCCGCAATCTGGTCACGATCGCTCGATGCCGCCGTTTTCAATAGCCATGTTCAGTCAAAAGTGATTGAGACGGAACTCATGAAAAGGGTGTTTGCAATTCTGGCTTTTCTCTGTGTCCTCGCGGCGGGCCAGTACGTTATCGTCAGCAAATTCGCGATCCGCCATGAGATGCTGTCCTTGTTTGACGCCGCGCGTCAGCGGCCGATCTCGGTCGAGATCGCGGTGCGGCGCGACTACGAGACCAAGGCCAATCTCGGTCTTTGGAAGCTTCCGGTCGCCATCATCAGCAACGGCAACACGGTCAAGGCCACCGAATATTCCTTCCTTGCCAACGTCCTTGCGGCGCGTGGCTATCTGGTCGCCAGCATCCAGCAGGATCTGCCGAGCGATCCGCCCCTGATGACCCATGTCGGCCAGAAATATGTCGGTCGGCGCGAGGTCTATATCCGCTGCGAGGCCAACATCCTCTTCGTGCTGAACACATTGAAGGGGCGGCAGGAGAATGCCGACTACGACCACATCACGCTCGTCGGTCATTCCAACGGCGGCGACGTCTCCATGTATGTCGCGCAGCAGCATCCCGAACTGGTGTCGAAGGTGATTACGCTCGACAATCTCAGGGTGCCGTTCGTCCTCAACGACCGCATGAAGATTCTGTCATTCCGCTCCAAGGATCCGCATTTCCTGACCGACCCCGGCGTGCTGCCGACCCCGGAAGAGGCCAAGGCGCGGGGCATCGACATTGTCCATACCGGGGCGCAACACACCGAGATGAGCGATCGTGGACCCGACTCGGTCAAGGAGAAGATCCAGACGACACTTGACCGCTTCCTGCGAGACAGTGCCAGCAGCGCGCTCGCGCCTGCCGATACCACGGCCCCGATGATCATGAACCCCGGCGACTATTAGTCGGAACGCTTTGCGGCAGATCAACGCAGCTCCATGCTGGCCGGGATAAATGGCCATACAGGCTCGGAGAGGCACGTGTTACACCATACCGAAAGGCTTGATGCGACGAGGCTCGACATGGAGAGCCTTGGCCTCCCTCCGGCGAGGGCGCCTGCACCCATGCGCCATTTCTATCGCTTGGCCCGCAGGCTGTTCCGCTCGATCATCGCACGTATCGACCTCTCACAATTTCCGGGATCATGCTGCGGCTGAGTAGACGGTCCGCAAGCGAATGTAGGCAGGTGACGAGATGCGCGCAGCAGCAAGACGAATTTGGCTCCTGCTAGCGACAGCCGCGAGTTTGGCTATATCGCCCGTTCTGGCGGCCGACGCCAATCACGGCGCCGATCTTGCCCGGCGCTGGTGCGCAAGCTGCCACCTCGTGACCAACAGCCAGGCTCAGGCCAGCGTCGACGTGCCCTCCTTCGCATCGGTTGCGCGCAAGCCTGATTTCAGCCCGGAGAGGCTCGCGTTCTTCCTGCTTGACCCCCATCCGAAGATGCCGAACTTTCCCTTGAGCCGGACCGAAGCCGCCGACATCGCGGCCTATATCGGATCGCTGCGCCAGTAGCTGGCTCGCTCCAAACCCTCAAAAATGCAAATCCCTGCCGGAGGAGCCGACAGGGATCAGCAGAAAGGACGATGGACGGCGGATGAGCTTCATCAGGTGGCCCATCGTGGACCTGCATGGGAATTGAAATGCGCATCAATCCGATGAGCAAGATCAATTTGTGAGCAGACTTTCCAAGATCAGGATTTGCCAGATCAGGATTTGCCCTTGCCCGGCTGCATGAAGTTGCCGGTCATCTGGCGCATGTGATCGCCGGCGTTAGTGAACTGGCTGCGCAGGAACTCGGACTGGATCCGCATCGCCTCCTGAAGATCGGTCGCGTGAACCAGCTTGCGAGCATGCTCGAATGCCGCCTTCATATTCTGCTCGGTGAAGGCGAGCGCCTGCTTGGAGACATCAGCACCCGCGCCGGGAACCGACGACATTGATTTGGTGGCGGCATCGAAAAACATGCCGAATGCCTTCTCCGCCTGGTCGATCGTCTTCTCCGCCAGGTCGCGCAGTTCAGCCGGAACTTCGAGCTTCGGTTCGATCATGGTCGTACTCCTCCCTCTTTTCCTGTCTGACTATCACATTTGCCGCACCGCCTTCCAGCGGCCATGATTCAGCAGGGGCCGTCACTGACGGTCCATCGCCGGCCGAGAGGACGGACAGAGCGTATTGCCGGCGCCCGGCCAAAGCTCAGGACAAGGGATGGTCGGGGAGCGTTTCGTCGGTGACAAGATCCTCGATGAGCTTGATGACCTCAAAGCGCTGGCGGGGGGCAAGCTTGAGAAAGGCGCGCAGCAGGCGCAGGCTCTCGACAGTGCCCGTCGCGGGTGCACCGAGCTTGAGATGCAGTTCAGCCGCGAAATTGAGGTTCTTCATCTCGCACCTATCACAGGATCGGTCCTTCGGGTCGGGCGTCGTAAGCCGGATCGAGGACCTGATGTCGTCACCGAACGCCACGGCGACGACAAACTCTAGGTCGGAGCACCCGGCAGGCTGGCGCGCAGAGCAGATCTCAACAAGGTTGCAATTATGTCAAGGAACAACCCGTCGGGCAAGCCAAACCATGAGATTTAGCGATGCTTCGTCGACAGCGTGCCACGGCAATTCCGGATAACAGGAATACTCGCCGCAGTCACCCACCTGCGTCAAGAAACAGCATCATCACCACAAGGCTCCGACCGCTGTCAATTCGACCAACGTTTCGCATCGTTTCTGACATGCTCGGAAACTGGCAAAACACGGGCTAGCGCTTTTTCAGCGTATACTCGTAATCGTTGAACCCGATTTCGGCGGTTGTATCGTCGACGAAATGAAGGTCGATCTCGCAGCCCGTCTCCGGTGTCCTGATATGGGCGCCCATGAAGCCGAGCGAAGCGGCAAGCGCCTCGGGATCGACCGTCTTGTCCGCGCTGTACATCTCGTCGAATGCGCCCTGGAAGAGCATGTCTGGACCATAATCCGTCACCTTGTAGTGCGGCTTGGCGCAGGAAAATGGACGCGGACCGGAGATTTCCCTGGTCTTGAGAGCCACTGTCTTGCCCATCAGCCCCGCGCGCTCGGCATCGTCAGGCTTGCGATGCGGATCGGCCCAAGGCGCAAGCACGGCCGTCGTGAAGACCCAGTTTCCGACAAAAACGGATCGGCGGCCACGGCGGAGCCAGCCATGCCAAGCGATGCGAACAAACAGGCAATATGGGTGGGTTTCATGCGGCAAGTCCCCTTCACGTCTTGGACTCCTCGCCCCGCATCAGGGTTCATCACAATCCGATATTTCTCGCTCCGTGAACCGTCGTTCAAGAACGTGCGACCAAGCGGTTGCGAAACGGCCACGCAGATCACGGGCGCCATGGCTGATGAATGATTTTGATTCGGGCGCACTCAGCACCAAAGGACGACGGCATGCTTTCTCGCTGCGATCTCATCAAGGGCGCCGCGGTTGCGCTTCTTACTCTCTCGACTCAGGGCGCGTGGGCGCAGGAGACCAAAATGAACCTGTTCAAGATCGTCACCGTCAAGGACGAGATCATCATCGGGCTGTCGCCCGACGAGCTCCAGGCGCTTGGCGGCAGTGACGCAAGCGCGGTTGCGCACGCTCTGGCGCAGAAGGGCGACCTCACCGTCTGGCAGTACAACGTGCATCGCGGGCAGAACGGTGAAATGCAGCAGGCCCCCACGGCCAAAATCGGGCTTTTAGCCAACGCTTCGCTCCGCGTCGAGCCCTACACCACGCCCTACCAGATCTTGCCGCATCCGTGACGCGAGATCGGGACGGCCGGCGGTAAAGCCGCCGGCCCATCCTTCAGCGGCGCCGCGCTGAGGCATCCGTCGCAAAACCGTAGACCAGGGCCAGCCGGTCGAGGCATTCGCGAAAACGCCGGGCGAAATAGTCGTTCCAGCGCTGGGTGCGGACAGCGCGCCGCTGCCCGATCTGATCCATGGTCAGGCCGAGCACGAGCACATCATGCACCAGCGCGGCGCCGTCGGTGCCAAGCTCGCGTTCGACCCGGTTCAGCCGTAGTACGGCCTGGCGCTGACGCTCGGTCAGGGGCTCGCGAGAGCGCGTGCCGTCGACAAATTCGCGGGTCGGATCCATGGCCTGCGGGCCCCCCTCTGCCCTCTCCCAGTCGTTCTGGTAAGCGCGACCACCGCGATATTGCGCCTCATCGATCTGGTGATGCGAGTGCAGTCGGCCGAGCGGATCATTGCGAATCGACCGCATCGCCACGATCTTCTCGCCGGAATCAAGCGCGAGCGGGTTGTCGACCTCTGCCTCCATGACCTCGGCATTGAACGGCAGGTCACGCGAGCGCCGGTCGTGAAGTTCGGTCAATCTGTAAGACTTGTTGCGTCTGGCACGAGCCACTTGGACACTCCTTGCGAATTGACGTGAAAAGGGACGGTCGCGCGCGGGTCAGCCGGCGGAGACGAGCCTCAGCACGACGGCAGCAGCCGTACGGGCAGCGCCGGGACCGCGCGTCAGACGCGCATGCGGCGCGCAATAGCTCGAGCCGGGTTGACGTGGGTGACCGCAGAAGCTGATCTCCTCCCCCTCCTTGTCGCCGCCATAGGGGTAGCGGCAATCGCCTCGTTCGAGTTCGTCCAGCGTGACCAGGCGCGGATGGATGCCGACGCAACGCAGTTTGACGGGTTGGGCAGGTTTCAGGGCCGATGGCGGCGGCAGGTTCAGGCCAGGTGGCACGGCACGAGGCGGTGTGCGCGGAGCGGGCTCGCCCGGCAGGGACGGCACGATCGACGGACTTATCATTCGTTCGGGCGTTGCGAGCCCAAGCCCGAGCCGCTTGGCGCGACCGATCACGGCGTTGCGCGTGTAAGCCGTTCCAAACCTTGCGTTAATCCGTCTTCCGATCTCCCCATATGACAGTCCCTTGAAGAAATAGTCGCAAAGCGCGTCGGAATGCTCCGACGACCAACGGCCCGGTTCCATGCTGCTGTCCTGTGATGCGCCCCGATCCCACGATCCTGAGGCGAAACGCACCTTCCGTTATTCCGAAGTTGAAGTCAAGCCAATATTTTCTGATATTCATAATTGCATTAATTCCGAATTTCGGATTACAAGGGGCTGAGCGGTGGGCAATCGAGGGAATCACCATGTTGGACGTTGCGATGATCGAGCGGGGCCTGGAAAAGACGGGCAAGAGCAAAGGCGGGCTGGCTGCGGCGATGGGCGTACGCCCGGGTGCCGTGTCGGAAATCCTCGGCGGTGAACGCCTGGTGAAGGCCTCGGAAATCATTCCGATCATGGAATATCTTGAGCTGAACCTCGCGCCGATCATGGGTCGCGTCGGGGCCGGCGCCGTGATCGAGCCCGACGTCGAGCAGGTTCCGCCGGAAGGGCTCGGCGACATCGCGCTGCCCTTCCCGATCATGGAGGAGACCGTCGCGTTCGAGATCGTCGGCGATTCGATGCTGCCCAAATATCAAAGCGGCGACGTGATCGTTGTCTACAAGGACCAGCGTCACCCGTTATCGAGCTTTTACGGCGAAGAGGCCGTGGTCCGACTCAAGACCGGCGAGCGCTATCTGAAGACCATCGAGCGGGGCAAATCACCGTCCGTCGTCAACCTCACCAGCTTCAACGCCAAGCCGATCGTCGGCGTCAAGCTGGATTGGGTCGGAGAGATCTGCCTCTCGATGCCGAAAGGCCAGCTCGAGCGGTTGCGCGCCAAATCGGCCCGCTCGCGCAAGAAGGGTCGGTAAGCGAAGATTTTCCGATTCTCGGAAGTAAATCTTCACTTCCTTGTTATTTTCAGAAATTCTCTCTGCCGCGCCCCGATCATCGAGGCGCGGCAGGATCGTTTGATGCAGTATTTCGTCGTGATGACCGATTACGGGCGCCGCGGTCGCGAGGCGGTGGTCGATCCTGAAATCACCAGGCGCGAGGTCATCTCCCGCGTCAGCCCCGGCGAATATCAGAACATTTTGTTCATCACGAAGTCGCGGACAATTCCGTCGACAACGTGACCGAAGCCATTTTGGCCGAGGCCGCCCCCCGAAATCCCGCCTGAAGACGTTGACCTCCAGGCCAGCCGCCATGACCACGCTTGCGACCTGCGCAAGCACGAAAAAGCGTGATGCAGGCTGAAACAACCTGCGTCACGGCTCAACCCAAGCTCACACCGTCAGAACGGTCGATCCCGTGGTCTTGCGCGCGGCAAGGTCGGCATGCGCCTTGGCGGCATCCTTCAGCGCATAGGTCTGGTGCACCTCAATCTTGACCGCCCCAGACTTGACGACGTCGAACAGCTCGTTCGCCATGGCGACCAGGTTCTCGCGCTTGGCAGCGTAGGTGAACAATGTCGGCCGGGTAACGTAGAGCGAGCCCTTCTGCGCCAGCAGACCAAGATTGAGCGGTTCGACCGCGCCTGAGGACGCACCGAACAGCGCGGCGACGCCAAGCGGCGCGAGGCAGTCCAGCGACTTCAGGAACGTGTCCTTGCCGACGGAATCGTAGACCACCGGCACCTTCTTGCCGCCGGTGATCTCGTCGACGCGCTTCACGAAATCCTCGCGCGTATAGATGATGACGTGGTCGCAGCCATGCGCCTTGGCGAGTTTCGCCTTCTCGTCGCTGCTGACGGTGCCGATCACGGTTGCGCCGAGATGCTTCGCCCATTGGCTCAGGATCAGACCAACGCCGCCGGCGGCGGCATGCAGCAGAATGGTATCGCCGGCCTTCACCCGGTAGGTCTGCCGGATCAGATATTGCGTGGTCAGCCCCTTCAGCATCATCGCCGCCGCGGTCTTGTCGTCGACGCCGTCTGGCAGCTTCAACAGCCGGTCGGCCGGGATCAGCCGCTCCTCGGAATAGGCGCCGAGCGGCGAGGCGCCGTAGGCCACGCGATCGCCCGGTTTCAGATCAGTAACGCCGGGGCCGACCTCCTCCACGACGCCAGCTGCCTCGCTGCCGAGCCCGCTCGGCAATTGCACCGGATACACACCCGAGCGGTTATAGATGTCGACGAAGTTGAGGCCCACGGCAGTGTGGCGGATGCGCGCCTCTCCCGGGCCAGGCTTGCCGACACTGACCTTCTCCCAAACCAGGACTTCCGGACCACCGGTCTTGTGAAAACGAATGGCGTGAGTCATGGGCGTTGCTCCCTTATCGTTGCGTTGATGGTCCGACAAAAAGCGGATCGGCCGGAGAAATAGCCATTTGGTCCGCCCGTTACAGTATAGAAGACGTAACAAGAATGTCACAGTGAACGACAAACCCTCGCCGTTCCGCCTCTGTTCGAGAAAGTTGATGAGGGTCTGGGAGCCACCGGCAGTAGCTTCTGCGCGGGGTTTGGTGGTCGCCTGCGAAGGAGAGCCGAGATGCCAGCTTATGTACAGCATCATCAGGACATCGAAATCGCGCCTGTGATTTGCCCGACATGCATGGGGTTCCTGCCGATGTATGTGCGCGAGGTCGAGCCGCACTGGAGCCTTGCCAAGATTGACTTCGTCTATGAATGCGCCGATTGCGGCGCCGAAGTCAGGCATACCATCCGCAAGCCGGAGCTGCTGCGGCACTGATCGCACGATCAGCTGCCCGTAAGTATTTGCGCTGAACGGAAAAAGTGCCGCTCAGCGCGGGTCAGGCCGTCCCAAACGAGGCTTGTTCTTTGCCGGGAACGCAGGCAGAACAAGCTTCAAGCAAGACATTTGGGAGCGCCATTTCGTGGCTGATCAGAACGCCTCGACCTCGATCGAGGCAGTGGAGAGCGGCCTCTCCGCGCAAGGCTATATCGCGAGCCGGCAGATCGCGACCGCCGTCTACCTGTCGCAGCAGATCGAGAAACCGATCCTGGTCGAAGGCCCCGCGGGCGTCGGCAAGACTGAGCTCGCCAAGGCAATCGCCGCCTGGCGCGGCAAGAAGATGATCCGCCTGCAATGCTACGAAGGCCTCGACGAGGCCAAGGCGCTCTACGAGTGGAAATACGCCAAGCAGCTGCTCTACACCCAGATCCTCAAGGACAAGCTCGGCGAGGTCCTCGGCGGCGCGCAAACGCTGCATGCCGCGCTCGATCAGCTTCATGATTTCGGCGACGTGTTCTTCTCCAAGGAATTCGTCGAGCCGCGCCCCCTGCTCCAGGCGCTGGAACAGCCGGGCGGCTGCGTGCTGCTGATCGACGAGATCGACAAATCGGACGCCGAATTCGAATCGCTGCTGCTGGAGATCCTCTCCGACTTCCAGGTCACGATCCCCGAGCTCGGCACCGTCTCGGCGATCACACCGCCGACCGTGATCCTCACCTCCAACAGCGAGCGCGATCTCGGCGATGCCCTGAAGCGGCGCTGCCTGCATCTGCATATCGGCTTCCCCGAGCAGCGGCTGGAAGAGCGCATCGTCGAGAGCCGTGTGCCCGGCATCTCGCAGACGCTGCGCCGGCAAATGGTCGGCTTCATCCACGAGATCCGCTCGCTCGATCTGAAGAAACTGCCTTCGGTCAGCGAGACCATCGACTGGGCCCGGGTCCTGGTGCTGCTCCAGGCTTCCGAGCTCGACACCGAGATCGTCAAGGACACGCTCAACGTCCTGCTGAAATATGAGGCCGATATCGAGGCGGCATCGCCGCAAGTGACGACCTTCATCGCCAAGGCAGCCCGGTCCAACGTCTTCGGTTGACGCCGATGCGCGAGAACCTCCATCGTTTCTTTCGGGCGGCGCGGGGCGCCGGCGTCCACGTTTCGCCCGCCGAAAGCATCGATGCAATGCGTGCGGTCGCGCAGGTCGGCATCACCGACCGCACCATCCTGCGCGACGCCCTGCTGCTGACGCTGGCCAAATCTCAGGACGAGAAGCTCGCACTCGGCGACTGCTTTGATCTGTTCTTCAGCCAGCCCGAGCCGCGGCAGGATCAACCCGAGGCCAACGACAATGACGAGGCGTCGCCCGGCTCGAACAGCGAAGCGGGCGGTGGTCAGCCGCAGCAAGGATTGGGCCCGCTCGCCGAGATGCTGCTCTCGCAGGATCGCAACGCGATATCAGCTGCGATCGCCAGCGCCTCCGGTGCGGCCTCGCTCTCCGACATCCGCTATTCCACCCAGCGCGGCATCTTCTCAAGCCGCATCCTCGACGCCATGGGCCTTCAGCGCCTGCGCGACGATCTTGACGAGCTGACCGGGACCAATCCCGCAGTGGCCGAGCGCCTGCGCGCCGCGCTCGAGGCCTTGCGCGAGGCGGTGCGCGACACCGTCTCGCAGGGTCTTGCGCTCTATGCCCGCGAAGAGGCTGAAAACCTCCGCAACGAAATCCTGCGCAATGCGCCTCTTGCCCGCATCGAGCGGCGCCAGGTGGCGGAGATGCGTGCCCTCATCCGCCAGATCGCGCGTCGCCTGCGCGAGCGCTATTCGAAGCCGCGCAAGCGTCAGCGTCGCGGTCATCTCGACGTGCGCCGCACGCTCCGCCGCAACGCCGCCTGGGGTGGCGTGCCGTTCCTCACCGCATGGAAGCGCAAGCACCGCGACCGGCCGAAGATCGTAGCACTGTGTGACGTCTCCGGCTCCGTCGCACAGGTCTCCGATTTCTTCCTGCTCCTGATCCACTCACTGCACGAAGTTGTGGACGACGTCCGCTCCTTTGCATTCTCGTCGCATCTGATCGAGGTCAGCGAGATCCTGGAGAAGAAGTCGCCGGAAGAGGCGATGGCCGAGATCATGTCCAAGGTCGGATTCGGCTCGTCCGACTACGGTTCGTCGCTGGTCGATTTCGAAAAAGACTTCATGAGCGCGCTGACGCCCCAGACCACCGTGATCGTGCTCGGCGATGCCCGCAGCAACAATCTCGATCCGCGCGCGGACATCCTGCGCCGCATCTCCGAACGCTCGAAGCGGTTGGTCTGGCTCAACCCCGAAGGAAGACTCGCCTGGGGCTTTGGCGATTCCGAGATGCCGCGTTATGCGACCTTTTGCAGCGTGGTGCGGCAATGCGCCACCGCGCAGCAGCTCGAGCGCGCAGTCTCCGATATCGTTGCCACTTATCAGTAAGTCTCGTCAGTTAAGTCTTGTCAGTAAGGCTTGGGCTCGCGGCGAACGTCAGTTTCGTGCAAGCTCTGCGTGAGCGACATTACACTCGCGAAAGTGAGAGGCAATTTCGTCGAGCGCACGCCGTTCCCATTCCTGGGCTTGCGCCAGCCAGAAAACCCGACGCTCAAAATCGAGCGCCGCGCGCTCCCGGCACAGGGATTCCTGACCGCGAATTTCGACCAGCCTGTTCATGCACTCACACTCCCTCTGCGTGAAGCCATTCCCAGCGAATCAGCCTAACAGAGTCACGAACCCAGCGTCTCACCCTTTCTGGGCCTATCGCGACGCAGAATGAGACAGCAAGGCTTCCCGTGCACTGCGCCCGTCGCAACGCAGCATCAAATCAAGATCATCAATTAGTGATCGGCGATCGGGACGATCGTCGCATCTGGCCGATCTTAATTATTATGGCGCAACAGACTGCGGCAATTCGTGAAGAAGAGTTCTAAACAGCTCACCGAATTCCGGACTCATTGTCGTCGCATCATCTTCATGCCGCGCCGCTAACAGGGGCGCGCGAACGTGACTATCGCTTGAGGCAACATGAGCAACGACGTCGACTTTGATCTTTCACCGGACCAGTGGGAGGCGCTGAGAGCGCTCCGCAACCCGGAGCCGAGCGGTCGCCTCGCGAAGGCTTATCTGCTCGAAGGTCTCGCCAAGCTTGGCCTCGTCGACGTCAATGACGGAGTGCCTGCGATGACGCCAGCCGGACGCAAGGTGCTGGTGCGCGGATCATGCCGGTTGCTGGATCTGGCGGCGTAACGCGCATATCAAAAAATCTGGGCTGTCACGATCGCGTAGGCGATGAACACAACGCCCAGTCCCCACACCATGGCCGGAATCTGTGACCGCCGGCCGACCGTTACTTCCAGTGCGATGTAGCTCAGTGTCCCCAAGGCCATTCCGTTGATGAGGTTGTTGGTCAGCACGGTGACGAGCAACGTCAGAACGATCGGAACCGCATTGCCGAGATCGGTCATGTCGATGCGGGCAAGGCCCTGCATCATCAGCACCCCAACCAGCACCAGCGCAGGTGCGGTTGCTTGCGATGGGATGATGACAAAGATCGGCCAGAAGAACAGCGCCAGGAAGAAGAACCCGGCCACGGTCAGCGACGTCAGGCCGGTGCGGCCGCCGGCCTGCACGCCGGTGATCGATTCGATATACGCCGTCACCACCGACGTGCCGAGCAGCGGGCCGACGATGGACGCCGTCGCATCGGTCGCAAAGGCCGCGGTAGCATTCGGGATCGAGCCGTCCGGCTTGCGCAGATTGGCAGCGCCCGTCACGCCGATCAGCGTGCCCAGCGTCGAAAAGAATTCGGCACACAGGAAATAAAACAGCAGCGGCAGTGCCACGACGAAATGGCTGAAGAGATAGCCGACATCGAGCGCCATGAAGGTGCTGGTCGGCCAGCGCGGCCATGACATGATCGCTGATGGCATCGACGTCACCATCTTGCCATTGGCGCCCGGAACGAAGAAGCCGATCACGGTGAGCAACACGATCGACAGGATCAGCGCCGCCGGGACCCGGCGGACCACCAGCACCGGCGTGAGCAGGAGGCCGAACAGCGTCAGCAGCACGGGCGGGCTGCGCAGCGATCCCATGGCGATGTAGGTCGACGGATTCTGGACGACGAATCCGGCGCCTCGCAGCGCAATAAACACGATGAGAGTGCCGACCGCCGCCTGGATGCCGATCTTCAGCGCTTCCGGCACGTCCTTTGCGACCTTCTCGCGCAGCTTCGACAGGCTGAGGATCAGGAACAGCACGCCGGTGAAAGCGACCATGGCGAGCGCGCCCTGCCAGGGCATGCCCATCTGCTTGACGATGACATAGGTGAAGATGACATTCGATCCCATCGCGGGCGCGACCGCGAGCGGCAGGTTGGCCCACAGTCCCATCATCACCGAACCGAAGATCGCGGCCAGCGCCGTGGCGCTGACGAGATCGGCGCGATCCATACCGGCGTTGGACATGATCGCGGGATTCACGGCGATGATATAAGCCATGGCCGCGAAGGTGGTCGCTCCGGCCATCGTCTCGCGCCCGACACTCGTGCCACGCTCGGTGAGGCGGAAGGCCCGATCGAGCAGCCCGGCAGCTCCCCCTGGCGCCGGCTCTGCAGAAGCAGCTTGCGGCTTCGTCATCTCGTCCATCCCAGTCCTCCTACCAGACCACCGGGTGCGCTTCGCCCGTCTGCACATTGATGAAACCGAGCGGCGCCTGCTCGCACGGCGCCACCAGGACCCAGCTCCATGGCGCACAAGTCAGCGTTGCAAACATGAGCCTTTCAGGAAATCCCGGATACCAGCGCGGCCGGAATGTCGGCTCGTACATCCAGTCGACCTTGCGGCCTTCCGCATAAAGCGCCTGCATCTCGGCATCGAGCGCCTGCGCCGAGCGGCAGCTCATCAGCCCGCCGACCTCGAAGCGTACGGTGGCGACGAGCTTCCCCTCGCGCACCAGCGCCCATCCGCCCTGAAGCTCGACCAGCGCGTTCACCGCCTTTGCCATCGCCGCGTCGGACGAGCCGACCACCCAGATATTGTGCTTGTCGTGCGCCACCGAGCAGGCGAGCGCCGTTTCCGGCGTGCGCGGTCCGCAGCCGCGCCAAAACATCTTGGCGACACGACCGTCGCCGGAAAAGCGGTCGATGATGGCGAATTTGGTAATGGCTTCGCTCTCGTCGCGCTGCACGGCCCCGCCTCGCACCGGCAGGTCGAGCGTGTAGAACTCCGGATGCCAATGGAAGGGGCGGATCACCGCCGCCTTCATCGTGCTCCGGCCAGGCTCGGCCCGCAGCTCAAAATCCTCGGGCTTGATCGTGCGCTTGATGTTGACCGTCTTGGTCGCCCACTCCGGCCATTCGATCCTAGGCACCTCGCCGAGATAGCGCTTGCCTTCGGACACCTGCGCGCCGTCGGCCCACACTTCGGCGATCGTCAGCTTGGCGACATCCGACAGCAGCACGACGTCGCCGAAGCGCCCCGGCGCCAGACTGCCGACGAACGGCGTAAGGCGCATGTGCCGCGCCGGGTTGATGGTGAGGCACTGGATTGCGACCTCAGGCGCAAGGCCGGCCTCGATCGCGACCCGCGCATTGTGATCGCTGGCGCCGAGTTCGAGCGTGTGACTGGCACTGCGGTCGTCAGTGGTGAAGGCGACCTGCGACCAATCCTGCAAACCCTTCGCAAGCAGCCATTTGACGATCTCGTCCATGGCATAGACGCGCAGCTCGACAAACAGGCCCCGCGTGAGCTTGTCCCAGGTCTCCTCCGGAGTCTGCACCTCGTGATCAGATGCAAGCCCGGCCGCGGCAAAGGCGTTGATGGAGGGCAGATCCCGCAGGCCGGACGCGTGACCTTCGACGACGCCGCGCGCCGCAAACGTCGCCTCGATCATGCCCCAGAGCCGCTTGTAGGACGGGTTGTCCGGATTCCACACAGCCGGCCAGTCCATGACTTCGTCGAGCCCTGTGACCATCAGGCTTTCGGCCATGAAGCGTGCCTGCTCATCGCGGCCGTACCAGCCGCCGCCCCATTCATATGCGGTCGGTGGCACCGCCGAACCGGGCTGCGGAAAGATCTTGAGCGGCGAGCCGCGGCGACGTGCCTCGAACCAGAATTCGAGATTGCGCGCGCCGTTGACGTTGGAGAATTCGTGGCTCGCCTCGCAGGTCCAGGTATTGCCATGGGGCAGCACCAGCGCCGCTTCCCATTCCGGCGTCAGATGCGAGCTTTCAATGTGCTTGTGCACCTCGCCAAAGCCGGGCACGGCCGCGAGATCCGGCCGATGCACACGCTCGCCAACCTCGCCGGGATAGCTTCCGGCCGGCCCGACCCAGGCGATGCGCCGGGCCTTGAAGACGATCTCCTGGTCCTCGCACCAGGTGCGGCTGTGCACGTCTAGTAACTTGCCAACCCGCAAGGCGCGATCGGCGGGACGGCGACCGAGCGCCGTCAGCACCAGATCCTGACGAATGCGAACCTCGTCGGGCGCGTTGATCATGAGATCGTCGGGTAACGCATTCATGGCCTGCCTCACTTTATGCCGGCACTTTCGCAGCTGCGGTCCGCTTGCGCGGCGATTTGCCGGACCTGCCACCGCGCGCGGCGGCGGCATCGCGCTGACGGACGTCCTTCAAAAGGGTCGTGAGCGCCCATTCGATCGCGTCGGCGATCTCGGCGCTCGTCATGCCGAAATCCTCGCGCATCGCATTCCAGGCCAGCACGTTGTTGAGGTAGGACGCGAGCGCCTCGGCCTGGCGGACCTCCTTCGCGGGGAGATGCGCGACCAGCGGCGCCATCGCCTTGCGATGCTGGTCGATCAGGTGCCGCCGGAAGCCGGCGCGCACCCGGCGGCCCGCCCTCGTCATCGCGATGGCGCGCGCCAGATGCGGATGACGGTCGAACCGCTTGCAAAGCTTGCGGAAGATCTCGGGCAGTTCGTCCGGCGAGGTGAAGGGAATGTAGCTGAAGACGTTGTCCTCGATCCACTCGCCGGCCGCGGCAAACAGCTCCGCGCGGGTCTTGAAGTGCCGATAGATGGTACGCTCGGCGACTTTCGCACGCTTGGCCACCGCGGCCATGGAAATGTCGTCGGCCTCTTCATCCTCCAAAGTCTCGACAAACGCCGCAACGATGCGCTGGCGCGTCATCTCGGCATACTCGTCGCGAAGGCTTGCGCCATGTCGTTCGACTGTACTCATGTCATAAGTCTGACACCTGTCGATTTGCAGGGTCAAGCCGAGACTTGAGGCACGCCTCGCCGCAACAATGGGAGGCCAACGGCCGGCGCGAGCACAACCACCCCCTGCCGCCTGAAAAATGGACTTTTGCCCGCCACCAAAATCGGATTTGCTCCGCCGACAAACAGCGCGGGCAACGACGCCGCGCCGGACACGCAAGGGAGTTGGTCATGAACGGGCTTGGCGGACTGAACAAATCTCCCAATGGCGTGGTCATCGGGCTCGTGCAATTGCAGCTGCCGAACGTCGTGACCCGTGCCGATCTTGCCAGGCAGACCGAGCGCATCGTCTGGATGGTCGGCAAGGCCCGCCGCAACCTCTCCACCATGGATCTGGTGGTGTTCCCCGAATACTCGCTGCACGGCCTCTCGATGGACACCAATCCCGAGATCATGTGCCGGCTCGACGGGCCGGAGGTCGCGGCCTTCAAGCAGGCCTGCATCGACAACAGGATCTGGGGCTGCTTCTCCATCATGGAGTTCAACCCGCACGGCAATCCCTACAATTCCGGCCTGATCATCGACGACCACGGCGAGATCAAGCTCTATTACCGCAAGCTTCATCCCTGGATTCCGGTCGAACCGTGGGAGCCCGGCGACATTGGCATTCCCGTGATCGAGGGGCCGAAAGGCGCCAAGATCGCGCTGATCATCTGCCATGACGGCATGTTCCCGGAGATGGCGCGGGAATGCGCCTACAAGGGTGCCGAGATCATGATCCGCACCGCCGGCTATACCGCGCCGATCCGCGACGCCTGGCGCTTCACCAATCAGGCCAATTCGTTCCAGAACCTGATGGTCACGGCAAACGTCTGCATGTGCGGCTCGGACGGCTCGTTCGATTCCATGGGCGAAGGCATGATCGTCAATTTCGACGGCAGCGTGCTGGCGCACGGCACCACCGGCCGCGCCGACGAGATCATCACCGCCGAGGTGCGACCCGATCTCGTGCGCGAGGCCCGCATCAATTGGGGCGTCGAGAACAACATCTACCAGCTCTGGCACCGCGGCTATGTCGCGGTGAAGGGCGGCGCGATGGACTGCCCCTACACCTTTATGCAAGACATGGTTGCAGGCAGCTATCGCCTGCCGTGGGAAGATCAGGTCAAGGTCACCGACGGCACCTCCTGTGGCTTCCCGGCGCCGACGCGGATGTTCGGCAGGACGGCCAAAGCCGCGGAATGAACGGTTTTCCGGCCGAAACCGCGACGTTCTGGCACGGTTGTTGCTCCTTTTGACGCTCAAGTTGCGTCAAACCGGGGGAATCCACCATGTCGACCATTACCGCGGCACCCACGGCTGAGCCCAAGCCGCTCTATACGTCCCTGTTCGTCCAGGTCCTGGCCGCACTGGTCCTGGGCATCATCCTCGGCGTGGCCGCTCCGGACTTTGCCATCGGTCTGAAGATCCTCAGCGACGCCTTCCTGAAGCTGATCTCGATGATAGTGGCGCCGATCGTGTTCTGCGTGGTTGTGCATGGCATTGCCGGCGCCGGTGACCTCAAGAAGGTCGGCCGGGTCGGCGTCAAGGCGCTGCTTTATTTCGAGGTCATGACAACGGTCGCGCTCGTGGTCGGCCTGTTGCTCGCCTACATCTTCGGTCCCGGCCACGGCATGAACATCGATCCCTCGACGCTCGATGCCAAGGCGCTCAACACCTACGCCGATAACGCCCACAAGCTGGCGGGCGGTGGCATCGGTGCATTCCTGATGAACGTGATCCCGACCACCTCGTTCGACGCGCTGTCGCGCAACGACGTGCTCCAGGTGCTGTTCTTCGCCGTGCTGTTCGGTGTCGGCTTGGCGCTCGTCGGCGGAGAGAAGGGTGCGCTCGTCACTTCGGTGATCGACGCGGCCTCCACGGTGCTGTTCCGCGTCATGGGACTGATCGTTCGCGTTGCCCCGCTCGGTGTGCTCGGCGCGGTCGCCTACACCGTCGGCAAATATGGCGTCGGCTCGCTGAAGCAGCTGGTTTCGCTGGTGATGCTGTTCTACATCTCGGTCGGCATCTTCGTGCTCGGCGTGCTCGGCTGCGTGATGGCGCTCGCCGGCATCAATATCCTCAAGTTCCTGTCCTACCTGCGCGAGGAATTGACCATCGTGCTCGCGACCGCCTCTTCCGATGCGGTGCTGCCGCAGATCATGAAGAAGCTGGAGCGCATGGGCGTGAAGGATTCCGTGGTCGGCCTCGTCATCCCGACCGGCTACTCCTTCAACCTCGACGCCTTCTCGATCTATCTCACGCTCGCCGTCGTCTTTATCGCGCAGGCCACCAACACACCGCTGTCCTTCGGCGATCTCCTGCTGGTGCTGGGCGTCTCCCTGATCACGTCGAAGGGCGCGCACGGCGTCCCGGGCTCGGCGATCGTGATCCTGGCCGCGACGCTGAACGCGGTGCCGAGCATTCCGGCGATCGGCCTCGTGCTCGTGCTGTCGGTCGACTGGTTCATCGGCATGGCCCGCGCAGTCGGCAACCTCATCGGTAATTGCGTGGCGACCGTGGTCGTCGCCGCCTGGGAAGGCGACCTCGACCGCGCCAAGGCGGCCAAGGTGCTCGAGGGTGGCGAGTTGGTGGACGTGACGGCGGGATAGCGCGGCGGTTCAGTCGTTCCACTGGAAGAGCGGCGTTCCGTACGCCCTCCTCCACACCGACAGGAAGCGCGGGAACCAGGAGTGCGCCACCGCGCCCTTATAGGCCCAGGTGCGATACTTCAGTCCCTGCTCCGAGATCAGCTCCTGATACCCGCCGTGCACCTCGGTCGCGGTGCGGATGTCTTTCAATATCCCTTGCGCGCAGGCGCGATAGGTATTGCTCCCCGAGAACTCGTCAAAGTCCAGCATGCGATCGGCGAACTCGACGTTGAACGTCGGCCACGACGAGCGACCCTGATAGGCCGGTGCCGCAATCTTGTGGATCATCTTGTTCCGCGGATTATCCGCCGACACCAAGAAGTGGAACGTGCTGGGGATGCGGAAGCGAGGCTCGGCGAGGATCAGATCCGTCGTGGCCGCGAACAGCGCACGCTCGCTCGGATCGTTCAGGTCCCAGAAGCCGCGATGCACGCTGACGAAATCCAGCGCGACCATGGAGGCCGGCGCGCCCGCCGGGCCGTCCAGCGAATGCCTGATGTAGCCGTCCTTGCCGAACAGGCGGAGCAGCCCTTTCTTGTACTCTGCGAGGTCGCGCCCGAGCAGCCGCTTCAGCTCATTTTCATCGACGATGCCGAGTTGCACGCCCCACACGAACGTCGTGTAGACGCAGGCATTGGTGACAAAGCGCCGGCGCTCGGCGCGGGTGTCGGTTGCCGCCGAACGAGGGCCGCTGGCGTCGCAGAGCAGATATCTGGCGCCGTCGGCATCGAACGGCTGGAGCTCGCTTGCGAGCTTCAGGGTCGCACGCTTGAGATCGCCGCCATATTCGACCAGCAGCAGGCGACCGGCATGCGCGCATTGCGACATCGCCAGATAGGACGACGCCCGCCTCTCGGCCGAGAGCATCTGCTGCAGACCAGCCAGAATACCAAGCAACGTATCCGAGGGACGCGAGAAATAGTTCACGCCGAGATATCGGCCGCGCCCCGCCGGAACGATTGTCGTCGTGACGACGTCGGCGCGAACCGCCTCCAGCAACAGGCGCACGCTCTTCTCGAGCAGGCGGGCCCGACGCACCGCATCCTGCGCGTCCATGATGGTCTCGGGGTCGAGGACGTCAGGATAGAACCAGGCAAAGTCGCGCGGATAGTAGGCGGAGGCGTGCGGAGCACCTGTGACGAGGAAAGCCTCGGTCACCGAAAAAGCGCTGTCCATCGAGTGGCGATAGAGGTCCTCGATCGCCGACAGCGAATGCTGCGACTTTCTCATGAAGCGGTCGCCAAGAAAATTCACCGCCTGAAGCGCGTTGGCGACCAAGGTCGCAGCCGCGCCCTGGTAAAACCGGTTCTCTTGATGGCTTGAGAAGGAGATGTCGCTGTTCATTTGTCTAAGTCGGCTGACGCCTGCTGAAGTTACGCCATTTTACACTTCTCTGATTCGTGTCTCTACCCGGTGACTTCCGGGCCTACGCCGCTCTCGGCTTGAAATTCTCGATCACCCTGAGCAACACCCGCGCGCCGGCGTCGGCGTCTGCAAGTTCGACATGCTCGTCGGGATGATGGCTGATGCCGCCGTGGCAGCGAACGAAGATCATGCCGACATCGGCGATGTCGATCATCGCCATGCCGTCATGCCCCGCTCCGCTCGGCAGCTCGAAGATGGAAAAACCTTCGGCTGCGATCGCCTGCGCGATCTGATCCTTCAGCCAGGGCGCGCAAGGCACAGTGCGGTTCTCATGGGTGACATCGAGCTGAAGCGCCAGTTGCCGGCGCTTGGCTATCGCCTCGATCTGGCGGACCGCGTCGGCGACCGCGCGCTTGCGATGCATGTCGGTCGGCGCGCGCATGTCGATGGTGAAGGATACCTCACCCGGAATGACATTGGTCGCGCCGGGCCTCGCTTGGATGTAGCCGACAGTGCCGACCAGCCCGTCCTCGTCGGTGCGGCAGAATTGCTCGATGGCGCCGATGCATTCGGCCGCGCCTGTGAGTGCGTCACGGCGCAGCGCCATGGGCACGGTGCCGGCGTGACCGGCCATGCCAGTCAACCGTGCCGCCAGCCGTGTCGCGCCCGCAATCGCGCTGACGACGCCGACAGGGAGATTCCGGGCTTCCAGCACCGGCCCCTGCTCGATGTGCAATTCCAGGTAGGCCAGCAGCTCGCGCCGGGCGCGCGCCGCCGCGCCGATATGGTCAGGGTCGAGGCCAAATGTGATGAGCGCATCGCGCATCGACACACCGTCCCGGTCGCGCGTGTTCAAAACGCTCTTGTCGAACGTGCCGGCCATTGCACGACTGCCGAGCAGGGTCGAGGCGAAGCGCACGCCTTCCTCGTCGGCAAAGCCGACCACCTCGATCGCGAACGGCAAACGCTTGCCCCGGCGATTGAGGTCGGCGACACAGACAATTGCCGTGATCACACCGAGCGGCCCGTCCCATTTGCCGGCATCGCGCACCGTGTCGTAATGCGAGCCGAGCATCAGGCAGGGCGCCCCCGGCTGCTCGCCGTCATAGCGGCCGCAAACATTGCCGATCGCGTCGAGATGCGCGCTCATGCCGGCCTCGCGCATCCAGCCGAGAATGACGTCCGAGGCCGCGCGCTGCTCCTTCGTGAGAAAGATGCGGGTGAGCTTGTCGCCGTCTTCCGAGATCGCCGCGAGCTCGTTGACCCGACGCACGATCTCTTCGCCGAGCGATGCATTCTGAACGGCGTTACCAGCACCCATCTCGGTCAAGCTTTCCATCCTGGAGACCGCGAGGGGGCGGTCGCAGCGTCAATCGATACAAGTTCGGTGCCAGCGAATTCAGACCAGCGCCGTCGCGAGTCAGCCGCGTGGTTAGCATGAATGTGGACGATCAGCCGGCCGCCTCCAGTCGTCCATCCGCGCGGCAGACGGTTTAAGATTGCTTAACTCCATTGCATACAATCAGGAAATACTGCCCATGATTTAATCTGACACCATCCTGATCAAAATTTGCACATTTCATATATAGCCTATTTTACAAGTAGTTACGTCGCTATGCATACCCCTTAACCTCTGGCACGAAGCTTGCGACATCCCTCCCGGGCTCCGCCAGACCGGCGCAGCCGCGAGATTGAGGCGGTCAATCCGCCAAGGGGAGCAAGCAATGGATTTTGGCAGGATTTCACGACGTCATTTGTTGCAGGGCGGTGCCGCCCTCACCCTCGGCGCAGCGGCAGGCGCCCGCCCGGCCTTCGCGGCCGAGACCACGATCGGCTTCATCTATGTCGGCTCGCGCGACGACTACGGCTACAACCAGGCCCACGCGCAGGGCGCGGCGGCGCTGAAGAAGATTCCGGGCCTCAAGGTCGTCGAGGAAGAGAAAGTGCCCGAGACCGACGCGGTCGAGAAGACGATCGAGTCGATGATCAACCTCGACGGCGCCACCCTGCTCTTCCCGACCTCGTTCGGTTACTACAATCCGCACATGATCAAGATGGCCACCAAGTACCCGAAGCTGCGCTTCGAGCACTGCGGTGGCCTCTGGACCGACAAGGACCCGAAGAACGCCGGCAGCTATTTCGGCTATATCGACGAAGCCCAGTACATCTCGGGCATCGTCGCCGGCCTGACGTCGAAGAGCGGCAAGCTCGGCTTCGTCGCGGCCAAGCCGATCCCGCAGGTGCTGCGCAACATCAATGCCTTCACGCTCGGTGCGAAGTCCGTCAATCCGAAGGCCACCACGCAAGTGATCTTCACCGGTGACTGGTCGATGCCGGTCAAGGAGGCTGAAGCCACCAACAGCCTGATCGACCAGGGTGTGGACGTGCTGACCTGTCACGTCGACGGCCCCAAAACAATGGTCGAGAACGCGGCGCGGCGCGGCGCCTTCGTCTGCGGATATCACACCAACCAGTCGGCGCTGGCGCCCAAGGCCTATCTCACCGGCGCGGAGTGGAACTGGGAAGCGCTCTATCCGAAGTTCGTCAAGATGATCGCCGCCGGCGAGGGCATCCCGAACTTCTACCGCGGCGGCCTGAAGGAAGAAATCGTCAAGACCTCGCCCTATGGTGAAGCCGTCTCGGCCGAGGCGCGCAAGGCGGCAGACGAGGCCAAAGCCAAATTCCTATCCGCGGAAGGCTTTGCCATCTTCAAGGGCGGCCTGGTCGACAACAAGGGCAAGACCGTCATTCCGGCCGGCACCGATCGCGGCCAGAAGGACCCTGAGCTCGAGAAGATGGACTATCTCGTCGAAGGCGTGATCGGAGCGACTTCGTGACATCAGAAACAGCGGATTCTGCCGAGGCGGTCGGGACAATTACCCCGACCGCCGACGCCGGCTTTCTGCAACGCCACGGCGGCACGATCGAGTATGTCCTGATCCCCGGCGCGGCGCTGGCCGGCGCGCTCGTGGTCTTCGGCATCTTCGTCATGATGTTCGGCAAGAATCCGCTGGATCTTTATTTCTATATGTATCAGGGCGCCTTCGGCACCTGGTTCTCCTGGCAGAATACGCTGACGCGCGCTGCGCCCCTCATTCTCACCGCGCTTTGCACCGCGCTGCCGGCGCAGCTTGGGATGGTCATCATCGGCGGCGAGGGCGCGCTGTTGATCGGCGCGCTGTCGGCGACCAGCGCAGCACTGCTGCTTCAGGGCATGCCGCCGCTCGTCGTGCAGATCGCAATGGTGATCGCCGGCGTGATCGGCGGCGGCTTGTGGATCATGCTCGCCGGCGCCTTGAGGCAATATCGCGGCGTCAACGAGACGATCTCGAGCTTGCTGCTCGTCTACATCGCCCTCGCGATCCTCAATCATCTGGTCGAAGGCATGATGCGGGATCCCGCAAGCCTCAACAAGCCGTCGACCCGCGAGATCGGCGCTGCCAACATGATCGGCTCCATCCCGGGCACCGACGTGCATTGGGGTCTCGTCTTCGGACTGATCGCCGCGGTAGCGGCCTATATCCTGATCTATCACACCGTGTTCGGCTTTGCCGCGCGCGTTGCCGGCGGCAACATCCGCGCCGCGAAAATCGTCGGCCTTGGCGTCAGCAAGCTGATCCTGACTATCTGCTTCCTCGCCGGCGGCGCCGCGGGTCTTGCCGGCATGGTCGAGGTGGCCGCCGTGCAGGGCCGCACCAACGCCAATCTCGCCGCCGGTTACGGTTTCACCGGCATCCTGGTCGCCTTCCTGGCGCGGCAAAATCCGCTCGCCATCATTCCCGTCGCGATGCTGCTCGGCGGCATCAGCGCCAGCGGCGGCTTGTTGCAGCGCCGTCTGGGACTGCCTGATGCATCGGTGCTGGTGCTTCAGGGGATCATCTTCGTCTTCGTGCTGGCCAGCGATGCGCTCTACGGCCGCATTGGATTCCTGAAGGGCAAGTCCTGATGGCTGACGGATCGATCGGACTCTGGACCGTCCCGCTCGCGGTGCTCGGCGGCGCCATTCGCGTCTCGACGCCCTTCCTGTTCGTGAGCTTGGGGGAATGCATCACCGAGCGTTCGGGCCGCATCAATCTCGGCCTCGAAGGCACACTTGTGATGGGCGCGATGAGCGCCTACGGCATCTCTTACCTGACGGGATCGCCCTGGCTCGGCGTGCTCGCCGCTGGCATCGCCGGCGCCTTGCTTGGCGCGCTGCATGCTGGCATCTGCTCACTGCCGCGCGTCAACGACGTCGCGGTCGGCATCGCCTTGATGCTGTTCGGCACCGGTCTTGCCTTCTATCTCGGCAAGCCGCTGATCGAGCCCACCGCGCCGCGCCTGCCTGCGATCGATTTCGGCTGGTGGAGCGACATCCCGCAAGTCCGCGCCGCGCTGCGCATCAACGTGCTGTTCCTGATCGGCGTGGTGCTGGCGCCGATCCTCTATTGGGCCTTCCGCATCACGCGCTGGGGCCTGCTCATCCGCACCGCCGGCGAAAGCTCGGACGCCGCGCGCGCGATGGGCCATTCCGTGCTGCTGATCCGTCTGCGCGCCACCATGGTCGGCGGCTTCCTCGCCGGCATCGGCGGCTCCTTTCTGTCATTGTTCTATCCCGGGAGCTGGAACGAGGGCCTCTCCTCAGGCCAGGGCATCACCGCGGTCGCACTGGTGATATTCGCGCGCTGGGATCCCCTGCTCTGCCTCTGGGCCTCGCTCGCCTTCGGCGGCGCGGCGGCGCTCGGGCCGGCGCTGCAATCGGTCGGCGTCACCTCTGGCTATCACCTCTTCAACGCAGCGCCCTACATTCTGACGCTGGCGATCATGATCATCACCTGCTCGCCGAAACGCACGCTGACCGGAGCCCCGGCCGAATTGTCGATCACCCGCTAGAGAGCGAAATCATGCC
Organism: Bradyrhizobium sp. CCBAU 45384; assembly: GCF_028128665.1. Lineage (NCBI taxonomy): Bacteria > Pseudomonadati > Pseudomonadota > Alphaproteobacteria > Hyphomicrobiales > Nitrobacteraceae > Bradyrhizobium > Bradyrhizobium sp. CCBAU 45384. Next base: position 109,113 of record NZ_LBIZ01000115.1, read on the forward strand.
CGAGCGCACCATCAAGTCCGAGCCCTACGCCTGGCCCTACAACGGGGATCTGCGCCCGCAAAACACCGCCCTCATCATCATCGACATGCAGACCGATTTCTGCGGCGTCGGCGGCTATGTCGACAAGATGGGTTATGACCTTTCGCTGACGCGGGCGCCGATCGAGCCGATCAAGAAGCTGCTCAGCGTCATGCGCGAGCAGGGCTTCCACATCATCCATACCCGCGAAGGCCACCGCCCCGACCTCTCCGACCTGCCTGCCAACAAGCGCTGGCGTTCGCGCCAGATCGGCGCCGGCATCGGCGATCCCGGCCCGTGCGGCCGCATCCTGGTGCGCGGCGAGCCCGGCTGGGACATCATCGAGGAGCTGGCGCCACTGCCTGGCGAGCCCATCATCGACAAGCCAGGCAAAGGCTCGTTCTGCGCCACCGATCTGGAGCTGATCCTGCGCGTGCGCGGCATTGAAAATATCGTGCTGACCGGAATCACCACCGACGTCTGCGTCCACACCACCATGCGCGAGGCCAACGACCGCGGCTTCGAATGCGTGCTGCTGCACGATTGCTGCGGCGCGACTGACAAGAGCAACCACGACCACGCGCTGAAGATGATCAAGATGCAGGGCGGCGTATTCGGTGCGGTCTCGACCTCGGACGCCTTCATCGGAGCGATTTCGTGATCATTGGCGAGCCGCCTCCGCCGTCAGGCGCCTTCGGCGTCGATGCCCTCGCCATGACCATGCGCTTCGGCGACTTCCTGGCCCTGGACAATGTCGAGCTGAAGGTACGGCCCGGCTCATTCCACGCGCTGCTGGGCGAGAACGGCGCCGGCAAGTCCACGCTCGTCAAATGCATTATGGGCTACTATCACGCGACGGAGGGCGACATCCTCGTCGGCGGCCGCGAGCAGGCGATTGCCAATCCGAAGGATGCTCACGCGCTCGGCCTCGGCATGGTCTACCAGCACTTCACGCTGGTGCCGGCGATGACGGTTGCCGAAAACCTCGTGCTGGCCCGCGATGATGTGCCGGCCGTGGTGAACTGGCCGAAGGAGATGAAGGAGCTCGAGGCGTTCCTGGCGCGCATGCCCTTCAAGGTGCCTCTCGCCGCAAAGGTCTCAGACATCTCGGCCGGCGAACGGCAGAAATGCGAGATCCTCAAGCAGCTGTATCTGAAGCGCCGTTTCCTGATCCTGGACGAGCCGACCTCGGTGCTGACGCCGGCGGAAGCCGACGAGGTGCTCGGCATGCTCCGCGACATGGTCGTCAAGGGCGAGCTGACGATCCTGATGATCACGCACAAGTTCCGAGAGGTCATGGCCTTCGCCGACGAGGTCACGATCCTGCGCCGCGGTAAACTCGCCGGCGCCGGCAAAGTGTCCGAACTGACGCCGGATGCAATGGCCCGCACCATGATCGGCGCCGAGGAGCTGACCGTTCAGCCGCCACGCACCGGAGAAGCCGGCAAGGCGCGCCTGGAGCTGGAAAAGCTTCGCGCGCTCGACGATGCCGGTGCCATGGCCGTGCATGACGTCTCCCTCACCGTGCGTGCCGGCGAGATCGTCGGGATCGCCGGCGTCTCCGGCAACGGCCAGCGCCAGCTCGTCGAGGTTCTGGCCGGCCAGCGCGAGGCGGAGGGCGGCGAAATCCGCGTCGCCGGCGATCCCTATCACGCCAGCCGCGAGGAGATGCGGCGCCACAAAATGTCGCTCCTGCCCGAGGAGCCGCTCAAGAACGCCTGTGTCGGCGGCATGAGCGTTGCCGACAACATCGCCTTCCGCGAGTTCGACCGTGCACCTTTTGCCAGCGGCGGCTGGTGGCTCAACCGCGGCGCTTTCCGCGACGATGCCAAGAAGAAGATCCGCCAGTACAAGATCAAGACGCGCACGCCGGAGACGCCGATCTCGGCGCTCTCAGGCGGCAATGTGCAGCGCGCCGTGCTCGCCCGCGAGCTTGCGAGCGATGTCGAGGTGCTGATTGCGGCCAATCCCTGCTTCGGCCTCGACTTCGCGGCCGTGGCGCAGATCCACGCCGAGATCATGGCCGCACGTAACCGTGGCGCGGCGGTATTGCTGGTGAGCGAAGACCTCGACGAATTGCTCGAACTCTCGGACCGGCTGGTGGTAATGTTCCACGGCGAATTCGTGTATGAAGCACGGACGAGCGAGGCCGATCTCACCGAGGTCGGCCGGCACATGGCAGGGCAGTGACTGCGGAGGCGCGATGGACGGCACGAGCGAGCGCGACGAGCAGTTCCTGCGCCTGTCCTTCGCGGTGGCGAGCCGGTCCCTCACCCATGGCAACCATCCCTTCGGCTGCATCGTCGTCGGCGCCGATGGCAAGGTGCTGATCGAGACCGAGAACGGCTACATGCCTGACCATGACGGCACTGCGCATGCCGAGCGCCTTGCAGCCACGCAAGCCTGCCGCACGCTCCCTCGCGAGGTGCTGGCAGCGGCGACGCTATATTCCTCCGCCGAACCCTGCGCGATGTGTTCGGGGGCGATCTACTGGGCCGGCATCGGCCGCGTGGTCTACGGCCTTAGCGAACGCCGCTTGCGCGGCATCACTGGCAACCACCCGGAGAACCCGACGCTCGACCTGCCTTGCCGCGACGTCTTTGCGAGCGGCCAGCGACCGACCGAGGTGATTGGCCCGCTCCTGGAAGACGAGGCCGCAGCACTGCACGACGGCATTTGGACGAAGTAGGCGCAACAACATTCGATTTCGTAGGGTGGGCAAAGGCGCGTTCGCGCCGTGCCCACCATCTCTCTCGGTCGCAAAAAATGCGTGGGCACGCTTCGCTTTGCCCACCCTACGGCAGTTGTGCCTCCGCGTCTCAAAGGCAGAATGGCGCCGCACATTCCTGCGCGACGCCATCCTAACCCTGAAACCTCGGGCGATCAGAACTTCACAGTAACACCGCCGTAGACCGTGGACTCGGTGCAGCTGTGGGTGCTCTGGCCGGTCGCGGCGACCGTGCAAACGCCGGGCATGGCGTTGTGGTCGAGGCCGAACTTGTTCTGCCAGTAGCGATAGGCGACCCAGAGGTCGACGAAGTGCGAGTACTTGTCACCGAAGGCCGCCTTCGACGCGTCGAAGGTCAGACGGATCGGTTCGCTGTTCAGCTCGGTCTTGGAAGCGGTCGAGAACCGGCCGATGCCTGAGAGCGCGGGAAGACCGTTCGAGTCCCCCTTCGGGCCATACCAGCCGGCGCGGCCGCTGATCGACCAGAACTGCATGTTCGGCGGCAGGAAGCCGAGGTCCATATAGTAGTTGATTTCGACCGCCCAGGTCGCACGGTAGCTGACGTTGCCGTCCGAGTTGCAGGTCACGCCCGCGACACCAGGGCCGAACAGGCCGCACTGCGTGAAGGCGTTATGGTTCGAGAACTCCCAATACACCAATGGCGCGACGTCGACGTATCCCTTGTAGGGAAGGTCGAAGGCGAACTGCAGACCACCGACAACGTCGCGCTTTGCGGGCGCCAGGAAGTTGTTTTCGGTATTCGCGTCCATTCCGACTTCGAACGAGATGTTGTGCAGCGGGCCCATGGTGAAGGCCTTGGTGTTGAACAACTCGTTCCAGCCGAAGGTCGAACGGAACAGGCCATAGATCTCGGTGGCGCCGGCGCAGTTGCTGGCGGTGCCGTTGATGTTCACGCCCGGCGCGACACAGGGCGATGCGGGATCGTTATGACCCGACTTGAACATCGAGATCGTGAAGAAGTTGGTGCCGTAGGCCCAGAGGTCGAAGTGCGTGAACGAATAGACTTGTTTGGCGGTGGTGCCGTTGATGCTGCCATCCGGCCGGGTGCTCCACATGCCGGGGTCGGTACCCTTCGGCATCCAGGAGAACGACACGCGGTCATCGATCACTAGGAAAAACGGAAGGTCAGGCGCCTTCTTGGCCGCCTTGACCGGCAGATCTGCCGCGTGAGCCCAGCCACCGATGGCCAGCGTAGCAAGTGACAGCGCCGATGCTGCAACTGCCTTGAAGCGAAACGACATCCTGAATACCCCCAAGTTTGGACACGTAAAATGAACGTCCCTAGGGCGACACTTGCTCCGAACTCCCGAGCTGAGAAGCCTCAACTTTTTTCAAGGCATGCCGCATGTTTCGGCAGCAAACGGCGATTCACCGCGGGAAATCTGAGGGTTCTCGCGTGACGTTGCCGCGCGGAATCGACAACGCAATGCCGAACATTCCCGATTGATTTCGTTTGCGTTTCACCTCGACCGCGCAATGCAAATGCTGTTGCTCGCAACGGCCGTCACGACGATCCCGCATTGCATACGCGTGCTGGCGCGATTTTGATCAACGTCACATCGAGCCTGCCCAGCGGGTTCCGATTTGGTTTAAACCGTCACAAATTTGCAACAGGCCTTCTGCAGAGCCGGGCCGCAACGGCCCCGGGCTCTCACCTTGGCCCCGCGAACCGCGCGACTCGCGACACCGTCCCGCTGCCGAAGCGTTAAGCAAGGGATGACGCTTTTTCACACCTTACGCGGCGGTTCAAACTAGCCCACTATTGAGGCACTGCATCCCATGCAAGCGCATCAACGCATGTTAGATCCGACGCCTAACGGCCTGCATTCCGGCGAGTCCCCGTTGCTCAAGACGGTCGGGCTGACCAAGCGCTATGGCGAGTTCCTCGCCAACGATTCCATCGACATCGACGTCTGGCCTAGGGAAATCCACGCCCTGCTTGGCGAGAACGGCGCCGGCAAATCGACGCTGGTGAAGGCGATCTACGGGCTGATCCAGCCCTCTGCCGGCGAAATCCGCTGGCAGGGCGAACCAATCGTGCTGTCCGGCCCCTCTGAGGCGCGCAGCCGCGGCATCGGCATGGTGTTCCAGCACTTTTCGCTGTTCGACAACCTCACCGTCGCTGAGAACGTCGCCCTTGGCCTCGACGGCAAGGAATCGTTCAAGGACATGTCGGCGCGGCTCGAGCAGGTATCCAGAACCTACGGACTGCCGCTCGATCCCAGACGGGAGGTCTGGCAATTGTCCGTCGGCGAGCGCCAGCGCATCGAGATCGTTCGCGCGCTGATGCAGGATCCAAAATTCCTGATTCTGGATGAGCCGACCGCCGTGCTGACGCCGCAGGAGGCGGACCAGCTCTTTGTCGTGCTGGAACGGCTCAAGGCCGAGGGCCGCGCCATCCTCTATATCAGCCACAAGCTCGAGGAGGTGAAGCGGCTCTGCGACACCGCCACGATCCTGCGCGGCGGCAAGAAGATCCAGACCTGCAATCCCAGGCAGGAGACCGCCGCCTCGCTCGCGCGCATGATGGTTGGCGGCGAGATCAAGGAAGTGAAGGCCGCCGCCGGGCGGCGGACGACGATCCCACGGCTCGTCGTCAACGATCTCTCGCTCGCGCCCGACGAGGCGCACGGGGTCCGGCTCGAACACATCTCGTTCGAATTGAAGGGCGGCGAAATCCTCGGCATCGCCGGCGTCGCCGGCAACGGCCAGGACGAATTGTTTGCCGCCCTGTCCGGCGAGCGATTGTCGAAAGATCCGGGGACGATCGTGATCGAAGGCATCGCTGCCGGCCACCTTTCGATCACCAAGCGTCGCAAGCTTGGCGCCGCCTTCGTGCCCGAAGAGAGGCTCGGCCACGGCACTGCGCCGCGCATGAAACTGTCGGAGAACGCGCTGCTGACGGGCCATGCCGCCAGCGGAATGGTCCATCACGGCTTCATCGACACCGCGGCCACGCTGAAGACGGTGGACAAGGCGACCGAGACGTTTGACGTCCGCAAGGCAAAGCGCGACCCGGAAGCCGCATCCCTCTCCGGCGGTAATCTGCAGAAATTCATTGTCGGCCGCGAGATTCTGCGCAACCCTGCAGTGCTGGTGGTGAGCCAGCCGACCTGGGGCGTCGACGCTGGAGCTGCCGCCGTCATCCGCCAGGCGTTGCTTGACCTGGCGACCGCAGGCGCCGCGGTGCTGGTGACCAGCCAGGATCTCGACGAGCTGGCCGAAATCGCCGACCGTATCGCCGTGATGTTCCACGGCCGCTTGTCTGCTCCGCTGGCAGCAAGCGAGGCGACGCGCGAGAAGCTCGGCCTGTTGATGGGCGGCAGCACCCTGGAGCCGAAGGAGGCCGCGCATGCAGTTGGTGCTTGAGAAGCGCGCCGAGCGCTCCAACACGATCGCGCTGGTCTCGCCGCTGATCGCGATCGGCCTGACGATCGTGACCATGACCATCCTGTTCGCGATTCTTGGCAAGAATCCGGTCCTCGCCCTGCACGCTTATTTCATTGCGCCTCTGACCGACGGCTATTCGCTTCAGGAGATCGCCGTGAAGGCGACGCCGCTGGTGATGATCGCGATCGGGCTGTCGCTCTGCTACCTCGCCAATGCCTGGAACATCGGCGCTGAGGGGCAATTCCTGATCGGCGCGGTTGCTGGAAGCTGGATTGCGGTCAAGACGCAAGGCACCGACGCCGGCGCCTGGGTGCTGCCGGCCATGCTCGTGCTGGCCGCTGCCGCCGGCGCGCTCTATGCGCTGATCCCGGCAATCTGCAAGGTGAAGTTCGGTGCTAGTGAAATCCTGACCAGCCTGATGCTGGTCTATGTCGCCGACCTCCTGATGGACTATCTCGTCCGCGGGCCCTGGCGCGACCCGAAGGGTTTCAATTTCCCGACCACGGCGGAGTTCGATCCCGTCGCGACGGTGCCGCTGCTGATCGAAGGCGGCCGGCTGCATTTCGGCTCGATCATTGCACTGCTGGTCGTGGCAGCCGCAGCAATCCTGCTTGGACGCACCATCAAGGGATTCGAGATCCGCGTGGTCGGTGCTGCGCCGCGCGCGGCGCGGTTCGGCGGCTTCAACGCCAACCAGCTGATCATCCTGACCTTCGCGGTGTCCGGCGCGCTGGCCGGCCTTGCCGGCATCATCGAAGTCGCAGGTCCCGTCGGACACCTCCAACCCGGCATCTCACCCGGCTACGGTTTCACCGCGATTATCGTCGCGTTCCTCGGCCGGCTGAACCCGATTGGAATATTAATTGCAGGCCTGTTTCTCGCGCTCACCTTTATCGGCGGCGAGCAGGCGCAGATCGCAATGAAGATCCCGTTGGACGTCACCAAGGTGTTCCAGGGCATCCTGCTCTTCTACGTGCTCGCCTGCGATTCTCTCATTCTCTACCGCTTCAAGCTGCTCTTCCCGAACCGACAGGTGACCCGTGGAGCTGGTTGAAGCCATCATCCTGTCGGTGCTCGCCGCCTCGACACCGCTCCTGATCGCAGCAACCGGCGAGCTCGTCACCGAGCGGTCCGGCGTGCTTAATCTCGGCGTCGAGGGCATGATGATTGTCGGCGCGGCCTGCGGCTTTGGCGGCGCGTGGTTGACCGGATCGATTCTGATCGGCGCGCTGTTCGGCATCATCGCGGGAGTGCTGATGTCACTGATCTTCGCGCTGATGGCACTCGGGCTCGCTGTCAACCAGGTCGCAACAGGGTTGGCGTTGACCATCCTCGGCATCGGCCTCTCCGGCCTCATCGGTGCAGGCTTCGTCGGCGAACGGCTCACGCCGGCCGCACATTTATACATTTCTGGACTCACCGACATTCCTTTGGTCGGCCGCGTCCTGTTCGGCGAGGACGCCTTCGTCTATTTCTCGATCGCTCTCATCGTCGGCGTCTGGTGGTTCCTGTATCGCACACGCGCGGGATTGATCCTGCGCGCCTGCGGCGACAATCATATCTCGGCACACGCGCTTGGCTATCCCGTGCTGCGCATCCGCACCCTCGCCGTGATGTTCGGCGGCGCCTGCGCAGGTCTTGCCGGCGCCTATCTGCCGCTTGCCTATACGCCGTTCTTCATTCCCGGCATGACTGCGGGCCGCGGCTGGATCGCACTCGCGCTGGTCGTGTTCGCATCCTGGCGGCCGGGTCGGCTCGTGGTCGGCGCTTACCTGTTCGGTGCAGTGACGATCCTGCAACTGCATGCGCAAGGCTGGGGCGTCGGCATTCCTTCGCAATTCATGTCTGCACTGCCGTATCTGGCGACGGTCATCGTGCTGGTCCTGCTCTCCCGCGCGCGAACCGGCGGCTCGACCGCGCCGGCCGCGCTCGGCATCGTGTTCGTGCCTGACCGCTAGCGTTTTGGTTTCCGCAGTGTGCGCGATGGGGCGCGCACGCTGCGGATCGTGGCTATCCCCTGATGTTTGGAGATTGATGATGAGGAAATCACTTCTTGCGCTGGCTGCCGGCCTTCTGCTTGCCGGGAGCGTCAGTGCAGCTTCCGCCGCCGATAAGCTGAAAGTCGGCTTCATTTACCTCGGCCCGATCGGCGATCTCGGCTGGACCTACCAGCACGATCAAGCGCGCCTGGCGCTCGAGAAGGAGCTTGGCGACAAGATCGAGACCACTTATCTCGAAAATGTCCCTGAAGGTCCCGACGCCGAACGCGCTATCGAGCAGCTTGTCCGCGCCGGCAACAAGCTGATCTTCACGACGTCGTTCGGCTACATGGATCCGACGCTGAAGGTCGCCAAGAAATATCCGAACGTGCATTTCGAGCACGCGACCGGCTACAAGCGCGACAAGAATATGTCGACGTATTCCTCGAAGTGGTATCAGGGCCGCTACATTCAAGGCCTGATCGCGGCCAAGATGTCGAAGTCGGGCGTGCTCGGTTATATCGGTTCGTTCCCGATCCCCGAGGTCGTCTCCGGCATCAACGCGACGATGATCGCGGCGCAGAGCATCAACCCCAACATCAAGGTCAAGATCATCTGGGCCAACACCTGGTTCGACCCGGGCAAGGAAGCCGACGCCGCCAAGGCGCTGATCGACCAGGGCGTCGACGTGATCATGCAGCACACGGACTCGCCCGCCGCGATGCAGATCGCCAGCGAACGCGGCAAGCTCGCCTTCGGCCAGGATTCCGAGATGATCAAGTTCGGGCCCAAGACCCAGCTGACCTCGATCCTCGACACCTGGGCCCCCTACTACATCGCCCGCGTCAAGGCCGAGCTCGACGGCACCTGGAAGTCGGAAGACACCTGGGGCGGTCTCGACAGCCACATGTTCGCGATGGCGCCGTATACCAATATGCCCGACGACGTGAAAAAGATCGCCGAGGATGCCCAGGCGGCGATCACCGCCGGCAAACTGCACCCGTTCAAATGCCCGGTCATTGGGCAGGACGGCAAGGAGATCGAGTGCAAGGGCGGCGCCAATCTCGATGACGGCCAGATCCTCGGCATGAATTTCTACGTCAAGGGCATCGACGACAAGCTGCCGGGCAAGTAGCACGCTTCTTGCATTGCCTAAATCACCTGCTCCTCCCGGAGGAGGTTCGGAGGGGGTGGCCAGAAGCACCCGGCACTTGTGGCCGCCCCCTCTTTCTATCCTAGCCCGCCTGCATCGCCCGCGCCGCGGCGCTGTGCCGGCGGATCAGGTCCGGAACGTCCAGTCCCGGGATCGCGCCGTCGATCACGGCCCAGTTCCCCGCCACCATCACCCTGTCAGCCCGATGCGCGCCGCACAGCACCAGCGCGGCCAGGGCATCGCCGTGGCCGGAGAAACGCAGCTCGTCGAGCTTGAACAGCGCAAGGTCGGCGGCCTTGCCGACGGCGATCTCGCCGAGTTCCGGGCGGCCGACGCAGGCTGCCGAGCCTTGGGTGGCCCAGCGCAGCGCATCCTTGTGGCTGACCTTGGTCACGCCATAGCGCGCCCGCTGCAGCAGGAACGCCGCGCGCACCTCCTGCATCAGGTTCGACCCATCATTGGAGGCCGAACCGTCGACGCCAATGCCGATCCCGACCCCGGCCTCCTCCATCTCGCACACCGGACAGCAGCCGGAGGCCAGCAGCTGGTTGCTGCACGCGCAATGGCTGATGGTCGTCTTGGCCTTGCCGAGCCGCTTCATCTCGTCGGCGTTGAAAAAGATGCCGTGCGCGAGCCAGGTCCGCGGATTGAGCCAGCCGCATTGCTCGAGATAGTCGAGCGGACGGCAGCCATACATCTGCTGGCAGAATTTGTTCTCGTCCTCGGTCTCGGCGAGATGGGTGTGCAGGCGCACGTCGAGCTTGTCGGCGAGATCGGCGGTGGCGCGCATCAAGGACGTCGTCACCGAAAACGGCGAGCACGGCGCAAGCGCAATCTGCACCATCGCATCCGCGCCGCGCTGGTGATGCTTGGCCACCACGCGCGCGCTGTCGGCCAGGATGGTGTCCTCGTCCTGCACGACGCTGTCAGGCGGCAGGCCGCCGTCGCGTTGCGACAGGTTCATCGAGCCACGCGTCAGCAGCACACGGACGCCGAGCCGCCTTGCGACGCCGACCTCGATATCGACGGACTCCTCGAGCCCTTTCGGGAAGACATAGTGATGATCCGTCGTCGTCGTGCAGCCCGAGAGCAGCAGTTCCGACATCGCCACGGTGACGCCGAGCTCGAGCGCCTCGGGCGTCATCTTCGCCCACACCGGATAGAGCGCCTGCAGCCAGGGAAACAGCTCGCGATCCATTGCCGCCGGCAGCGCCCGCGTCAGCGTCTGATAAAAATGATGATGGGTGTTGATGAGGCCCGGCAGCACGACATGCTCGCTCGCATCGAACACCGTGACACCGGCAGTCGCCGGTGTTCCGCCTGAAGGCACGAGTTCGACGATACGACCATCCTTAACGACGACCCCGCGGCCAGCGCCGTCAGCGAGAATGGCCTGGGGATCCCTGATCCAGATCGGCTTTGCGTCGCTCATGTCTCCATTTCTCCTCGCCCTCGTTAACGAATCGCCTGCAAGGCAAAGGCCATTCCGAGTGCGTCATTGCTGCGACTTGTTGTTGCTACTTGGCGCTGGTCTTGCAAGAATTTACCTCGACACAAATCATCCGGCGCAGGCGTTCTCGCAAGTCATGGACTTGAATACCATCACAGCGGTTTCCCATCCGCAAACGCGCTCCGAACTGCCCGTTTGGACGCCAGGTGATGCTTGGCTCGCGGGCGGTACCTGGCTGTTCTCCGAGCCGCAGATCCACCTCACGCGGCTGATCGATCTCGCCGATCTGAAATGGCCGGCACTGACGATCACCGACAGCCATCTCAGCATCGCAGCCACCTGCACCATCTCGCAACTCGACGCGTTCACCTGTCCGCCTGACTGGCTCGCGGCCCCACTGATCAGCCAATGCTGTCGCGCCTTCCTCGCCTCGTTCAAGATCTGGAAAACGGCGACGGTCGGCGGCAATCTCTGCATGTCGCTGCCGGCGGGACCGATGATCTCGCTCACATCCGCACTCGACGGCATCTGCACCATCTGGAAAGCCGGCGGCGGCGAGCAGAGGATGCCCGTCGCTGACTTCGTCATCGGCAACCAGCGCAATCGCTTGTCGCCGGGCGACCTTCTGCGCCAGATCGACATTCCGCTTCCTGCCCTGAAGCGTCGCTCCGCGTTTCGCCAGATCTCGCTCGCACCGGTCGGCCGCTCCGCGGCCCTGCTGATCGGAAGCCTCGATGGCAATGGCGCGTTGAAGCTGACCGTAACAGCATCGACCGTGCGCCCGATCCAGATATCGTTTCCCGGGCCGACCGATGCGAGCACGCTTCGCACCGCGATCTCCGAGGAGATCCCCGACGATCTCTATCACACCGACATTCATGGCAAGCCGCTTTGGCGCAAGCACATGACGCTGCGGCTCGCCGAGGAGATCCGTGCCGAACTGCTGGGTGCAACGCCGTCATGAGCTTCGAGATCAACGGCACGACATTTCCGCAAATGCCGCGCGCCGGCCAATGCCTGCGCACGTTTTTGCGCGAGCTTGGCCAGTTCGGAGTGAAAAAAGGCTGCGACGCCGGCGATTGCGGGGCCTGCACCGTGCTGCTCGACGGCGAGCCGGTGCACAGCTGCCTGATCCCCGCGTTCCGCGCGGAGGGACGCGCCATCACCACGATCGAAGGGCTCGGCAGCGAGGACGGAACGCATCCGATGCAGCAGGCTTTTCTCGACGCGCAAGCGTTCCAGTGCGGCTTCTGCACCGCCGGCATGATCCTGACCTGCGCCTCGTTGAACCAGGCGCAACGTACCGACCTTGGCGCAGCGCTGAAGGGCAATATCTGTCGCTGCACGGGCTATCGCGCGATCGAGGACGCGATCCACGGCAAATGCAATGTCGAGGCGCGCGTCGAGGCCGGCGGCGCGTTCGGCCGCAGCCTGCCGGCGCCTGCAGGGCCGGACGTCGTCCGCGGCAAGGCGCGCTACACGTTCGACACCGAGATCGAGGGCCTGCTGCACATCAAGCTGCTGCGCTCGCCGCATGCCCATGCCCGGATCGTGTCGATTGACAAGTCGGCGGCGATGGCAGTTCCGGGCGTGCACGCCATCCTGACGCATGAGGATGCGCCAATGGTGCTGACATCGACGGCGCGGCATGAGAAGGATTGGATGGATCCCGAGGATACCCGCATCCTCGACGACGTGGTCCGCTTCATCGGCCAGAGGGTCGCGGCGGTGGTGGCCGAGAGTGAAGGCGTGGCCGAGGAGGCCTGCCGGCGACTGAACGTCACGTACGAGATTCTGCCCGCGTTGATCGATCCGGAGCAGGCGATGATGCCGGGCGCGCCGCTCGTTCACCCAGATAGGACCAGCGCCAACCGCGTTGCCGACGCGCAGCGCAACCTGGTCGCCGAGATTCATGGCGAGTTCGGCGATGTCGCCTCCGCACTCGTCACCTCCGCCGTGACGTACGAGGCCACGTTCCACAGCCATCGCGTGCAGCATGCGGCGCTGGAGACCCATGGCGGCCTCGCCTGGCTCGACGAAGCAGGCGTGCTCAACGTCCGCAGTTCGACGCAGGTGCCGTTCCTGACCCGGCGCGCGCTGTCGGACATCTTTAGGCTTCCGATGGACAAGGTCCGCGTGTTCTGCGAGCGGGTCGGCGGCGGCTTTGGCGGCAAGCAGGAGATGTTCGTCGAGGATATCCTGGCGCTGGCCGCGCTGAAGACGGGACGCCCCGTCAAGCTCGAGCTCACCCGCGAGGAACAGTTCATCGCGACCTCGACACGGCATCCGATGCGGGTCCACATCAAGGCCGGCGCCGACTCTAGCGGCAAGCTCACCGCGCTCCAGCTCGAAGTGCTCTCCAATACCGGCGCTTACGGCAATCACGGCCCCTCGGTGATGTTCCACGCGGTGAACGAATCGATCGCCGTCTATAACTGCCCCAACAAGCGGGTCGATGGCTTCGTCGTCTACACCAATACGGTGCCCGCCGGCGCGTTTCGCGGCTATGGCCTGCCGCAGTCGGTGGTCGCGGTGGAAGCCGCGATCGACGAACTGGCCGGGCAGCTCGGCATCAGCCCTTACGACATGCGCCGCCGCAATATCGTCAGGCCCGGCGATCCCATGCTGTCGCCACCTGAGTCCGAATATCATGACGTGTTGTATGGCTCCTACGGGCTCGACCAATGCATCGACCTCGTCGAACGCGCCATGCTGGCGGATCAGCCGCAGCCCGAGCTGTCGCCGGACTGGCTGACCGGCGACGGCATCGCGCTGACCATGATCGACACCGCACCGCCCGCCGGCCACATCGCCGACGCCATGATCGCGCTCAACGAGGATGGCGGCTTCGATCTCACCGTCGGGACCGCCGAGTTCGGCAACGGCACCAGCACGGTGCACCGGCAGATCGCCGCCACTGTCCTGGCGACCACCGTCGACAGGATCCGCCTGCGCCAGTCCGATACCGCCCATGGCGGCCACGACACCGGCGCCTATGGCAGCACCGGCACCTTCGTTGCCGGCAAGGCGACGCAGGCCGCCGCAACGCAGCTTGCCGCCGAATTGAAGGCGGCCGCCGCTGGCGCGTGGCTTTGCGATGTCGCGAGCTGCACGCTCGAGGACGAATTCGTCGCCAGCGGCGTGCGCCGGATGTCCTTTGCCGAGCTCGCCAAGCACGCGCGCGAGGCGGGTCGTCCGCTCGCAGCGCAAGGCAATTCCGAGGGAACGCCACGCTCGGTCGGGTTCAACGTCCAGGGCTTTCGCGTCGCCGTGAACAAGGGCACCGGCGAGATCAGGATTCTCCGGAGCGTGCAGGCCGCCGATGCCGGCGTCGTCGCCAATCCCATGCAATGCCGCGGCCAGGTCGAGGGCGGCGTCGCGCAAGCCCTCGGTGCTGCGCTCTACGAGGAGATGGTGATCGACGCGGAGGGGCGCGTCACCAATCCCAAATTCCGTGACTACCATCTGCCGTCCTTCGCGGACGTGCCGCGCACGGAGGTGTTGTTCGCCGAGACATCCGATACGATGGGGCCGCTGGGCGCGAAGTCGATGAGCGAGAGCCCGTACAATCCGGTCGCCGCCGCCCTCGGCAACGCCATCGCCGATGCCACCGGCATCCGCTTCACCGCGCCGCCGTTCAAGCCGGACCGGCTGTTTCCAGCCCTGCACGACAAGTTCGGCGACTAGCTGCCGCGATAGGTCGAATAGCTCCACGGCGTGACCAGCAGCGGCACGTGGTAATGGCTTTCCGGCTCGCTGATCGCAAACCGTAGCGGGATCTCGTCGAGGAACGGCGGATCCGACAGCGGCACGTTGCGCTCGGCGTAATACTTTCCGACGTTGAAGCGGAGCTCGTAGCGGCCGATCGGCAGCGGGCGACCGCCGATCAGCGGCTGGTCAGTGCGGCCGTCGGCGTTGGTGACGGTGCGCGCGATGATACGGTTCTCGCCGAGCGCAGCGAGCTCGACCAGCTCCACGGGAATCCCCGGCGCGGGCTTGCCGGCGTGATTGTCCAGCACATGAGTCGAGAGCCGGCCGTGCACCTTCAGTCTGTCGTCGGCGATGACCAGCTGATCGAGCCGCAGCGCCGAGATGCGGCCGATCTCCTCGATCGCGCGACGCGTCTCGGTCTTGGCGATATTGCGCAGCCGCGTCTCGAAGTCGCGCAGCACCGAATCCTTGGTGTGACGTCGCACGCAGACGATATAGGGGAAGCCGAACTTTTCGCGGTAAGCGTTGTTGACGCGCTCGAACGCCGAATATTCGGCCTCCGACAGCCGGTCGAGGCCGGCGCTGTTCTGCTCGTCGGTCGATTCCGCCGTCAGGCCCGCCGCGCGCTGGGTCTTGTTGGCCAAGTCAGGATGCGCGCGGATCAACGCCAGCTGCACGTCGGGTTCGGCCGCCTGGATCGCCGCCATCAGCGCGGCGTGCAACTGATTGATGCCGGCGAACGGCCGCTGCGCAGCGATCCGCTCGGCAATCCACGGCGAATATTCGACGACATTGGCGAGCGCGGCGACGAAGTCGGCCTTGCTTGCGGCGTTGAGATCGGCGAGCGGGATTTGCGCCATCACATCTCTACCGGATCTCGAACGCGTCGGCCGCGAGATGCGCATGCTTGTTGTGCCAATGCTGCGCGATCTGCAGCCGCGTCGGCACCCAGACGCGATCGTGCTTGCCGACATAATCGAGGAAGCGGATCAGGCCTGCGGCACGGCCCGGCCGGCCGGCGAGGCGGCAGTGCAGTCCCACCGACATCATCTTCGGCGCGGTCTCGCCTTCGGCGTAGAGCACGTCGAAGGCGTCCTTCAGATAGGTGAAGAACTGCTCGCCTTCGGCAAACCCTTGCGGGTTGATGAAGCGCATGTCGTTGGCGTCGAGCGTATAGGGAATCATGAGCTGCTTGCCGTTCGCGCCCTTGACCCAATAGGGCAGATCGTCGGCATAGGAGTCGCAGAGATAGAGGAAGCCGCCCTCCTCCATCAGCAGACGGTTGGTGTTGATCGAGGAGCGCCCGGTGTACCAGCCGAGCGGCCGCGATCCGACCGCCTCGGTGTGAACGCGGATGGACTCGGCGATCTCGGCGCGCTCCTGCGCCTCGGTCATGTCCTTGTGCTCGATCCATTTCAGGCTGTGGCTTGCGATGTCCCAGCCTGATTCCTTCATCGCCGCGACGATCTCGGGATTGCGCTTCAGCGCAGTGGACACCCCGAACACGGTGGTCGGCCATTTGCGCTCGCCAAACAGGCGCCACAAGCGCCAGAAGCCGGCGCGCGAGCCATATTCGAACATGGATTCGATATTGGCGTGGCGCTGGCCCGGCCAGGGCTGCGCGCCCAGCACGTCGGACAGGAACGCTTCCGAGGCGCGGTCGCCGTGCAAGACGTTGTTCTCACCGCCCTCCTCGAAATTGACAACGAACTGCACCGCGACCCGGGCGTTGCCGGGCCACTCTGGATGCGGCGGGTTGCGACCGTAACCGCGGAGATCGCGCGGGTAGCTGTTGTCAGTCACTCAGACTTCCTCGAAGCGGATCGGCAGCGCACCCTTCCACAGCACGCTCTTGCCCAGCGGTGCCAGGTTCTCCAGCCCCGAAGTCACGGTGATGAAGTGATTGCCGGCGAGCTGGCCCATCTTGCTGGCGAAATGCACGCCGCCATAGGCGAGCAGGATCTCGGTCTCGCTGATGCCGCCGGGATAGAGGATGATCTGGCCCGGGGCAGGATAGCTGGTGTGGTTCTCGTAGCCGACACCGAAGTCGAGATCGCCGAGCGGCATCCAGACGCCTTCGCCGCTCCAGCGCACATGGATGATGTGGCTTTCGAACGGCAGCGCCTTGCGGAACGCCGCGACGGTCTTGGGTGCGGCCTGCTCTTCGAAGCGGGCATCGAAGGTGAAATCGCCGGCGCGGATAACGAGTTTGCTCATCTCATCTCTCTGGGTCGGGGGCCAAAAGGTTCGCCCCACGGGGAACTTGCACGCAAAGAGCATTCCAGCGGGCTTCGCGCAAGGGCGTGAGGTCCGTTACCTGCGGTCGTAGGACCAGCCGAAAATGCCACTCCGCCGTACCTCCGGCTCGGGCTCCGCAGCGGCGGCGGCGGCCGGCGGCGCCTCCTTCAGTTCCGCCTGGGGCGGTGGCGGAGACGGCGCCGGCAGGTTCTCGCATTTCATGGAATAGACCAGCTTGCCGTCGGCGGTGCGTCCGATCGGAGTGCAGGGGTCGGGATGCGCCGCCGCGGCTTTGGGAGCGGGTTTGACCTGCGCCACCGCCGGCGAGGCGATCAAAAGCAGGACCAGCAGATATTTCGACATCATTGTCGCGCCTGAAACCTTCATTGCTCCCATTCAACCGGATTGCACCAGCCAAGTCCATCCGCACCCGCCAGGCGACTGCCGAATATTTAGCCGGGACCAAAAAATTCGCTCGCCCCATCGTGAACCCGGCCAGGGTGATATCAGGCCGGAGGCATCGCCATGTCATGCGAGACGACGATGACATTTCTCACGACCGGGACGTCGTCACGGGAGAAACATCCATGCGAAAGACTCTTGCCATTCTCGGCGCCACGCTGATCACCGCCATCACCATCCAGACCGCCGCCGCGAACGACCGTCAGCACGTTCGCAAGGCACGACCTGCCCCCATCACCCAGTCGGTGCGCGACTCCAATGCAGCCATGTGGCCGTCGCAGCCGTCTGAACCCGACTGGTCGCGCTACGCCAATGGCGCAATGTCGGCACCGGCGGGACGGTGAGACGGAAGGTATAGAGCGCTCTCGTGTTCCGGACGCGCTGCAGCGCGTAGCGTTGCTGCGCAGAGCCGGGACCCACGCGACACGGATTGCTCGGAGATGTGGGCCCCGGCTCTGCAGCGCACCGTCGAAGAGACGCTGCGCTGCGTCTGGGGCACGAGAGAGTATGAGGCGCCCACATCGCTTCTCCAATTGAAGCTGTCATTCCCCGCGACCCGGCTATGCCAAGGCTTCGCCGGGGTTGAGGTCCAGGGCAGCCGAAGCTTTTAGCGTAGGCGGCAGGCGGGGAATCCAGTACGCCGCGCCTTCTCGGCTCAATCATTGCTGTCTCTGAGTCCTGGATCGCCCGGTCCTAGTGCGCAATTGCGCACTGGCCGGGCGATGACAGCGAGTGTGTAGACGCAGTATGAGGGCACGGCATCGCTCTTCCGTTCGCAGGTGTCGTAGGGTGGGAAAGGCGCCAAGCGCCGTGCCCACCATGTGCTTGTGGTGGGCACGCTTCGCTTTGCCTACCCTACGATAGCGTCGTCTGTGGCAAGCAGCGCTCCAATCGCAGACACGCCTTCGCCTCCTCGCGGCTCATTTCGCCCAAGCTTTGCTTGATCTCTCCACCCTCTCAATCAAGAGGCGCAGGGAAGACCGGGTGCCGACCTCGCACCCGCGGTCTGCTGCGCGAAAATGTAGCGCAAGAAGATCGCACAGCAGCATACAGGTGAAGTCCAACACACGGCCTTCCCTGCGCAGGGGTTCTCAGGCAGCAAAAAATGTAATAATAACAACATTATGGGGCCGGTGTGTCCTCCGTTGTGTCCCGATTTGATCAGGGTCTTGGACGATATGGAGAGTTTCTGAGACCTATTGGAAGGTGCTGGATAACGACGCCTTACCATTCAATGTCCGGGCCGCGGTCACCGGTGCAAAGTATAGTTCCCAAAGCTTGAGCAATGACCTGATGCATGGAAAAGAGTGTCTTAAGACGTTGATAGAACGGATCGGCCATGAGCACGTCGAGCTGCGGTTGCAAACTGAACGTGAGCACGAGGCACAGCTGTTCGGCCAAGGGACGCTAATCTTTAATCTCGAGAACTTATATTTGGCGCCGTTTGTTATCGAGTTTGGCCTCAAGCTCACGGGTCTTTATGGCGTTGCGCGGCGAAATGCCGAGCGTGTTCTCATCAAGAGAAATTTGATCCGCTCCGCATCTTTGCCTCGAAGCTTTGATGGTTTCACAATGCTCCACGTGAGCGATCTACACGGCGACACTAGTCTCGGTGCGATGGGTCATTTGGCTGATATCACTCGGGACCTTGTGTACGACATCTGTGTGTTAACGGGCGACTATCGCGGAAAGACCTATGGGTCATTCGAGAAGAGCCTGGAAGCTATCGCTCCGGTTATGGCAAGCCTAAAGCAACCAATTTTCGCGGTGCTCGGCAATCACGATAGCATTTTGATGACGCCTGCGCTCGAAGCGATGGGCGCAAAGGTGTTGTTCAATGAAACCGAGGTAATTGCGCGGGGAAATGATCAAATCTACCTTGCCGGAATTGATGACGCGCATTTCTATCGCGTTGGCGATATTGGCAAGGCGGCCCATGCAATTCCAGTCAACACCTACTCAATACTCCTCTCGCACACGCCGGAGGTCTACCGTGAGGCCGCACACAGAGGCTTCGACTTGATGCTAAGCGGACATACGCACGGAGGTCAGCTCTGCCTGCCCTACGGGGTTCCGATCAAGCTCGAAGCAAAGTTGCCGCGGCGGCTGGGTAGCGGCGCGTGGCGATATGGTCATATGGCCGGCTACACTTCGACAGGGGCTGGCACCAGCCTCCTGCCGGTCCGGCTCAACTGTCCAGCCGAAGTCACCTTGCATACACTACGGCAAGGATGAGGTTGGTAGAGAACTCTTAACAGTCAACGTGGACTGAACCGGACCCTGTGGCTGGCTGTCCCAAATACATTCACATTTGCCGCCCTGATAGAGCCGGACCATCCGGTCTGTTTCAGGGGGCAATCATCGATGTCCGCAGCACCAAGGGATTGGCGCATGCCGGGCAAGGTAAAGGTGGGGACCCCGTGATCCGCAATACGGCCTCCGGACGATGGCCGGACTAGCGGGCTCGCGCTAGTTGTGGTTATTGAGATCCTATGGCTGGGAAACTGATTTCGACCGGCGGGCGCACGCTGCGGCTGTTGAAGCTCGTCTTTGCGCTGCTCTGCTTGACCATACTGGTGACCAACATCCGCACGACGTCGGGTTGGAACGAAGCGCGCGGCGTCTACGATGACGTGTGCTACCTTCGGCAGGCGCACTTGTTTCAGCGCTTTGGCGTCAGTGGCTTGGACACAAACAGCTCGCGTGACGACGACGGCTTCTTCCAGGCCAAATTGAAAGAGATCGGGTATTCCGATTGGCGAGACCCGACCCGGTGGCCTTGCCACACCCCGATGTCAGACCACAAGATGGTCGTTCAATACCCACCCGGAACCGGGTTCTTGCTGGCCCTGTTCCCCGACGGCCATCAGGTGGTGCCACTCTACCTTGCCGCCACCCTGATCGTTTGTTGCTTTGCCCTCCTAGCCATTTTTTCAGCTCAATGGATTCCTGCGGTGCTTGCAGCCGGAGCGTTCGGGGCTCTGGCCCTGGTGCTGATGATCAATCCTACGAAGGCCAGCTACTCGATCGCGCCGACGATGGCGATTTGTGCACTCGCAGGGTTCTTAACCGCACGATGGATGGCAGAGGAGCGCGATAATAGCCTGTTGGCGATGGTCATCGGCTTGCTGCTCGGATTGTCGGTCAATCTTAGATTGGCCAACCTGTTCCTTGGATCGGGTTATTTCCTAGTCCTTGGAATCTCGTTGCTGCGCTCGCGCAAACCCAGCGCCTTCGCACAGACCATGGGATTTGGGATTGCGTTCGTGCTCGGCATGGCCCCAACATTGATTGCAAACGCCATTAACGCAGGTAGCCCCTTTGCGACGACGTACGGTACCGCCGACGTGATCGCCCCAGCGTTCGACCTCGGCGTCCTCGGCGAATATGCAAGAGATATTCAATCCGTGCTGATCATGCTTGCTGTGAGCTGGATCACATGGCTATTGCGGACGGATGAGAACGGCGTCCGAAGGGTCGCACTCCTCGTGGCGGGCAATCTCGCCATCAATCTCTTGTTTTTTCTAAGCCACCCGATCTTTACTCCCTACTACATTGTGCCGATTGCGATGCTTTCGCTTTGGAGCGTGTGCTTTGCTGGACTGATTCTCTCTGCAAAAGCTGCCGCGCCGACGCCTGTCTCGCTAGAAGCCGCAAGCCTCAAAGCACTTCCGTAAATGACATCTCCGCCCTTCCGCATCGCCGTTCTAGTGCCCTGCTATAACGAGGAAGCAACGATCGCGACGGTCGTTACTGACTTTCGCAAGGCTCTGCCTTCGGCAGAAGTCTACGTCTATGACAACAACTCAAGCGACCACACGGCCAGCGCCGCCCGCGACGCGGGAGCCAATGTCCGCAGTGAGTATCGGCAGGGCAAAGGCAACGTGGTGCGCCGCATGTTCGCCGATATCGATGCCGACGTATATGTGCTTGTGGACGGCGATGCCACCTACGACGCGCCAAGCGCGCCACGCATGATCGAAAAGCTGATCGACGACCATCTTGACATGGTCGCCGGTTTCCGAGTCGATCAGTCCGACGCTGCATATCGACGAGGCCATCGCGCTGGCAACAGGATGCTGACAAGCGTTCTCTCATCGACTTTTGGTCACACGTTCAAGGATATCCTCTCGGGTTATCGCGTGTTTTCGCGCCGGTTCGTGAAGTCTTTTCCGGTTCTATCCGACGGATTCGAGATCGAGACCGAGCTTGTTGTCTACGCACTGGAATTGTCGCTACCGGTTGCCGAGGTGCCGACGCCCTACTACGCTCGCCCGGAAGGCTCCTTCTCCAAGCTCAACACGTGGCGTGACGGCTTTCGTATCCTCGGCACCATGTTGCGGCTCTACCGCTCGGAGAGGCCGTTGCGCTTTTTCACGGCCATCGGGATCGTTCTCGCGCTCGCTTCGGTCATTCTGGCCATTCCAATTTTGATCACCTTCATTGAGACCGGATTGGTGCCGCGCCTGCCAACGGCTGTGCTGTCGATGGGATTAATGATCATGGCGATGTTGTCCGTGTCATCCGGTCTGGTGCTCGACACCGTAACGCGGGGACGGCGAGAGATGAAGATGCTGGCCTATCTTTCGCAGCCGTACCTCTCGACGTATCGATCACCACCATGAAATTCGCCGCCCACCAACTGGCGCGCTCGAAAGGCCGGGAATAGGGCCTATTGGGACCCAGCCCTTTCGGCGGCCATCGCCGTCCTCTTCGCCAGAGTTTCAGAAGCGCTTGTTTCGGCGGGGCTTTTTCATTTGTAGAGCATCGGGAAAAAGAGCTTGCAGCATGGACCACACGGTTTTGCCGTATGCGCGTTCGCCTGGTGCCGCAGGGGCTTTCGGCAGTGTGCACACGCGCCGAAAGCCTGTTGGCACGACGAACGAACAGCGCCGCTCATCCACACGCGGTCTCGGGCTCACAGGGACTACCCGCCCTGCCCGCACCCTCTCGTGCCGACGCTGCCGTGTCCACCGCATCCCCGGCTCGCAAACGTGACGACTACGATCGCCCCTCAAGGTGAGCCGGGATGGGCCATACATAATTTCGGTAAAGTGGAATATTTTTGCGGCGTAGGATTGACAGAGGGCGACACGCCGGCCTCTCCGTGTCATTCCGGGGCGCGCCTCTTGGCGCGAGCCCGGAATCCATTTCACAGCGTGACTTGGGCCCGATGGATTCCGGGCTCGATGCTGCGCATCGCCCCGGAATGACGATGGGGAGAGTCCGTGGCCATATCAATACGGATCGTAGTAGTAGCGCGGTCCACCATAGTAGCCATAGCCTGGACCATAATAGCGCGGGCCGCCATAGTAATAATTGTCGTAGTATTCCTGGCGCCGGCTCTCGGCGATCGCGCCTCCGATCAAACCGGCCGCGGCGCCCATGAATGCAAGGCCCGCAGCGCTCGGCCCGCGCCGGTAATAGCGACGACGGCGCGCGGCGCTGAAATCGGTCGCGTCGGATGAGCCCTGCCCGGCCGTGGCGGCGGGCGGAGCCTTGGCCGGACCCTTGGCCGCTGCCGGCGATCCGGCAGCCGACGGCGAGACGGACGCGACGGCCAGAGCAAGACCGGCGAAGGCGGCCAGTACAGTGCTGCGGCCATTTCTCGATTTCACCGACCTGTCACTCATCTTCGCGTCCTCTGCTCTCGCCAAAAAGGCGATATGGAAACACGGTATAATGCGCAAGGCACTGCAATGGTTTCGTGATCGCGGCAATCTGACACGCTTTGACCGATAGGACCGCCTCTAGGCCCTGTAGCTCCAGTACCTCCGCACCGCATCGCCCGCGGCCTGGAGGTCAAAACGCTGGTCGGGCGCGAGTTGCTGCACGATCAAACTGAACATGTCGTTCAGGATCGAGCGCTTCTCGCCGAAATAGGAATGGCGCAGGCCGACCAGGCTGGTATCGACCAGCGAGGCATCGATGGTGTCGACGCCGTCGACGATCGTCAGCGCCTCGCCAGCCTCGCCCGCCCGGGGATAACCGTGCACGAATTTCGAGGCCAGCAGCGCCACGTCACGCGACGAGGCATAGAGGGTCACGCGCGAGGCACAGCCTTTGAACTTGGCCGCGAGCTGGACAAAGCGGTCGCGGTCGATGTCAGGCGCGGCAAGGACGATCTGCCCGAGCTTTGCGGCACCTGATGGCATCTGCCAGGACGTCACGCCTTCGAGCGTGTTGATCACGGCGCGGTTGCCCATGCTGTGAGCGATGACGTGAACCTTGGCGGCACCGATCTCGCCGAGCGCGAGCTGGAGAAACGCCTCGAAATGATCGCGCGACCAGTCGATCGTGCTCTCATCCACGGTGTACTTCCTGGTGTCCGCCGCCGACGCCCAGCTGTATAGCAGCGTCCTGCCGGCGAATTTCAGATCCACGGCAAGCTGCCCGGCGCGCCGCGCCGCGTCTTCAAATGTGACGTTGTAACCATGTACGAAGATCAGGACGTCGTGCAAATCCGCCGCCGCAAGCGAATCCTTCAAGGTGGCAACGAAGGCGTCCCTGCCCAGCGCGCCCACCGACTTGAGGATGACGTGCTTTTCCGGATTGGCCGAGAATTCGAGGTGCCACCAGCTCGGGCTGGTGAGCTCGCCGAGGTCGCGGCCATGCGTGGGCACGCTGACCTCGGCGATCCCGAATGACGGCGTCCCGCGCGCAGCGCCAAAATAGCGCGCCGGCGTGTCGTCGCCGCGGCCGCGGTCGGTGCCGTAGAACACGGGGATGGTGACGATTCCGGTCGCCTCATCCGTGGTCGGCTCGACGATATCAGGGACGACCAGCGGCGAGACCCGGCCGCGGCGGGTCACGGTCTCGGTGGCGGGCGCGGGCGCCGCCATGTCTTCCATCACATGCGCGACAAGCTCCGTAGCGGGCGCCTCTGCGAGCAGCCGCGCGAGCAGCAGGTCGAGCGACTGGCGAAGCCTGGCCGGATCCTCGCCCTTGCCGGCGCGACCGGCCAATTCCTGCAATTCGTCGGCGTAAGGGGGCCATTTGTCGCCCAGCAGATCCTTCAGCCGGGGCCCGAGTTCGAGCAAGGCAAGCAACAGGCGAAGCGTGTCCGACATCGCACGTCCCTCGTCGCTGGATGCGGCCGGGGGCCAGCCCCGCCGTCGGTCCCTAGCCTAGAGGTTGTGAACGATCTGGCAAGTCCGCCCGGCGTGCCGGCCTCGACTTGCCTGGGCGCGATCAGGACAATGCACCCAGCACGCCGCGCGTGGCCTTGTCGATCTCCTCGACATAGCGGCGGCGGGCGGTGGTCTCGGTCAGGAAGCCGACCACCTTGCGGCTGTCGGTGGAATCGACCACCGCCAGCATTTCGGCCTCGGCCTCGTCGAACACCGCCATGGCCGACTTCACGTTCATTTCCGGGATCAGCACGATCTCGGTCAGCCGCGCGAGCTCGATCACCTGGATGTCGTCGGCAATGGTGTCGAGGTCGCTGGAGAACAAATCGGGCAGCAGGACCAGGCCGACATATTCGTCGGCGTTGTTGACGACGACAACGCCCGGGCGCGATCCCAGCGGAAATTCGCTGCGGGTCGCGGCGATGGTGGTGCTCGAGGGCACCTTGGCGACGTCGGAGCGCATCAGACGCTCGACGGTGAGGTTGCGCAGCCAGCCGACGTCATTGGCGCTGCGGATGGTCTCGCCGCGCAGATGCAGGCGCCAGGTCGAGAAGGAGTGGCCGAACATGAAGCGGACGCAGATCGAGGTGACGATGCAGCCGGCCAGCACCACGGCGGTGACGTCGACATTGCGGGTCATCTCGAGCACGAGGAACGACATGGTCAAGGGACCGCCGACGATGGCAACGCCCAGCGTCGCCATGCCGGTCAGCATCGCCACCAGCGGATCGATCACGAAGTTCGGGCTGATCAGGAGCAGCACCGCAGAGAAGAACTTTCCGATCAGGCTGCCGACGAACAGCGAGGCGAAGAACAGACCGCCGCGGAAGCCCGAGGCCAGCGAGATCAGGCAGGCCGTCACCTTCAGCCCGATGATGATCGCGACCAGGCCGATCGTCATGTCGTGGAAGAGGTCGAGCACCATGGCGCCGTGGCCGGCCGCCAGCACCTGCGGCGTGACGAGGGCGAAGCTGCCGACGATGAGGCCGCCGAACACCGGGCGCAGCCAGACCGGCAGCCATTTGAACAGGCGCTCGAACATCGGCGAGGAGCGCATCACGGCAATGCCGACGCCGCTGGTGACGAGCGCGAGCCCGATCAGCGCCAGATATTGCTCGACGCCGACGGCGCTGACCTTCGGTATTTCGATGGAGTACGGCGCGCCGCCGAGCCATTGCGCAGTGAGCGCGCCGGCAAGCGACGCCGCCAGGATCGGCGCGGCGCTGCCGACCGAATAGACGCCGACGATCAACTCGCAGGCGTAGAACGCGCCGGTGATCGGCGCGCCGAAGGCCGCGGCGATCGCAGCGGCGGCGCCGCAGCCGACGATCAGGCGAAGATCGTTACGGCGGAGATTGAAGAATTTGCCGAACAGGGAGGCGATGCCCGAGCCGATCTGGGTGTAGCCGGCCTCGAGGCCGACAGAGGCGCCGCAGCCGTTCGAGATCAGCGTCTGGCTCGACACCACCACGCTGTCGCGCATCGACAGATTGCCGCCGCGCAGCGCGTTGGCCTCGATCGGGTCGACCGCGCTCGAGATCTTCAGCCGCCGCCGCCACCATTCCATGATGCCGAGGATGAGGCCGCCGAGCGCCGGCGCGATCATCGCCGCGAAGGGATTGATATAGGCGTTGGCGGAAAGGCGCACGTCGATCGGAATGCCGAAGATCACGACATGGGCGATCTGCGCGATCACGGCCATCAGGGTCACGATCGCGCCGGCCAGCGTGCCGATGACGAGCGCGAGCGGGATCAGGTAGAACTCGTTGCTGCGCAACAGCGCGCGCAGCCGGACCATCGTGCGGTTGGTCCCCTTGCCGTCGACGAAATATCTGATCCGCGCGAACACCGCTTGCGAGCCCTACCCTTCCGACAGGCCGTAGCCGGCCATGCGCTGACGGACCCGCTCGATCTCGGCGCTCGAGAGCAGCGGCGGTTTACCGATCTGGAGGCAGCCGTGATATTGCCGCGCCAGCGTCTCGACCTCGACGGCGAGCCACATCGCCTTGTCGAGCGTCTGGCCGATCGCGATCATGCCGTGATGGTCCAGCAGGCAGGCGAGCCGCCCCTCCAGCGCGCGCACGGCGTGCTTGGACAATTCCACCGTCCCGAAAGTGGCATAGGGCGCGCAGCGGATGCTGTCGCCGCCGGCCGCCGCGATCATGTAGTGCACCGGCGGGATCTCCATGCCCATGATCGCCAGGATGGTGCAATAGGTCGGATGGGCGTGCACGACGGCGTTGACCTCAGTGCGCGCCTTCAGGATGTCCAGATGGAAGCGCCACTCGCTTGACGGCTTCTGGCTAGGTGCATGCGAGCCGTCCATCGCCATGAAGACGATCTGGTCCGGCGTCATGGTGTCATAGGGCAGGCTGGTGGGCGTGATCAGGAGCCCCTCGCCATGCCGCACGCTGATATTGCCTGAGGTGCCCTGGTTGATGCCGAGCGCATTCATGCGGCGGCAGGCGTCGATGATGGCCTGTCTCTTTGCGAGTTCGTCCGCTGTCATCGACTTCGATTTCATCTCCGACCTTCTTGACGATGGGCGTCTTGTTAGACCCGAAGTACGTCAAAGCAATATGGCTGCGCAAGCGAAAGCGGAACTGTTCAGGCGCCAGATTGCCGACGCGCCCGCATGGGCGATGAATTTATTGTAAAATCAACAGATTAACAGTTCGTCGCGGACCCAGAAGTCTCAACACAGGTTGGCCCGGACAGCCGCAATGCCGTTGATCGCGACTTGCACCGAATAGGCCCGGCGGCATGCCGATCACCCGCGAGCGTACCGCATTTCCGGTGCGGCCGAGCGTGCGCGCGCAGCAGCGTCATGAAGGCGGACAGGGCGAAGTCGAGCATGGCTTGGCGTCACGGAAGGCCAGCCACAGCGGCTCGCGCAGGCCTTCGCGAGGAACATTTGCCTGTCCCGGCTCTTGATCGCGAGAGGATTGAGGAAGGACGAGCCTTCCCGTGTCGCCTCATCAGGAGGACCTATGGCGAAGAAAGCAAAGAAACGTGCACCCGCGAAAAAGGCCGCATCGCGCCGCCCGCGTCGGGTGCCCAAGATGCTGAGCGACCTTTTCCTGGAAACGCTGAAAGACATCTATTACGCGGAGAACAAGATCATCAAGACGCTGCCGAAGATGGCCAAGGCCGCGCATTCGAAGGACCTTGCGGCCGCCTTCAACAAGCACCTGCGGGAGACGCAGGGCCAGGTCAAACGGCTGGAGCAGATCTTCGGGATGCTGGACAAGCCCGCGCGCGGCAAGCCGTGCGAGGCGATCAACGGCATCACCGACGAGGGCGCCGAGATCATGAAAGACTTCAAGAACGCCCCTGCCCTCGACGCCGGCCTGCTTGCCGCGGCGCAGGCCGTCGAGCACTACGAGATCTCCCGATACGGCACACTTCGCACCTGGGCCGAGCAGCTCGGCATGCCCGAGGCGGCAAGGCTGCTGCAGGATACGCTGGATGAGGAAGAGGCGACCGACCACACCCTGACCGAGCTCGCCACGTCGGTCATCAACCTCGAAGCGGAGGCCGAATACCGCGAAGCCGCCTGATCCCGACCACCCGCCCAATTGTAGCCTCCGGCGCCGCGGAACATCTTTCGCGGCGCCGATGCGCCTCAGCACAAGGACCTGGCGCAAGGGCCTGCTCCCGTTCGAGAGGCAGGCATGCCGCCAACGCGCGATGCTGGAATTTGCGGGAACCATCACCATATCCCCGTTTTCCAACCGCAGCGCCTTCTTCCGAGTTTTGCCATGCAACCCAAGAATCCCTTCGACTGGATGCTGTCCGAGGCCCTCGACCAGCTGACCCGCGGCGAACGCATGCGGCAGCAGTTCGGCCGTCAGGACGCCTGCTGGGAGCCGCCGATCGACGTGCTCGAGACCGAGCATGAGCTTCTGATCCTGGTCGCGCTCCCCGGCGTCAATCCGGACAATGTCGAGACGGTCATCCATGACGGGGTCTTGGTCATTTCGGGCCAGCGCACGCTGCCGCCGGAACTTCGCAACGCCCGCATCCACCGGCTCGAGCTGCCGCAGGGACGCTTTGAGCGCCGCATTGCATTGCCCCTTGGCCGCTACGCCATCAGCCGCTTCGTGATGGACGGCTGCGTCGCGCTGCGCCTCGCCAAATCCTGAGGTCGATCATGGCCACCGAACAGATGAATACCGCACAGACCAATCCTGACGTGAAGATCCCGGACGACGCCCTGATCATCATCCCCGTGCGCGAGATGGTGCTGTTCCCCGGCGCCATCGCGCCGATCGCGATCGCCCGGCCGAAATCCGTCGCCGCCGCCCAGCAGGCGCTGCGCGAGCAGCGGCCGGTCGGCATCGTGCTGCAGCGCAGCCCCGAGATCGACGAGCCCGGCCCCGATGATGTCTACAAGGTCGCGACCATCGCCAACATCGTGCGCTACATCACCGCACCCGACGGCACGCATCACATCGTCTGCCAGGGCGTGCAGCGCGCGCGTATCCTCGACTTCCTGCCGGGGACGCCGTTCCTGGCTGCGCGTTTCCAGCAGATCCCCGAGCCGACCACGACCTCACCCGAGATCGAGGCACGGGCGCTGAACCTGCAGCGCCAGGCCATCGAGGCGATCGAGCTGCTGCCCCAGTCCCCGCCGGAGCTGGTCGCGATGTTCCAGGGCACCAGTGCGCCCGGCGCGCTGGCGGACCTGGCGACGTCGTTCATGGACATCAAGCCGCAGGACAAGCAGGAGGTGCTGGAGACCATCGACCTCTCCTTGCGCGTCGAGAAGGTGTCGAAGCACCTGGCCGAACGGCTGGAGGTGCTGCGCATCTCCAACGAAATCGGCCAGAAGACCCGCGCCTCGTTCGACGAGCGGCAGCGCGAGGCGATCCTGCGCGAGCAGATGGCGACGATTCAGCGGCAACTGGGCGAAGGCGACGGCAAGGCCGCCGAAGTCGCCGAGCTGACGGCTGCGATTGCCAAGGCCCACATGCCGCCGGAGGCGGAGGCGCATGCCAAGAAGGAGCTGCGCCGCTACGAGCGCATGCCCGAGGCGGCCAGTGAAGCCGGCATGGTGCGCACCTACCTCGACTGGCTGATCGAGCTGCCCTGGGCGCTGCCCGCGGAGAAGCCGATCGACATCAAGGAAGCACGTCGCATCCTGGATGCGGATCACTATGGCCTGGAGAAGATCAAGAGCCGGATCATCGAATATCTGGCGGTGCGCAAGCTGGCGCCGCAGGGCAAGGCGCCGATCCTCTGCTTCGTCGGCCCGCCCGGCGTCGGCAAGACCTCGCTCGGCCAGTCCATCGCGCGTGCGATGGATCGCCCCTTCGTGCGCGTCAGCCTGGGCGGCGTGCATGACGAGGCCGAGATCCGCGGCCACCGGCGCACCTATATCGGCGCGTTGCCCGGCAACATCATCCAGGGCATCAAGAAGGCGGGCGCCCGCAACTGCGTCATGATGCTGGACGAGATCGACAAGATGGGCCGCGGCGTGCAGGGCGACCCCTCCGCCGCCATGCTGGAGGTGCTCGACCCCGAGCAGAACGGGACGTTCCGGGACAATTATCTGGGCGTGCCCTTCGACCTGTCGCGCGTCGTCTTCATCGCGACCGCCAACATGCTGGACCAGATTCCGGGTCCGCTGCTGGACCGCATGGAGCTGATCAGCCTCGCCGGTTACACCGAGGAAGAGAAGCTGGAGATCGCACGGCGCTATCTGGTGCGGCGCCAGCTCGAGGCCAATGGCCTCTCGCCCGAGCAGGCCGAGATCGAGCCGGAGGCCTTGAAGCTGATCGTCAAGGGTTACACGCGCGAGGCCGGCGTGCGTAACCTCGAGCGCGAGATCGGCAAGGTGTTCCGCCATGCCGCGGTGCAGATTGCCGAAGGCACGACTGCAAAGGTCGTGGTCACTGCAAAGGACATCGCGGCCATACTGGGCCAGCCGCGCTTCGAGGGTGAGATCGCACTGCGCACCAGCGTTCCGGGCGTCGCCACCGGCCTGGCCTGGACGCCTGTCGGCGGCGACATCCTGTTCATCGAGGCCACGCGGGTGCCCGGCAAGGGCGCGATGATCCTGACCGGCCAGCTCGGCGAAGTCATGCGCGAGAGCGTGCAGGCTGCGCTGACGCTGGTGAAGAGCAGAGCCAGCCAGCTCG
Organism: Bradyrhizobium sp. CCBAU 45384; assembly: GCF_028128665.1. Classification (NCBI taxonomy): domain Bacteria; kingdom Pseudomonadati; phylum Pseudomonadota; class Alphaproteobacteria; order Hyphomicrobiales; family Nitrobacteraceae; genus Bradyrhizobium; species Bradyrhizobium sp. CCBAU 45384. The sequence goes on from NZ_LBIZ01000115.1 coordinate 139,536, forward strand.
GCATCGATCCCTCGGTGTTCGAGAAGAGCGACATCCACGTTCACGTGCCCGCGGGGGCAACCCCGAAGGACGGACCGAGCGCGGGCGTTGCGATGTTCACGGCCCTGACGTCGCTGCTCACCAATCGCACGGTGCGGAGCGACACGGCCATGACCGGCGAGATCTCGCTGCGCGGCCTGGTGCTGCCGGTCGGCGGCATCAAGGAGAAGGTGGTAGCTGCGGCCGCGGCCGGCTTGAAGCGGGTGATGCTGCCGGCGCGCAACAAGCGAGATTACGACGACATCCCGAAGAGCGCGCGGGACAATCTCGAATTCATCTGGCTGGAACGTGTCGACGAGGCCATCGCCGCCGCGCTCGAGCCGGCGGAAGTGGGCGCGAAGGTCGAAGCGGCGGAGTGAATGCGATGAAGAAACTGCTGGAAGACGCGAAGCGATCGCGGACAACGCAGAAGCTGCGCCAGCTGCTGGGTCGGGCCATCGACCGGGTGCGCGATGCGCTTTCCGGACCGGAGCCGCGGCTTCAGCCGATCCCGGTCCGGGTGAAGCGCCGCAAGGGTTGAGCCCTCCGTCTCAGGCCCTCGCGGCTGCCCCAAGTCAAAAGGCCCCCTTATCGAGGGGGCCTTTGCGTTATCAGGCCACGGCGTCCTTGGCCGCCTTGACCGGGCGGGCGCGGACGATCTTCCGGGCCGGCTTGGCCTTGAACATCATCTCTTCACCCGTGAACGGGTTGGTGCCCTTGCGCGCCTTGGTCGCGGGCTTCTTGATGACCACGAACTTGGCGAAGCCCGGCACCAGGAACAGGCCGTTCTTCTTGAGCTCCTTGTGGCCGACGTCGGTCAGCGTCTCCATGACGCTCTTGACGTCGCGCTTGGAAAGCTCAGTGGCGGTCGCAATCTTTTCGATCAACTGCGATTTGGACATTTGGGCTGGCATCGTGTCTCCTCTGATTCGTTGCCGGTTGCATATTAGACCAACCGGCGAAGGCCTATAGCCTTCTGCACAGTTTTGTCGCGGTTTTACGGGCTTTTTTGGCCCCCTGAGACAAAAAACCCTGCATTTTAGCGGCTTCCAGAGCGGATGGCGCCTCGCGCAGCGGTTTTTGCCTTGTTTCAAAGGCCCGCAAGCTGCCTTGCTAAAGCTGATTCGATGCTTTCGACAAGCGACGACCGGCCTCTTTGTGAGAGGAGAAGCGCGATTCACCCTGAAAAATAAGGCTTGATCGTCGCCCTGCGACGTTTTTCCCTGCTTTTTACGGGGCCGCGGCGTGCTAGACGCGCTCGATGATGATGGCCGGCGCCATGCCGCCGGCCGCGCACATGGTGACGAGACCGCGCTTGAGGTCGCGCCGTTCGAGTTCGTCGAGCACGGTGCCGATCAGAATCGATCCGGTCGCGCCGATGGGATGACCGAGCGCGATCGAGCCGCCATTGACATTGACCTTGGCGCGGTCGAGCTTGAGATCCCTGATATATTTTTCGGTCACCACCGCAAAGGCCTCGTTGATCTCGAACAGGTCGATGTCGTCGATGGTGAGCCCGGCCTTCGCCAGCACCTTCTTCGTCGCCGGCACCGGCGCGTTCAGCATCAAGGTCGGGGAGTCCCCCATATTGGCCATCGCCACCACGCGAGCGCGGACTTTAAGGCCGTGCGCTCTAGCGTAAGACGGCGATGCGAGCAGGATCGCGGCGGCGCCGTCAACGACGCCAGACGAGTTGCCGGCATGGTGCACGAAGTTGATGTCGAGATCAGGATATTTTTGCAGGATCAGGCCGCGATAGGTCGTGCCCTTGTCGTCCAGCGCATAGTCGGCGATCGCGGGGAACGCCGGCTTCAGGGCAGCCAGCCCTTCCATCGTCGTCCGCGGCCGCGGATATTCTTCATGGTCGAGCGCGAGGCTGCCGTCCTCGCGATGCACGGGCACGAGGCTCTTCTTGAAATGGCCGCCGGCAATCGCCTGCGCGGCGCGCTTCTGGCTTTCGAGGCCAAGCGCGTCGACGTCCTGCCGGGTGATGCCTTCCAGCGTCGCGATCGCATCGGCGCAGACGCCCTGATGCGACTGCGGATGTCTGGCGCGAAGCCGCAGATTGCCGGAGTCCATCATCATCGGACCGCCGCCGCGGCGCCCCTCCATCGACATCATCTCGCAGCCGCCGGCGATGACGAGATCTTCCGCGCCCGCCATGATCGAGTTCGCCGCCATGTTGACGCTGGTGATGCCGGAACCGCAGAAGCGATCTAGCGTCACGGCGCTGGCCCGCACGTCATAACCGGCATCCAGCGCCGACATGCGGCCGAGATCGCCGCTTTGCGTTGCCACCTGCGCGCTGCAGCCCCAGACGATGTCGTCGACATCGGCGGTGTTGATCCCGGTGCGATCGGCCAGCGCGCGCAGCACGGTGGCACCTAATTGCTGCGGATGAATGCCTGAGAGAGCTCCCTTGCCGGCCTTGCCGACGCCGCGCGGGGTCCGGCAGGCATCGATGATCAGCGCGTCGGTCATGGACGTTGTCCTCTTGTTATGCGTGTTGAGGACGGTTTTGAATCAGGGGGAGAGGGGAGTCAATGAGAGGCGGCTATGTCCCCTCGCCGGCATTCCGCAGCGCGGTTAATGCACAAAGGTCTCCGCACGTCATGGCCGGGCTTGTCCCGGCCATCCACGCCCTGCAACGCGGCACAAAGAACGTGAATGCCCGGGACAAGCCCGGGCATGACGACCTTCTGCATGAATGATGAGATCACACCCCCGCCGCGTTCCTCGCGATCACGTTGCGGTAGAAGCTCGCGCTGAGTTTTGGCGTTCGCACCTGGGTGTCGAAATTGACGTGGTAGAGTCCGAAGCGCTTGTTAAGGCCGAACACCCATTCGAAATTGTCGAGCAGGCTCCAGAGGAAATAACCACGCACCGGCACGCCTTCCGCGGTGGCACGCTGAAGCTGGGCCAGATAGTTGCGCAAGTACATGATGCGGTCGGTGTCGTAGATCTTGCCGTCGGGCGTGACCTGATCCTCGCCGGAGGCACCGTTCTCGGTGATATAGATCGCATCGGTCTTCCAGATCTTTGCCGCGAGCTTCGGCACCCAATAGATCGTCTCGGGGCCGACGCGCAGCCAATCCGAATTCATGTGCGGAAAGGATTTCGGGATCGGCAGCGGCATGAAGCCCGCGCCCTGATCGGAGGCGACGATATAGTGCTGCGGCGCGTAGATGTTGAGGCCGAGGAAGTCGACCGGTGAGCCGATGACCTTCAACTCCGCGTCGGTGTATTTCGGCGCATCGGCGCCTGCATATTTCAGGAATGCGTCGGTGTAACGGCCCGTCATGATGACGTTGAGATAGCCGGCGTTCAGCTCGCGCAGCGCGATCTCGGTGGCGCGGACGTTCTCGGGCGTGTCGATCGCGGGAATGCAGGCATCGATGTTCTCGGCAGGTCCGACGCGCGTGCCGCGGCGGCCATGGGCGCGCACCGCCTGCACGGCGAGACCATGCGCGAGTGCGCTGTTGTGCCTGATCTGGTTCACGTCGGCCTGCGGCAGCGTCAGGCCGGGCGCATCGATGCCGATGCCGTAGCCGAAATAGACGAAGCGGCCGCTCTCGTTCAGCGTGAACACATTCCTGACGCGATCGGTCAGATGCTCGGCGACATAGGCCGAATAGTCGCCGAAGATCTTGCAGGTCTCGGTCGACCGCCAGCCGCCAAAGCGATCCTGCAATGATTGCGGCAGGTCCCAGTGATAAAGCGTCAGCCACGGCTCGATGCCGTTCTTCAGGAGCTCGTCGATCAGGCGATTGTAGAAGTCGAGTCCCCTGGGGTTCGGCTTGCCGTCGCCATCGGGGAACACCCGCGGCCAGGCCACCGAGAAGCGATAGGCCTTGCAGCCGAGCTCCTTGATCAGTGCAATGTCGTCCTTGTAGCGATGATAATGCTCAACGGCGCGATCGCCATTGGTGCCGTCCTCGATCTTGCCGGGGATGCGGACGAACTTGTCCCAGATCGAGCCCCCTCGCCCGTCCTCCTCGACCGCACCCTCGACCTGATAGGACGAGGTCGCCGTACCCCAGAGGAAGCCCGGCGGAAAACTACTCCCGCTGCGCGGCGCCGCTGCCGGCTTGGCCTCGACCATTGCAAGGGGACTTGCGATTCCTGCTGCGGAGAGTCCCGCGACTTTCGCGAACTGGCGACGCGAGACCTTGTCCGACATTGATGCTGCCCCGAAAAGATTGATGCGGCGGCACCATGACGGGGCGCAGACGGTTTGAGAAGTGCCGGCGCCGAGATTTGTGGATGCGGAATTGCGCTGTCCCGACGCGCGATATCGAAGCAGGCGCGATGCTTCCGCGCTCAGCGCGAGCGCCTCGGCAGCTTTGGCAGCTTGGCGGGATTGAACGCCGGGACCTCCTCGGTCCGTTCGGGCTCGGCCGGCTGTTCCGCCAGAATGAGCGTTCCCAGGAGGACGACTCCCCTCGCCTGCGCGGCCGTCGCCGTGTAGGTCGCGATCTTGCCGGGGCACGTGCCCTCGATGTCCAGCGTAAGTTCATCATAGACGCCGAACACCGTGTCACGTCCTTCGGTGTGACGCTTCGTCGACACGGTCGCGGTGAAACGGTCGCCATCGATTTCCAGGGAGCCGTGATACGTCATCAGGCTGTCGCGGCCCCAGATCTGGCCATCGGCGACATGGACAATGCCGGTGCCCTGGTCGAATGGCGTCTTGTACCACGCCGCGTAGGTCCCGTCCCTCAGCATGGGCCGTCTCCCCTGGTCTCGCTACGCCAATTCATGCGCACGATCAGCGCTAAAGCCCGGTTAATGAGCCGGCCCGTACGAATCCGGTCCCTCTGGCCTCAAGTTCCCTGTACATGTTCAGGAGGATGAACGCCGGAGAGGCGAACTTCGAGGGGACTTCGCGCGAACAACACCTGCTGTTGCACGCTCGACGTGCTTTTGCTACGGTTGAGGTACGCGCCTCATTTCACCTCATGGGCCGACCGGTGACCCCGCCCTTGCCGCAAAGTAGCGGATCGGCGGCCGACCTGTGCGTCCAGTGAGGAGGATGAGGCATGTGCCCGGTTCGGGCTGAAGCAGAGTTGGCCTTCATGAAGGGCCGACCGCCAAAGGGGAGGATGGTAATGAAGCGTCTCTTGCTCGCAGGTGTATCTGTCGCGTTCGCGATGTCTCTGGGCCTCGGCTCGGTCGATGCGGCCGACAAGAAGGTTCTGGCCTTCGTCGTCAACGGCGCGTCCGACTTCTGGAAGATCGCGGAAGCCGGCGTGAAGAAGGCTCAGGGCGAGCTGCCCAACTACAATCTTCAGCTCAAATATCCGGAACAGGCCGCCGCGGCCGTCCAGCAGCGCATGATGGACGACCTCGTCGCCGCCGGTGCCGCCGGCATCATGGTCAGCGCGGTCGATCCGAAGAACCAGGTCGAGCATCTCAACAAGATCGCTTCGCAGACGCTGCTGTTCACCACCGACAGCGACGCGCCGAACTCGAAGCGCATCGCCTATATCGGCTCGTCCAACGTCGACCTCGGCAAGGACGCCGGCAAGCTGATGCTGAAGGCGCTGCCGAACGGCGGCAAGTGCGTCGGCTTCGTCGGCCTGCCCGGCGCCGACAACGCCCGCGAGCGCATCGAGGGCGTCAAGGAGACCATCAAGGGCTCCAAGGTCGAGCTGGTCGACGTTCGCGGCGACGAGATCGATCAGACCCGCGCCAAGCGCAACGTCGAGGACATCCTCGCCGCCATGCCCGACGTGAGCTGCCTGGTCGGCTTCTACTCCTACAACACGCCGCGCATTTATGAAGTGCTGAAGGAGGCCGGCAAGCTCGGCAAGATCCAGATCATCGGCTTCGACGAGGATCCGATCACGCTGGGCGGCGTCAAGGAAGGCGCCATCGCCGGCACCGTCGTGCAGCAGCCGTTCGAGTGGGGCTACCAAGGCATGAAGCTGATGGCGAAGTACATCGAGGGCGACAAGTCCGGCGTACCCGCGGGCGGCATCATCATCGTGCCCGGCAAGGTCATCGACAAGAGCAATGTCGACGACTTCATGGCCTCGATGAAGGCGATGCTCAAGAAGTAGGAGACGCGCGGGCGTTGCCCGCAGCCTTCAATGACTGAGCCGTTTCTCGAACTCGTCGACATCAGCAAGAGCTATCCCGGCGTGGTCGCACTCGACCACGTCGGCCTTGCCGTGTCGCCGGGCGAGGTGATCGCGCTGATCGGCGAGAACGGCGCCGGCAAGTCGACCTTGATGAAGGTGCTCGGCGGCGTGGTCGAGCCGAGTGGCGGCCGCATCCGCGTCGACGGCGTCGAGCGCAGCGCGCTGACGGTGGCCGAGGCGATCGCCGCGGGCATCGCCTTCGTCCATCAGGAGCTCAACCTGTTCGACAATCTCGACGTAGCCGGCAACGTCTTCATCGGCCGCGAGCCCGTGCATGGCGGGCCGCTGCGGCTGATCGACCGCAAGGCGCTCTACGCCAGGACGCAGCCGCTGCTCGACCGCCTCGGGGCCGATTTCGCGCCGGACGCGCCGCTCGCCGAGCTGTCGCTGGCCCAGCGCCAGCTCGTCGAGATCATGAAGGCGCTGTCGCTCGATGCGCGCCTTGTGATCATGGACGAGCCGACATCGAGCCTGACCCTTTCCGAGACCGACCGCCTGATGCGGGTCATCGCGGCCCTGAAGGCCCACGGCGTCAGCATCATCTTCATCACCCATCGCCTCAACGAGGTGATGCAATGCGCCGACCGCGCGGTGGTGTTGCGCGACGGACGCATGGTCGGCGCGCTGACCCGCGCCGAGCTTTCGCCGGCCGCGATGATCCGCCTGATGATCGGGCGCGACCTCAAATCGCTCTATGTGCCGCCGGCCGCCCCGCCCGGCGAAGCCGTGCTCGACATCGTCGAGGCCGTGACCGACACCTATCCGGAGCGCACGGTGAGCCTTTCGGTTCGCCGCGGCGAGATTTTGGGGCTGGCCGGCCTCGTCGGCTCCGGCCGGACCGAGCTGGCGCGCGCTATTTTCGGCGTCGATCCGCTCCGGGGCGGCGCGATCAAGCTGAACGGCGAAGCCATCCGCGTGACCAACCCGCGCGCGGCGATCGACCATGGCATCTACCTGATCCCGGAGGACCGCAAGGGCTGCGGGCTGCTGCTCGACGTGTCGATCGCCGAGAACATTTCGCTGCCGGATCTGGCGTCCTATCTGCGCTTCCTCCTGGTGAACACCGCGCAGGAGACCAAGAACGCGCGGATCCAGCGCGAGCAGCTCAAGATCCGCGCGCCTGATGTTGCAACCAGTGTCGGCTCGCTGTCCGGCGGCAATCAGCAGAAGGTCGTGCTGGCCAAATGGCTGTCGATGCGGCCCAAGGTGCTGATCTTCGACGAGCCGACGCGCGGCGTCGACGTGGGTGCCAAGCAGGAGATCTACGAGATGCTGCGCCGGCTGACCGACGCCGGCGTCGCGATCCTGATGATTTCGAGCGACATGGAAGAGGTGATCGGGGTCAGCGACCGGATCGCCGTCATGCACGAGGGCGCGATCTCGGGGTTCCTTGATCGCAGCCAGTTCAGCGAGCACAACGTGCTTCAATTGGCCGTCGGCCACGCGGTTTGAGATGAGGGTGCCTTGAACAAGAAAGATCTGAGCCTGCTGGTCCTGATCCTCGTCGTCGGCGCGGTGGTGGCCTTCATCAATCCGCGTTTCCTCTACGTCGGCAATCTCTCCAACACGCTGAACCAGGTCGGGATGTTCGGCATCTTCTCGATCGCGGAGGCCTTCGTCATCATCATCGGCGGGATCGAGCTCTCGGTCGGATCGGTGATCGCGCTGCTCGGCGTTCTCTTCATCGACCTCATCGTCAATCACGACGTCAACTGGATGCTCGCCGTTGCCGCGATCATCGCGAGCGGCCTCGTGATCGGTCTCGTGCACGGCGCGCTGGTGACGCGGATGCATATCCAGCCGTTCGTGGTGACGCTGTGCGGGCTTCTGATCTATCGCGGCGCGGCGCGCTATTACACCGAGGACGCGACCGCCGGCTTCGGCTTCGGCGCCAGCTTCCCGACGCTGGAATGGCTGACCGCGGGCCGCACCAATGTGCTCGGCTTTCCGGTCCCGCACAGCATCGTGGCGCTGATTGTCGTTGCTGTCGTTGCATGGGTGCTGCTGCACCGCTCGGTGTTCGGCCGCTATCTCTACGCCGTCGGCAAGAACGAGGAGGCCGCGCGCTATTCGGGCATCCGCTCCGAGCGCGTGATGGTTTCGGCCTATGTCATCTGCGGCGGGTTGACCGCGTTTGCCGCGATCCTGTTCGCGATGTACACCCGCTCGATCTCGCCGGCCGTGCACGGCTCGTTCTACGAGCTCTATGCCATCGCCGCGGCCGTGCTCGGCGGCTGCTCCTTGCGCGGCGGCGAAGGCTCGATCGTCGGCGTCGTGCTCGGCACCGTGCTGCTGCAGGTGCTGCAGAACCTGGTCAATCTCCTGGGCATCCCGAGCTCGCTGAATTTCGCCGTGATGGGCGCAGTGATCCTGATCGGCGTGCTCGCCGACCAGTATCTCGTCCAGCGTCGGCAGCGCGTGAGCGCGGCCAAGGGCCGGACCCAGGCAAGCCTCACGGCTGCCCCGCTCGAGGGGTGACGGCGGGAGGAAAGCCGAAAACAACCCCATGCACAGTAGCCGGCGATAACGAAATCAATGGCCTAATGCGCAATGCGATCGGGATGACCAATCATCGCGCATGAGCTCGTCGTTCGCGCACAGTATTTCCGAAAAACAGAATAACGCTTGTCCCGTCGGGCAACGGGCCTGATGGGTCGGGCCCCTCCCTCCGCTGGTCGCTATCGTTATCCTCAAGCTTCACATCGGGCCACATGGCGAGCCGAGCAGATCATGCGCGCCCGACGTCATCTCAACATCGCGCCGGCATGATGCCGAAGCTGGGCCGCCGCGCCGCTTGAACTATCCCATGGATAAATCGCGTTGTGACTTGGTTCATAGTCCCCGGCCAACAGCGGGGCCTATAAAACTTGAGGTTGAGGACCAAACAACCGGCGTACCTTCGAAAGCGGAACTGAAAGGAATTAGCACGAGGAGATTGGATTATGCTCGGATTGAAACAAAAGATCGCGTTCACCGCAGTACTGGTCATTAGCGCTGTCCCTTCCGGAAGCAAGGCATTCACAATTGAGCAATGCTCTGACGCTGTTGAGCGAGACTACGCGAATTGCAGCGCAGGCTCGTATTATCAAAATTTCGGCCAGTGCGAAAATAGGCGGGCGCAGGGGTTGGCGTTCTGCTTACAGGGCCGATACGTGCCACCCGGTGCAAGCCTAAAAGACCAATGTCTTACGAGAGTACAAGCAGAGTGGGCGAACTGTGGTTACAGGAATGTTTGCGCGAACAGGTGGATTCAGGGGCTCCAGGAATGTAACTCCTACCCCGGTTGATGGAAGCCGGACATTACTGAACTACAAGCGGGCCTTCGTCGACGGCGGGGCCGGTCGTGTCTAGCCAGCGAGCCGCAGCGCGCCTCACCAATGCGATAAAATCAGCAGCTTGATGGTGAGCACTCGCCCTAGAACGTCACCCGCATCCCCGCATAGAACGCGCGCGGCCTTGCCGGGCTCAGCGAGCGCGGGTCGGTGAAGGGGTTGCCGCCGCTCGTGAAGTTCGGCAGAGCGCCGGTGTCGAAGAACTGGCCGTAGGTCGCGTACCTGTTGTCGAAGACATTGTCGACCTTGCCGTAGAGCTGGACCTGCTTGCTGACCTGGTAGGAGGTGTGCAGGTTGAAGACCGTGTAGGATGGCAGCTTGGAAGATTGGTTGGATTCGTCGCCGACCAAATATTGGCTGGAGACGAACAGCGCGTTGCCGCCGACCTTCCACTCGTCGGTCACGGCATATTCGACACCGACCTTGACACGGTGGCGCGGGATCGCGGGGATCTGGTTGCCTGGCAAGACCTGGATGTGGCCGTCCGCATCGGCGAACGGGCTGTTGGAGCCGAGCGTCAATGGATCGAGGAAGCGGGCATCGATGAAGGTGTAGCTCGTCTGGAACTGAAGCGCCTGCGACTTGATGTCGACCTCGGCCTCCAGCCCCTGCCGCCGTGTCCGGCCGACATTGCTGAAATAGCCAAAGCCGGTTCGATCAGGAACGGGGACGGCTAGGATGTCATCATAGTTGGTGGCGCGGAAGCCACCGAGCTTCCAGCCGAGCGTGCCGATGTTCAGCTCTCTGGTGCCGCGCAGGCCCGCTTCGACGGTCTTGGACACGACCTGCTTCAACGGCGGATCGGAGACCAGAAACGCCGCGATAAGACAGGGATTGTGCGGATCGGCGCAGCCGAGCTCGAGCGGCGTCGGCACGCGGTTGGCCTCGGAATAGCCGGCATAGGCGGTCAGCTCCGACGTGATCTTGTAGGTGCCGCCGATCACCGGATTGAACCTTGTGTAGGTGTAGTCGCCGTTCAGCGCGGTGCCGAGCTGGTCCTCCAGCGAGATGCGCGCCACGTTGAAGCGGCCTCCGCCTGTGACCGCGAAGGCGTCCGTCACGTTGAACGTATCGGTCGCATACAGGCCGTTATATTGATTGACCGTCCGCAGCGAGACGGGACCGGCAAGCCCGGTCCCGATCGTGCCTGATGGCCCGAGGAAGACGCCGCTGCCAGTCACGACGTAGTTCTGTCCGATCGAGCCAATCTCCGCCATGGCATCGTAGCGCGTGGTGCTGGCATCGTAGCTCGTGCCGATCACGAAGCGGTTCTCGTGCCCGAACAATTGATCGGTGTTGGTGGCCTGCCCCGAGACGCCAAAGCTGGTTGAGCGTATCGAGCTGCGGTCGATCTCGCCGAGGATCGTGCCCGGCGCAAAGGGATTGCCGAGCTGGACGCCGTTCGCGCCGTTCGCAGGCGTTGCACCGTCGCCGAAGCACAGCAGCGTCGCATCCGCCGTGCACTCCTCGACGTTGGTTGGATTGCCGTCGACGACCTTGTGCTCGTAGCGGCGCACATGCGCGGTACCTTCGAGCGTCCAGGTCGGCGTCGCGTCGGCCTTGGCCGTGAGGTTGAGATAGCCGACGCGGTTGGAGCTGGTTTGCGGCGTCGTGTAGGTCGCGCCCCAGTAATTGCTTAGGAGCTCGGCCGGAACGGTGGCGCTGGCGCCGAAATCGTTCTTGGCAGCTCCCACATTGACATGGAATTCGCTGTCGCCCGCGATGTAGCCGACGTCGCTGTAGAAGCGCCGCACATCCGATTGGGAGAAGTTGCGGAAGCCGTTGTCGTGCAGGCCTTCGAGCGCGGCGTAGACGCCGTAGTTCTGGTCGACCTGCTTGCCCCATTGTGCCGAGCCCTGGATGCGGCCGAACGAGCCGCCCATGACATCGAGCTCCGCTCCCTGATAGGTGAAGCCGTCCTTCATTTGCAGATTGATCGCGCCGCCGAGGGCGTTGAGGCCAAAGGCGGGATTGTTGGTCACCAGCGTCGCCGACCTGATCGCCGCGGTCGGGATCAGGTCCCAGTTGACGGCGTCCGAGAACGCTTCGTTGATGCGCACGCCGTTCTGGTACACGGCGAGGCCTTGCGGCGTGCCTGTCACGGGCGAGGCGATAAAGCCGCGAAACTCGACATTGGGCTGGAACGGGTTGCCGGTGACTTCGCTGATGCTGACGCCGGCGATGTTGTCGCGCAGCGCATCGGTGACGTTGAGCGAGCCGGTGCGCTTGATCTGATTGGCATCGACCGCGTTGATCGCCGACGGAACCTTGTCGACCTCGAGGCCTCTGCCGGTGCCGGGCTCGGTCGGATAGACGTAGATCCGGCCACTGCTCCTCGGCTTGCCTGCGTTCGCAGCCGTCCGCGCGATGCGGCGCGGCGGTGCGCGACGCGCGACCAGCTGCGGCGCCACCACCTCGATCGCCGGCAGATTCTGGACGTTGGTCTCCTCATCCTGCGCGGCGCGCCCGTCGGTCGCGAGAACGAATCCCGACATCAGCCCTGATGAGACCGAGGCCACCAAGAGACGTCGCGTGTGTCCAGCCCAGCGCATTCCCATCGTTCCACCCGTAACCACCGGCTGCTTTCTTGTTCGCCTGATGGTTTGAAACGAGTGTAATCGGCGGCACCTGATGCACTAGCCACAAAAGGTCGTACGCCATCCGCACCCGTTTTCCCGACAGAATCGGGAATTATTCCCGATCGGGAATTTTCCCGCTTGAACCGGGCGCGATCAGGCCGCCGAGGTTGGAACCAATGCTTCCACAGTGACGCCACTCTCGCCTGAGGCCACGTTGAGCGTGCCACCGAGCGCCAGAATGCGCTCGCGCATACCGACAAGGCCGAAGCCGAGCTTCTGGCCAGGCTCCATGCCGCGGCCGTTGTCGCTGACCCGCACACGCGCGCAGCAGCGACCATCGCGGCCCGGCTGCTCCGCGGGCTCGATCACCACATCGATCGCAGTCGCGCCGGCGTGGCGGAACGCGTTGGTGAGCGCCTCCTGCACGACGCGATAGATGGTGAGGTCGGCCGTCTCGCCGGTGACGCCGAGCGCGGGCGAGATCGTGGTCTCGATGGTGACGTCGGGATGCGACTCCCGCCACAGCCGCGACAGCGATTCCAGCGCCTTGCCGAGGCCTAGCTCGGCAAGGCCGACCGGCCGCAACCGCTCCAGCACACGCCGCGTGAACTGCTGCAGCGCGTTGATCTGCTCCAGCAGTGCGACGCCGTGCTTTCGCACGGCGTCTGCGCTCGGGGCCCGCCCATCGGCCAGCTTTGCCAGCGCGCTGGCATGGGCGCGCAGCGAGAACAGATACGGCCCGAACTCGTCATGCAGCTCGCGCGCAATCTCCTTGCGCTCGACGTCCTGGAGCGACACCGCGCGCTCGGCAAGGCGCCGCTTGTCCTCGACCGCCTCGCCGAGTGTCGCCGCCAGATGATTGAGCCTGGTGCAGATCGCAGCCAACTCAGGCGCGCCACCGGGCGCAACGCGTGCACCGTAGTCGCCGCCCTCGAGCTCGCCCATGGTCTGCGCCAGGGACTGGAGCGGCGCAAGCGCCCGGCCGACAACTGTCATCATCACCAGGAACAGCACCAGCGCGATCACGGAGCCGACCTCGAGCTGGGTGACGATGGCGTCCCAGATCTCGGCGATCTCGTCATTGGGATGCGAGGTGATCACCAGCGAGCCGGGCTTGCCATGAACCGTAACAGGCACGCTGACGGCGGTCTGCTCGGGATGAACCAGGCTGACGAACCAGGCCGGCGGCCCCGGCGTATCGTCGTCCGCATCGGGCCGCGGCGGTGTCAGCGGGTTACCGCCGGCATCGCGAAGCGCGATGCTGACATGACGCAGACGGTTCAGATCGTGCGCGATCCGGTCCAGCCTCGCATCGGGGTCCGGCGCCTCGTTGAGATCGGCAACGATCATCTCGATGAATTCGCGCGCCAGCCGGATCACGCTCTGGTCCTCGGCCTGCACGCGCGGCCCCGCTTCCGCGACCTGGCGGGCGATGTTGACCGCGAGCCCGAGGGCAAGCAGCAGCGCCAGCAGAAGGTTGATGCGCCCGCGCAAGGAAAGATTTTGCCACATTGCTTTCGCCCGTACCCGCTGCCGATCGCTCGCGCCTGCCCAATAGCGTTGACAGGGGCGAAGCGCCCGATATCTAATCGGAAGCGTACAGCAATCCCGGGCGGGTTGCATGGGCCGACAAGCTTCTCGGTGGGCATCATGCGGCGCGAAATCGCGAGACTCACGCGACAACGAAACTGAAGAGTCCGGTGCTGTCGCGGGGAACGCCTATGCGCATTCTGATCGTCGACGATCATCCCATTGTCGCCTCCGGCTGCCGCGCCGTGCTGGCCGACGAAGGCGAGGTCGAGATCCTGGAGGCCGCCGACGCCGAGGATGGCGAGAGCGTCTTCATCGTCGAGCGCCCCGACCTCTGCATCATCGACATCAACTTGCCGACGGTCTCCGGCTTCGAGCTGGCGCGCCGCATCCTCGGGCACGCGCCGGATGCCCGCATCATCATGTTCAGCATGAACGACGACCCCGCCTTCGCCGCGCGCGCGATCGAATGCGGCGCCAGGGGCTACGTCTCCAAGACCGGCGATCCCGATGATCTCGTCGAGGCGATCCGCGCCGTCGGCGGTGGCGGAACTTACTTGCCGAGTGCGATCGCGCGCAGCATCGCCTTCGCGGGGCCCGCACTGGCGCAGAGCCCGCTGTCGAAGCTGAACGCGCGCGAGATGGAGATCTTGCGGCTGCTCAGCGCCGGAAAAAGCCTGTCCGAAATCGCCTGGCTGGTGCAATCGTCCTACAAGACGGTCGCCAACACCTCCTCGATCATGCGCCAAAAGCTGGGGGTGAAGACCTCGGTCGAGCTGGTGCGGCTGGCGATCGACAGCGGCGTCGCCTGAACGCGCGCCACAAACTTTGGTCACACAGGCATTGCATTCTCGATGTGGCGAGATGCCACGGAGCTATCAGGCATGACGATCCAGACTGTCTCGACCAACAAGTCCCATGGCGGCGTGCAGGGCGTATATCGCCATGCAAGTATGGCGACCGGAACCGATATGGTGTTCTCGGTCTATGTTCCCCCGCATGCCGAAGGCGCCAAGCTGCCCGTCGTCTGGTATCTCTCCGGCCTCACCTGCACCCATGCCAACGTCACCGAGAAGGGCGAATTCCGCAAAGCCTGCGCCGAGCTCGGCCTGATCTTCGTCGCCCCCGACACCTCGCCGCGCGGCCCGGACGTGCCTGGCGATCCGAACAATGCCTATGATTTCGGCCTGGGCGCCGGCTTCTATGTCGATGCGACGGAGGCACCGTTCGCGCGCAATTATCGGATGTGGAGCTATGTCACCGACGAATTGCCGAAGCTCGTGGCGGGACATTTTCCCGTCGATGCCAAGCGGCAATCGATCATGGGCCATTCCATGGGCGGCCACGGCGCGCTGACGGTAGCGCTGCGCAATCCGCACCGCTACCGCGCCGCCAGCGCCTTCGCCCCGATCGTGGCGCCATCACAGGTGCCGTGGGGTATCAAGGCGCTGACCGGCTATCTCGGTCCGAACAAGGAGGCCTGGCGCAGCCATGACACCGTGGCGCTGATCGAGGACGGCGCAAAGTTTTCCGGCTTCCTGGTCGATGTCGGCGAGGCCGACAATTTCCTGAAAGAGCAGCTCAAGCCCGAGCTGCTGCAGGCCGTTTGCACCAAGGCCAACATCCCGCTGACGCTGCGGCGGCAGCCGGGCTATGACCACAGCTATTATTTCATCTCGACCTTCATGAGCGACCATCTGCATTGGCATGCGGAGCGGCTGAAGGGGTGAGGTCTTTTCTTCTCCCCTTGCGGGAGAAGGTGGCGCGAAGCGCCGGATGAGGGGTTCTCTCCGCTCGCATCGGTGTTCGCGAGGATAGATACCCCTCACCCGTCTCGCCGCTACGCGGCGAGCCACCCTCTCCCACAAGGGGGAGAGGGAAACCATCTCACGGCCTGCCGTAGTTCGGCGCCAACAGGCGGTTGCGGATCAGATAGCTCATCGTGCGCGTCCAGGATTCATCGGTGTTGCCGCGCATGTCGGCGCTGGCGGCCGTGATCATGTTGCCGGTCTTCACGTCACGCAGGTAAATGTTGAGATTGATGATCAGGTTCGAGACCTTCTGCACCATGCCTGTGATCTCGAGGTCCGCGCCCAATTGTCCGGCAAGCTTGAGGTCGCAGCCGCCGCAGGCCTGCAGATTGCTGTGACGGGCGGCATCCCTGACCGGCGCGATATCGAGCACCTGGAACTTGCCTGACTCCGCCAGCTCCTTGCGGAGTTGCTCGCTGATGCGATCGAGCCGCGCCTCTTCCGGCTTCGAGCCATAGAACTCGCCGGGCAGGCTGGTGTCGATCAGCTCGAAATCGAACACGGCAAGTTTTGGCGGATCGGCGGCTGCCTGCGAAACCATCAGCAGCAAAGCTGCGAAACATATCGGCGCTCGCATGATCGTGATTCCGATCCTCGTGTTGCGACGACCAAATGCGGGGTTGCAAGCCCGGCCAAATCGGTCATGCTTGAACAGAAACAATTCTCCACCGGCGGTCAAGCCGGGGAGGAGGTTGCGGAGGAAGCATGATCCGATGGTTGCTCGGCCCTATCGGCCTGTGTCTGGCAGCGGCGCAAGCGCTCGCGGCCGACCCTGTGACGATCGGCGTCGGCTATCTCGGTTTAGCCGGCACCAGATCGACGCTCTCGCTGGTCGAGCAGCCGGCCGAGAATGACGGCGTTGCCGGCGCCAGGCTCGCGATCGAGGACAACAACACCACAGGAAAATTCCTCGGCCAGCGCTTCACGCTGGAGGAGCACCGCATCAGGGAGGGCGAAGATCCGGTCCAGGCTGCGACTGCGCTTGCCGAGCACAACGGTTTTATTGTCGCCGCCCTGCCGGCCGATGCGCTGTTGAAAGTCGCCGACGCCTTGCACGATCGCGGCACCTTGCTGTTCAACGCCGGCGCCATCGACGAGCGGCTGCGCGAGGCCGATTGCCGCGCCAATGTGATCCACACCGCGCCGACACGCGCGATGCTGGCGGATGCGCTCGGCCAATATCTGGTGTGGAAGAAGTGGTCGCGCTGGCTGCTGGTGGTCGGCTCGCATGATGAGGACAAGCTCTATGCCGATGCGCTGCGGCGTGCGGCCGCACGCTTCGGCGCCAAGATCGTGCAGGAGCGCACCTTCGAGGACACCGGCGGCGCGCGCCGCACGGATAGCGGCGTCACGCTGATCCAGCGGCAGATGCCGGTGTTCACGCAACAGGCGCCTGCCTATGACGTGCTTGTCGCCGCGGATGAAAGCGAGGTGTTCGCCGCCTATCTGCCCTACCGTACCTGGGACCCCCGCCCCGTCGCCGGCTCGGCCGGCCTCGTGCCGCGCAGCTGGGATGCGGCGCAGGACCAATGGGGCGCGACGCAGATGCAGAACCGCTTCATGAGGCTGAACGCGCGCCGCATGACCGCGCTCGACATGCAGGCCTGGACCGCGGTGCGCATGATTGGCGAAGCGACCTCGCGGACCAATTCCGGCGAGGTCAAGAAGGTCACCGATTTCATCAAGGGGCCGAATTTCGAGGTCGCCGCGTTCAAGGGCACAAGGCTGACGCTGCGCGACTGGAATCTGCAGTTGCGGCAGCCGATCCTGCTGGTCGACGGCCGCATGGTGGTGTCGGTGTCGCCGCAGGAAGGGTTTCTGCACCAGGTCTCCGAGCTCGACACGCTCGGCTACGACCGCCCGGAGAGCAAATGCAAGCTGAAATGAACTTTTGTGAGATGGGCTCAAACTGCGGCCGCAACGGCGCTGCGCCCCCTCCCCCGCTTGCGAGGGAGGGTTGGGGAGAGGGTGTCTCGACAACGAAGACCCCCCAAGAGGAGCGAGCCCTCTCCCGCATCGCATCTTGCGATGCGCTGCGACCTCCCCCGCAAGCGGGGGAGGTGAAGACCGCCCGCGGATGGACGTTGCGCGTGCCGGGAGCAGCATCGCTCGTGGCACTCGCGCTCGCCGCCACGCCCGCGCACGCCTTCATCGCCTATGTCTCGAACGAGAAAAGCAACACGGTGTCTGTCATCGACACCGACAGCTGGACCGTCACAAAGACCATCAAGGTCGGCCAGCGGCCGCGCGGCATCGAGTTCACGCGCGACGGCAAGTTCGTGATGGTCGCGGTCGGCGACGACGACACCATCCAGCTGATCGACGCCAAGACGCAAGCCGTGGTGGACACCCTGCCCTCCGGCCCTGACCCTGAATTGTTCACCCAGGATGCCGCCGGCAAGACGCTCTATGTCGCCAACGAGAACGACAACACGGTGACCGTGATCGACCTCGAGAAGCGCGCCCGCCTCGGCGATATTCAGGTCGGCGTCGAGCCCGAGGGCATGACCATCAGCCCTGATGGCAAGACCCTGATCAACACATCCGAGACGACCAACATGGCGCATTTCATCGATACGGCCTCGCGCCAGATCGTCGCCAACGTGCTGGTGGATGCGAGGCCGCGCTTTGCCTGTTACAAGCAGGACGCTTCCGAATTATGGGTGTCCTCCGAGATCGGTGGTACCGTCTCGATCGTCGATCCCATGAAGCACGAGGTGATCGGCAAGGTCACATTCGAGATTCCGGGCCTGCGGAAGGAAGCGATCCAGCCTGTTGGTATCGGCATGACCAAGGACGACAAGACCGCCTTTGTCGCGCTCGGCCCTGCCAACCGTATCGCGGTGGTCGACACCGCCACGCGCAAGGTGATGAAATATCTCCTGGTCGGCCAGCGCGTCTGGCACATGGCCTTCACGCCGGACGAGAAATACCTGCTCACCACCAACGGCGTCTCCAACGACGTCTCCGTCATCGACGTCGCCGCGCAAAAGGTGATCAAGACCATTCAGGTGGGCGAACTGCCCTGGGGCATCACGATCGCGCCAGGGATCGCGCCATGACCAGCCCCGCTCCTGTTGCCGAACCGCGCGAGACGCCACGGCCCGATCCCGCCGCGGTACCGGCGCTGTCGATCGACGGTGTCAGCCATTCCTACGGCCAGCGCCGGGCGCTGACGGACGTCTCCTTCAACGTACAGCCCGCAAGCTTCACCGCCCTGCTCGGGCTCAACGGCGCCGGCAAGAGCACGCTGTTCTCGCTGATCACGCGGCTGTTCGGCATTCAGACCGGCCGCATCGGCATCTTCGGCCATGACATCAGCAAGAGCCCCGGCGAGGCGCTGCGCCTGCTCGGCGTCGTGTTCCAGCCGCGCACGCTCGATCTCGACCTGTCGCTGACGCAGAATCTGCTCTATCACGCGGCGCTTCACGGCATCATCAGGCGCGAGGCGGCCGCGCGCAGCGCGGAGCTGCTCGCGCGCATTGGCCTCAGCGAGCGTGCCGGCAGCAAGGTGCGCGATCTCTCCGGCGGCCAGATGCGGCGGCTGGAGATCGCCCGCGCGCTGCTGCACCGGCCGCGCCTGCTGCTGCTGGACGAGCCGACCGTCGGGTTAGATGTCAAGGCGCGGGCCGACATCATCAGCCATGTCCGCCAGCTCGTGACCGAGCAAGGCATCGGCGTGCTCTGGGCCACGCATCTGTTCGACGAGATCATGCCCGGTGACGATCTCGTCGTGCTGCACCAGGGCAAGGTGCTGGCGCAGGGGCCGATGAGCCGCGTCCTCACCGAGGCCGGCGCGCAGGACGTCAACACCGCCTTCATGCGCATGACGGGCGCGCAAGTGATGCCGGGAGGCGGCGCATGAGCAGCATCACCACGCGCGACACACCGCGCGGCTTCTCGTTACAGGAGTACATGACCTGCCTCACCGGCATTGTCTGGCGCGAGGGCCTGCGCTTCCTGCACCAGCGCGAGCGCTTCGTCTCGGCCTTGGTGCGGCCGCTGGTATGGCTGTTCATCTTTGCGGCCGGCTTCCGCCAGGTGCTCGGCATCTCCATCATCCCGCCCTACGAGACCTACATCCTCTACGAGGTCTTCATCGCGCCCGGGCTGATGGCGATGATCCAGCTGTTCAACGGCATGCAGTCCTCGCTCTCGATGGTCTATGACCGCGAGATGGGCAATATGCGCACGCTGCTGGTGAGCCCGTTGCCGCGCGGCTTCCTGTTGTTCTGCAAGCTGCTCGCGGGCACGGCGGTGTCGCTGCTCCAGGTCTATGCGTTCCTGATCATCGCCTGGTTCTGGGACATCACCCCGCCTCCGATCGGCTACCTCACCGTGCTGCCGGCGCTGATCCTGTCAGGGCTGATGCTGGGCTCGCTGGGAATGCTGATCTCCTCCGGCATCAAGCAGCTCGAGAACTTTGCCGGCGTGATGAACTTCGTCATCTTCCCGATGTTCTTTGCGTCGTCCGCGCTCTACCCGCTCTGGCGGGTGCAGGAGGGCAGCCCCTATCTCTCCTATGTCTGCCAGGCCAACCCGTTCACCCATGCGGTGGAGCTGATACGTTTTGCGCTGTATGGGCAGATCAACTGGATCTCGCTCGCCGTGGTCGGAGCTTGCACAATCGTCTTCATGACGGCAGCGATTTTCGCCTATGATCCCTCGCGCGGACTGGCGCGGCGCGGGCCTGCGGGAGGCGAAGGATGATGGTTCGAGCCCTTGCCTTGGCGGCCCTTGCGTTCGCGGTCTCCACGGCGGCGCGCGCCGCCGATCCGCGCTATCCCAACTGGCCCTGTGCGCAGGCCAAGGTTCCGGAGATTTCGCTGGCCGCGGTCTGGGCCGGTCCGGAGCTAGGTGACGCCGAGAGCAAGTGGAAGGAGGACAGCAAGATCAGCGCGCTGGTCGCCAAGCTCGCGGCGCGCAAGACGCCGCTGGACGAGGCCGAGAAGTCGGTGAAGGAGTTCCTGGCCGGCTCCGCCGACAAGACCGCGAACGCAAAGCTGCTGTTCGCCGGCCTGTTCGACACGCTCAACGCCCAGCGCTCCCAGGTCATGAGCGGGCTTGAACGCGTCAGCCGCAAGCAGCGCGAGGCCGCCGACAAGATCCGCGAGGAGACCATCCAGCTCCAGGCACTCCAGGACGCAACGCCCCGCGACGACGCCAAGGTCGACGCCATGAGCAACCAGCTGATCTGGGAGACCCGCATTTTCGAGGACCGCCGCAAGGTGGTGCGCTTCGTCTGCGAGGTTCCGACCGCGATCGATCAGCGTCTGTTCGCGCTCGGCCGGGTGATCCAGCAGGAAATGGAATAGCGCGAGCCTTATAACGTCAATCCTGCTGACGGCTTTCATAAAAGTTCCCGCGATATCAGTGCGATCCTTAATGTTTGCCGCGCTATCTGCCGGAACCAAATCGATCTAGGATGGCTTGTCCCGTGAATCAAACGCCGGAGGCCTCGATGGGAACAGCAAAATTCATTTTCGCAGGCGCTGCGGCCATCACCGTGCTCGCAACCAGTGCCTTTGCTGACGACAAGACCGGAATGGTCACCAGCATCAACAGGCTCAACAATACGATCTCGATCCAGGAGATGCAGAAGGGCACGGTCGGCGGTAGTGCCGGCGGCGCCGGCGCGCTTCAACAGTACAAGGCCAAGGATGCCGCGATGCTGGATGCCGTCCATGCCGGCGACAGGGTGACGTTCACCGCGACCGACACCGACGGGGCGAGCACGCTGACGAAGTTGCAAAAGCAGTAGGGCGACGCTCTACCCACCCCGTATTGCGAGCGCAGCGAAGCAATCCAGAGTCCCTCCGCGGAAAGATTCTGGATTGCTTCCCTGCGCTCGCAATGACGGGGAGAGAGCCAGGCCTATTGCTCCGGCCGTGGCTCCGGCCGCGCCTCCTCCGTCGGCAGCTTCGCGTGCTCCCAGCCGTCGGTGCCGTCGGGATACCAGGCAACGTTGGCATAGCCATAAGCCAGCGCGCGCTTGGCGGCGTTCCAGGACATCCAGCAATCGGCGAGGCAATAGATCACCAGCAGCGCGGCCTTGTCATCGTGCGAGGCCTGCGCAAGGCCACGCTGGAAATAATCGTCCATCGCAGGCGGCAGCGCGCCGTAGCCGGTGTCGGGCAGCCAGATGCTGCCCGGGATATTTTTCCGCGGCGTATCGCGCCACACCGTGCCCGCGGGGAGGTTCTTCGGCTTCGGTGCACGCGGCAGCACATCGACGAAAGCACCGCTCTTCGCCCGCCAGATTGCCTCGGCGTCGGCCGTCGTCAGCACGCGCGCGCCTTCCAGCGTCGCCGGCACCGGCGCGCGGTAATTGTCGGTGCGATAGCCCTCCGGCTCGAACGGCTCCTGCTGCCGGGCCTGACCTTGCTGCGCCGACACTTGCTGCACCAACACTTGCGCCACCAGTGCGGCGGCGACGAGCGCAGCGGCAAGGGGCCATCTCATGGCGTCTTCTTGGCCGCCTCCACGCCGAGCGGCCTGTCATTCTCGTCGAGCAGAGGCACTCCGAAGTCGAGCAGGATCTTGTTGATCTCGCCCTGGTTCTCCTGGATCAGCTTGTTGAGCTGCCGCTTCCAGTTCTGATCCGCGGCGCGCACGCCCATGCCGATGCGATAGACCAGTTTTGGCCCCGAGCTTTCCTTCACCAGCGGCGTCACGTGCAGCGAGCCGGCCTTCTTGGCGTAGTACCCCGCCATCGGCCCCCACAGCACACCGGCATCGATCTTCCCCGAGGTGAGATCGTCGATCATGGCCTGCGCCGAATTGTCGTAGCGTGTATCGATCATCAACGGATAGGGCTTGGCGTCGCTCATCAGCCCGGCAATCGCCATGTTGGTCGCCGGCGGCGTGCCGGCGATGATACCGACATGCTTGCCCTTCAGCCTGGGATCTTCGAGCGTGTCGACATCCTCGAGCCCGCTGCCCTCTTTCGCAACCAGCGCATAGGTGGTGCGGTAATAGGGATTGGTGCCCTGCACGATGTCGTCGCCCTGCGGGAAGCCCATGATGACGTCGCAACGATGCGCACCCAGCGTCATGCGCACGAAGCCTGTGGCTTGCGGGAAGAAGACGTAGTCGAGCTTCTTGCTGAGCTTGTCGGCGAACAGCTCGGCGAGCTTGTTCTCGATGCCCTCGCCCTTCTCGTTGGAGAACGGCATGTTGCGCGGATCGGCACAAACCCGCAGCACCTTGGGATCGACCAGCTCGAACGAGAGATCGCCACCATCGCTCGTCTGCGCGCGGGCAACGCCGCCGATCGCACAAGATGCCGCCATCACGCACAGTGAAACCAACCAGCGACGATGTCGTCCGGCCTCCATCGCGCTTCCTCCTCATTTCCCTCGAATGCTACTCTTTTGTTTGCCAAACTTGGTGTTGGCTCGTTGTGTTGCAGTGCAATGAGGCCAATCCTGAACTGAGGCGGAAAAGTGTCGCAGCTCGTTTCAAAGATCGCAGCCCTGTCTCTGCTTGGACTCGCGACGCTAGCACGCACTGGGGCAGCCGAATTGCCTGTAAGCGAAGTCGCGACCGGAATCTTCGTGCACTCCGGGACCATCGCCCTGATGACCCGTGAGAACGAAGGCGATATCGCCAATGTCGGCTTCATTGTCGGCGAGGACGCCGTGGCCGTGATCGACACCGGCGGCAGCCTGCGCGAAGGCGAGGCGCTGCTGGCGGCGGTACGGGCCCACACCAGGAAGCCGATCCGCTATGTCATCAATACCCACGGCCATCCCGACCATGTGTTCGGCAATGCCGCCTTTCTCGCCGACGGGACCAGCTTCGTCGGCCACAGCAAGCTGCCGCAGGCGCTGGCGAGGCGCGGCCCCTATTATCTCGACAATTTCAGGCGCATCATGAGTGGGGAACTGATCGATCCCGTGAAGATCGTGCCGCCGACCATGCTGGTAAAGGACACCATGACGCTCGATCTCGGATCGCGCATGATAACCTTGCGGGCGTGGCCAGCCGCGCACAGCGACAACGATCTGACCGTGTTCGACGAAACCACGAAGACGTTGTTCGCCGGCGACCTCGTCTTTCTCCGCCACGTCCCGGTGATGGACGGCAGCCTTCGTGGCTGGCTTGCCTTGCTGAAGCAGTTGGAGGCCATTTCGGCGGTCCGCGTCATTCCCGGTCACGGCCCTGTGAGCGATTGGCCTGCCGCCCTGTCAGACGAGCGGCGTTATCTCACGACGCTGCTGTCGGACGTCCGTACCTCGAACAAGAAGGGCGAGCCGATCCGGACCGCGGCCGAGAAGGCCGCCGCGACGGAGCGGTCGCATTGGGAACTGTTCGACGATTACAACGCCCGCAACGCAACCGCAGCATTTTCTGAAATTGAATGGGAGTAGTGGGCGCGCTACCTTCGCCCTGATATTCGCCTCGTCCGCACAGGACCTTGATCATGATGGGATGCATACGCCGCCTGCCGCTGATCGCCGCGCTGCTCGGCATCGCCTTTGCGCTGCCTGTGAGCGCCGAAGAGGTTTATGATCCCTGGCCCGGCCTGGTGCAGGATATCTTCAACAACCGTCCGATCAACGACGGCGCCGAAATCATCGCCATCGAGATGCCCTATCGCGCCGAGGATGCGGCGATCGTACCGGTGACTTTGCGCAGCAAGCTGTCGCCCGCTGACAGCCGCCGCATCCGCTCGATCACGCTGGTGATCGACCGCAACCCGGCGCCGGTGGCCGCGAAGTTTGAGCTTGGCGCAGATGCGAATGTCAGCGAAATCTCCACGCGCGTGCGCGTCAACAACTACACCGATGTGCATGCGGTCGCCGAACTCAGCGACGGCCAGCTCTACGTCTCCAAGACCTATGTGAAGGCCTCAGGCGGCTGCTCGGCGCCGGCGGGGAAAAACGCGGAGGAAGCCCAGAACCACCTCGGCCAGATGCGCTACCGGCAATTCTCGCGCGAGGACCTGCCTGCGAGCCGCATCCGTGAGGCCCAGATCATGATCGGCCATCCCAACAATTCCGGCCTGCAGATGGATCAGGTCACCCAGCTCTATATCCCCGCTTTCTTCATCAACCAGCTGAAGCTGACGCAGGATGGCAGCCCGGTGCTGTCGATGGAAGGCGGCATCTCGATCTCGGAAGATCCCAATCTGCGCTTCACCTATGTCTCCAACGGCGCGAAGCGATTCCGCGCGGAGGCCAAGGACACGGACGGACACGTGTTCCGGAATGAGTGGGACGTGGAGAAGTCCGGGACGTAAGTCTCCCGGATGGCCGGGCTTGTCCCGGCCATCCACGAACTTTGCACCCAGCCCAAGAACGTGGATGCCCGGGACATCTAGCGCGAAGACGCGCTTCGCGCTCCTGCCCGGGCATGCCGGAAACGGCGAGCTGAGCCCAAAGAACTAGAAACATCGCACCTCGGCCTCGGCCTGCGCCCTGCGCAAATCATTCACGGCGGCATTCGCCTGCTCGGAGGTCCGGAACTGGGTACCGAGATTGCCGCGAACCTGGGACATGCTGAGCGCGGTCTCTGCAGTGACATAGCGTTCATAGGGGACGATCGAGGCGACCACGTCGATCGAGCAGGAGCATTGCTCGATCGCCTGCCGCGTCTCGCCATTGGCTTTCATGCAGCCATAGACATATTCCGCGCGCGCTGAGGTCGGATAATCATTGGCCTCCTCGGCTCGCACCGCATAGCCGGTCGCCGCGAGCATAGCTACAGCGGCGACAACAGGTCGTAACTGTCCCGCAAAGTTCATGAGCATCCTCCCGGCTGGTTGCGATGGAAGCTATGCTATGCCTATTGTCCTGAGAAGCACTCTATCCGAGGAAATGGCCCACAAGGTGATGAGAGTTCTGGCACGAACAATAGTGCTGGCGATGATGCTGGCGCTGGGCACGGCGGCCCACGCCGCTGATGTCGTCCGCCTTGCGGTGCAGAAGACCGGAACGTTCTCCTGGGAACTGGCGACGATCCGCGCGGCCGGGCTCGACAAGGAGGCCGACCTGTCGCTTGAGGTCACCGAGCTTGCGAGCCCCGAGGCCGGCAAGATTGCGATGCGCGCCGGCAATGCCGACATCATGCTGTCGGATTGGCTCTGGGTGTCGCGCGAGCGTGCGCTCGGCGCCAAGCTGACCTTCTATCCCTATTCCAGTGCGCTCGGCGCGGTGATGGTGCCCGCATCCTCGCCGATCAAGACGCTGGCCGATCTGAGGGGACGCAAACTCGGCGTCGGCGGCGGCCCGATCGACAAGAGCTGGCTGCTGCTGCAGGCGCGGATGAAGCAGGACGGCATCGACCTCAAGTCGGATGCGGCCATCGTCTATGGCGCGCCGCCCCTGATCGCCGCCAAGGCGCTCGACGGCGAGATGGATGCGAGCGTGAATTTCTGGAATTTCTGCGCCCAGCTCGAGGCAAAGGGTTTCCGGCGCCTCGCCGGCATCGAGGACATCTTGCCGAACCTCGGCGCCAAGGGCGCGGTCTCTGCGGTCGGCTATGTGTTCGATGAGGGCTGGGCCGCCAGCCATCGCGACGCCGTGGCGCGCTTCCTCGCCATGACCCGCAAGGCCAAGCAGCTTCTGGTCACCTCCGATGCGGCCTGGGACAAGATCGCCCCGCTCACCGGCGCGAGCGATCCGGCCATGCTGAAAACGTATCGCGACCGCTATCGCGACGGCATTCCGCGCCGGAGCATCAGTGACGAGGAGGCGGATGCGCGCGTGCTTTATCGCGTGCTGGCCGAGACCGGCGGCCGTGACCTGGTCGGGCCGGCGGCCGAGCTCGATCCCGGCACGTTCTACCACGCCGTCCCCGGAGACTGAGGTGCTGCGCCTTCTGTCGATTGCCCTGCTGCTTGCGATCTGGTGGACAGCCGCGCTGTTCGTCGGCGGTGCAAAACTGCCCTCCCCGCCTGTCGTGCTCCACGTCATCATCGCGGAAGCGGCGTCCGGCGCGCTGTTCCTGCATCTCGGCGCCACGCTTGCGCGCGTTGCGCTCGCCTTCGTGCTCGCGATGTCGGTCGGCAGTGCCATCGGCTATCTGATGGGACGGGTGACGCTCGCGGACCGCCTCGGCGATCCCTGGCTGATCCTGCTGCTCAACCTGCCGGCGCTGGTGGTGATCGTGCTGGCCTATATCTGGGCCGGGCTCACAGAGGCCGCGGCCATCGCAGCGATTGCCATCAATAAGCTGCCGACCGCGGTGGTCACCTTGCGCGAAGGCACGCGCGCACTCGACCGTTCGCTCGACGAGATGGCGAGCGTCTTTGCGATGCCGCGCTGGCGCGCCTTCCGTCATGTCGTACTGCCTCAGCTTGCCCCCTATATCGCGGCCTCCGCCCGCTCCGGCCTGTCGCTGGTCTGGAAGATCGTGCTGGTCGCCGAGCTGTTGGGACGGCCGAACGGCGTCGGCTTCGAGATCGGCGTCGCCTTCCAGCTGTTCGACACGCCGCGCCTGCTCGCCTATTCCCTGACCTTCGCCGCGGTCGTGCTCGTGATCGAGACGGCGCTGGTGCAGCCGTTCGAGGCCCGCGCAACGCGGTGGCGACCCCGTGCGGCTTGAGGTCGACATCACA
Organism: Bradyrhizobium sp. CCBAU 45384; assembly: GCF_028128665.1. Taxonomy (NCBI): domain Bacteria; kingdom Pseudomonadati; phylum Pseudomonadota; class Alphaproteobacteria; order Hyphomicrobiales; family Nitrobacteraceae; genus Bradyrhizobium; species Bradyrhizobium sp. CCBAU 45384. The sequence goes on from NZ_LBIZ01000115.1 coordinate 166,512, forward strand.
GGCAAGACCTATCGGAGCGCTGCGGGTGGACCGCACGAGGTGTTGGCGCCGATCAAATTCGCGATTCAGTCCGGCGCAGTCGGCGTGCTCGTCGGCCCCTCAGGCTGCGGCAAGAGCACGATGCTGCGCATCATCCTCGGACTCGACCGCGACTTCGACGGCCATGTCGCCCGCCCGCCGGAGGCGCGGATCGGCATGGTGTTCCAGGAGCCGCGGCTATTGCCGTGGCGCTCGGTCGAGCAGAATGTGCGGCTGGCGGCGCCCGACGTCACCGATGGCAAGCTGTCGGAGCTGTTCAGGATCCTCGAGCTGGAAGCGCATCGCAGTCACTTTCCAGGCGAATTGTCGCTGGGCCTTGCCCGCCGCGTCGCGCTCGCCCGTGCCTTCGCGGTCGAGCCCGATCTGCTGGTGCTCGACGAGCCGCTCGCCTCGCTCGACGACGCCCTCGCCGGACGCCTGCGCGACGAGATCGCGACGCTGGTGGCGAGCCGTCCCGTGATGACGCTGCTCGTCACCCACAGCCTCGAAGATGCCATCCGTCTCGGCGACCGCCTGTTCTTCCTGTCGCCCCGCCCCGCACGCATCGTGCAGGAGGTGCCGATCGCGATTCCGCGCGCGAAACGGAACGAAGTTGAGCTCGCCAGGATCAGGGCGGAGCTTGCGGCGTTGGAGCTTGAAACGAAATGAGAACTCGTGATCAACTAAGTTCAACGAGATTGTCGTGGGAGGTCACCGTGCGCCGCCAGCTGATTGCGACAGGCATCCTGTTGATTGCGATGACGGGCGCGACGCTCGCTCAGACCAAGGGCAAGGGCATCCGGCTCTGGAATTTGACCAGCGAGACGATCTCCGGCTTCCAGCTCGCGCCATCAGGCAAGACCGACTGGGGCCCGAACCAGTGCCTGAACGACAAGGACAAGGAGGTCGACCACGACGAACGGCTGCGCATCACCGGCATCGAGCCCGGCCGCTACGACGCCAAGGTGAGCTATCCCAATTCGCGGCAATGCATCGTGCGCGACATCGAGATCAAAGCCGACGCAGTGTTCTCGATCTCCGACAAGGATTTGAAGGATTGCACCAAGTAACGTTCGCGCGTCACGCCTTGTCATGCGTATGCGGAAATTCGCAGCGCCAGCGCACCGCCTGCCATTTCGGGTGATCACCGATCCATTGCGCGATATAGGGCGGCGCGGCCATAGAGCATTGCGCCGGCGAGCCGCCAAAATTGAAGACCAGATGCTGCTCCTCGCAGGTCGCAGGCGAGAGCACCACACAAACGGTCACTACAAGGTCGATCGGATTCATGCCGGGATCCTCGCGCGGGGGCGATTGAGACTAGCACAAAGGGCTACGTTTCCCGCAGCTGGAAGTTTCAAACGCGCGTGAGGACAAGCGGGGAACCTCTCCTGCTAGAAGTTGATCCCGAACACGATCCGCGCCTGGTGGCGCTCGAAATTGACGAGATCGAGATTGGCCCCGGATCCCGTCGGACGGCCCCAGGCCTGCGTGCTCCAGCTCAGGGTCAGCCGCGATTGCTCGGAGAGCTGGACATAGGCCGTCGGTCCGACGAACAGGGCCTGGCCTGCGAACTCGCCAAGGCCAATGCCTTCGTATTGGCGGAAGTAGCGCAGCTCTCCTCCGAGCAGGACATCCGGCCGCACACGCACCATGCCGGCGAATGCCGCGCCGATGGTCGAGCTCCTCTCCGACAGGCCTGAAACCTCGAAGCGCGCCCATTCCGGCTGGTAGATCAGATTGAGCGCGCCGATCACGAAGTTCGGAATCAGCTCGCGATCAAAGGCGAGCGTGAAATTGGTGCCGTACATCCGCCCCTTCGCGCCGCTGACCTCGTCGATGCGATCGCCGTGGGTCTCGGCGGCGATGGTCATCCCGAAGGGGGCGCGCTCACGGCCGAGCAGGCGATAACGCAAATCGAGCGAGAGGCCCTGGAAATTGAACTGGCGGCGGTCATCGATGTCAGGGACGCCGGTGATGTCATGCAGCGTCACGGTGCCGCCGACCTCGACGCGAAAATTCGGCAGCGGCACGATCTCGAGTTCGACCTCGTGCTCGAGGGCGCGATAGGTGCCAGCGCCCTTGCCGAAGCGTCCCGTCGTCTGCGTCTGGAATTCGCGCTCGCCCTGATTGCCGACATCGCTGCCGATCATGAAGCCGAAGATGTGCTCGGTATCAAAGCCCTCTTCGGCGCTCACACCTGCTGGCGCAAACGCGACGATGCACGCAACTGCAGTCCGGAATGTGGAAGCCCCCAAGCGCATGCAGAACACTACCACGGCTTCGAGGGCATCTGCCATCGAAGCCGCGGCAGGTTTGTCAGTCTTACTTGCGCGCTGCGCAGGCGTACATGTTGATTTCCATGCCGACCGGCACTTCCACGATTTTCGGAGCTTTCCAGGCCATTCGGGTCTCCCCAGGTATTGAGCCAAGTATTGAGCGCGACATCGCGCCGGGCAAAACCTAGGGCTGCCTCAGGCACAGCGCAAGTCTGGAATCGGACCGCGAACACGGCGAAGTATCGAATAACACGCGTAAATTTCGCTCTCGGACAAACCGCCTTCGCTCCCAGTCAAGCGCTGACGACCTCAGCGCAGCAATCGCAGCAAGGCGCGCCCCGCTGGCGAATTCAGCTCCTTGGCGTCGAGCGTGCCGTCCTTGTCGGGATTTGCTGCGTTGAAGCGCTGCTCCACGACGGCGAGATATTCATCAAGCGTCAGCGTGCCGTCGTGATCGGGGTCGGCAGCGGCGAGTTCTTTCGCCGTTAGCCGTCCGCGCAGTTCGCGCGCATCGAGCGTCCCGTCATGGTCCGGATCGAGCTTGGCAAACAGCGCGGTTGCAGCCTTCTTCACCTCGGCCAGATCGAGCGTGCCGTCATTGTCGGTGTCGAACATCTTGACAGCGCTAGCGGATGCCGACCAGGCCGGACCCGACACCACGGCAAACGTGAACGCAAGCGCAACAGAGCGACGCGATATCATTTTGACCTCCCTCGCCATGCCCCGACTCGCCGGGGATCGCGACAGCATAAATCCGCAAGCCGGCCCCCGGTTCAAGTCGGGAATTGCAACCCGCACACTGCACAACCGGTGGACCGGTCCGCGCGCCCGCTCATTGCAGGCCCTTGCATCATGCCGCGGAATTTTTTCAGCGTCTACGCGCAAGTCGGAGTCATCAGTCAGGTTTCCGTCAGGTGACCGATCTCCCGCGTCCAACATATCGGCAGCGCAGTTTCGACTTTCGTATTGACGTGTTTTGCTTTCGGGCGGAGTGTTGCAATCGCAGCGTCAAAAGACGCGCATATTGGGAGGAACGGATGAAACGCCTTGCGATGGCCGCGAGCCTCGTCATTTCCGCATGCTCGGTTGCGAGCGCACAGACGACCGATCAACTGGTCAAGGGTGCAACCGATACGTCGAACGTTCTCAATTACGGGATGGGCTACAATCTTCAGCGCTTCTCGACGCTGAACCAGATCAACAAAGACACCGTCAAGAATCTCGTCCCGGTCTGGAATTACTCCCTCAACGACGATCGCAGTGAGGAATCGCAGCCGCTGGTCTACCAGGGCGTGATCTACGTCACCTCGCACAACGCGACCATGGCGGTCGAGGCCAAGACCGGCAAGCAGATCTGGAAATCCAAGATCGAATATCCGGCCGAGACACCGCGCATCGTCTGCTGCGGCATCATCAATCGCGGCGCGGCGCTGTTCGACGGCAAGCTGTTCCGCACCACGCTCGATGCCAACGTCATCGCGCTCGACATCAAGGACGGCAAGGAGCTGTGGCGGCAGAAAGCGGCCGACATCAAGGAAGGCTACTCGATGACGGTGGCTCCGCTGGTTGCGGACGGTGTCGTCATCACCGGCATTTCCGGCGCCGAATTCGGCACCCGCGGCTTCATCGACGGCTGGGATCCGGCGACGGGCAAGCACCTCTGGCGCACCCACTCGATCCCCTCGCCGGACGAGCCCGGCGGCGACACCTGGAAGGGCGACACCTGGAAGCTCGGCGGCGGCTCGACCTGGATCACGGGGTCCTATGATCCCGAGCTGAACACGGTCTATTGGGGCATCGGCAACCCCGGCCCGTTCAATTCGGCCGTGCGCCCCGGCGACAATCTCTACACCTGCTCCGTGCTGGCGATGGATCCCAAGACCGGCAAGATCAAGTGGCACTACCAGTTCTCGCCGAACAACCCGTTCGACTATGACTCGGTGGCCGAGATGGTCCTCGCCGACATGAATGTCGAGGGCAAGCCGACCAAGGTGCTGATGGATGCCAACCGCAACGGCTTCTTCTACGTGCTCGATCGCACCAACGGAAAGCTGCTCGCTGCCAATCCATATGTGAAGGTGAATTGGGCGACCGGCGTCGACATGAAGACAGGCCGTCCGATCGAGACCGACGTCGTCAAGGATGCCCGTGACGGCAAGAAGGTCACGGTCTATCCGTCGATCCTCGGCGGCAAGAACTGGGAGCCGATGTCGTTCAACCCGCAGACGGGCCTTGCCTACGCCAACACGCTCGCCTTCGGCGGCAGGTACAAATCGGAGCCGGTCACCTTCAAACAGGGTGAATGGTATCTCGGCATGGACCTGACCGATCCCTGGGAATGGGGTGACGGCGCGCGCGGCCATCTGAAGGCGATCGATCCGATGACCGGCAAGGCGAAGTGGGAGGCGGCCAGCGACATCCCGCGCTTCTCCGGCGTGCTGTCGACCGCGGGGGGCGTCGTCTTCACCGGCGCGCTGACCGGCGAGTTCGAGGCCTTCGACGCCGACAGCGGCAAGAAACTCTGGCAGTTCCAGACCGGCTCCGGCATCGAGGGACAGCCGGTGACCTGGCAGCAGGACGGCGTACAGTACGTCGCCGTCACGAGCGGCTATGGCGGCGTCTACTCGCTGTTCTCCGGCGACGAGCGGCTGGCCAAGGTGCCGCCCGGCGGCTCGCTCTGGGTCTTTGCAGTGAAGCAGTAACGGCAAGACCCGTTGCAAGACATCTTGAGAGACACAGCTCACAGGACGGTGGCGAGGATCGCCACCGTCGCGGTACTGACGGTCGCGCTTGCGGCGACCGTCCGTGCCGCGGATGATTCGAACGGCAATCCGCTGCAGGCGCAGATCGACCACGGCAAGTCGACCTATGCCGAAAAATGCTCGCACTGCCACGGCCCCAACCTGATGAACTCCGGCACCATCACGCCGGACCTGCGCGCCTTCCCTGACGACAGGACGCGCTTCGTCACCACCGTGAAGAACGGCAAGAACAACAAGATGCCGCCCTGGGGCGATATCTTAAGCGACGATGACATCGGCAATCTCTGGGCCTTCATTTCGAGCCGGAGGAAGCCATGAGACACCGGCTAGCGGCGCTCGCGCTCCTGACGATCCTCGCAGTTCCGGCGACGGCAGCCTCGACGTCAGCTCGGGCCGCCGATCCCCTCTCCATCTGTCTCGACGAGGACCACCCGCCGCTCTCGGCGCATCACAAGGGCAGGCCGGACTCAGGCTTCGACGTGCTGCTGGCGCAGGCGATCGCGGACCGGATGGGACGGCCGCTCAAAATCCAATGGTTCGAGAGCAAACTGGATGAGGATTCGAGCCCGCAGCTCGAGGCCAACGCACTGCTGTCCGACGGGCGCTGCTCCCTGATCGGCGGCTACGCGCTGACGACGGACTCGCTCGTCAAGCCGGGCGTGCCAACGGCGCGCCTGCCGGATTTTGCCGGCGCCACGCGCGACGACCGCCGCCGCCGCGTCACACTCGGCGTGCTGGCGCCGAGCAAACCTTACCTCTATTCGCCGATGACCGTCGTCCTCGGCCCGAAGGCGCGCGAGCGCAAGATTGCTGACATCGGCGATCTCGCCGGGCTTCGCCTCGCGATCGAGAGCGGCTCTCTCGGCGATGCCATCCTGATGACGTTCGACAAGGGACGGCTGATCGACAACATTACCCATCTCGTCCCCGGCCGCGACGACCTTCTGGGCGCGCTCAATCGCGGCGATTACGACGCGACCCTGATCGACCTCGCCCGCTACGACGCCCATCGCGCCGCGCATCCTGATACGGCCATCGCCGCCTCCGGCTATTATTATCCGATCGGCGCCAATCGCGGCTATGTCGGACTTGGCAGCGATCCCAACTTGATCGAGGCCGTCAACAAGGCTCTGTCCGATCTTGCCGCCGAGGGCAGGATTGCCGAACTCGGCAAGCAGGCCGGCCTGACGTATCTGCCGCCACGCGAGCCGGCGATCCTCGGCGATGTCTGGACGAAGATCATTCAGCGGTGAGGTGGCTGCCGCGCGTGCCACCACGTCACCGGTGTCATGCCCCGGCTTGACCGGGGCATCCAGTACCCCGCGGCCTATAGACTCAATCACACCATCTCTGGAATACTGGATCGCCCGGTCAAGCCGGGCGATGACAGCGAGGATGTGGTGCGGCCGTCGCTCCACACGCAAGAGGCCGAGCGCATGAAACCCGATGCTGTCGCCGTCGCAGCCCTGGTCATCCTGCTTTTTCCGATGGGCTATTTCCTGCTGGCCTCGCCCGCATTCCTGCTGGTGAAGCTGGACATTCCGCCCGTCACGCAGCTGCTGCGCGGGATGTTCAACATCCAATTCAGAATGATGGCTGTGACCGGCGTCCTTGCGACCGTGGCTTTCCTCGCGGAAGGTCGGCCGCTTTTCGCCACCGGCATCGGCTTGATCGCGGCTCTCGCGATCCGGGGACGCGGCTGGTTCATGCAACGGATGGACGAAGAGCTCAGCGCCAGGGATGCCGGCGACACTGGGGCCGTGCGCCGACTACGCCAGTTGCATTGGAGCGGAATGCTCTGCAACGCAATGCTGGTCGCGGCGCTCGTGACCAGCATTCCCTACGTCGCTATGTCGAGTTAAGCAGGCCGGCCTAAAGCGCGATGAGATTGGGATGAATCGTCATGGCGCTTTAGGTTGTCGTTTGAGCATGATCCTTTCGGAAAACCGCTTCACACTTTTCCGGATCATGCTTTAGGTTTCGCCTGCCACGATGGCACCTTGCTGCGCCTTGTGGATCGATGACGGCACCACGCCGAAATATTTCCGGAATACGCGGCTGAAATGCGATGAGCTAGAGAAGCCCCAGGAGAATGCGACGTCGGTGATGGTCTTGCCGCCGTGGGCTTCGAGCTCCTGACGGCAGTTCTGCAGGCGCGCCTGCCAGATGTAGTCGCTCACCGTGGTGCCGCGCTCCGAGAACAGCATGTGCAGATAGCGCTTGGAACAGCCGAGCTCGGCGGAAATCTGGTCGATGCACAGATCGGGATCGCGCAGATGCTCGCGGATGAAAAATTGGGCACGCACATACATCGCCTCGGGCCCGACTCGATCGAACATCGTGTCGGCTTCGCGCAGCGGCAGCAGCAGCAGGTCGATCAGCGAATCGGCAACGCCGACCGCGGTGTTGGCCGACAGCTTCGCCGCCTCGTCGAACGTGGCATGGACGAAATCATGGGCGATCCGCCCGGTACCCGTCTTCGCCGACAGCTTGCAGGCCTGCATGCGCTGTGACGGGAAGCCGCGATCGCGCAAAAGCGCTTTGGGCACGATCACCACGTCGTGGCGCGTGAAGGCGGGGCTGACGATCAAATGTGGACAGGAGACGTCATACGCGATGATGTCGCCCGGGTTCAGCTCGATATGGCGGCCTTCCTGCTCGAAGTAGGACACGCCATAGGTCTGGAAGTGAATCTTGATGTACGGGTGTTCGTTGGCCTTGGCCCGCGCGAACGTGTGGGCGATGCGATGCTGGCTGACTTCGATCTGACAGAGCTTCAGCCGCGAGACCGTCGTGTAGTCGATCCGTCCTTCGAGCGAGGATGCCTCCAGCGGATCGACATCGAAATGACCACACAGATTCGTCAATCCGTCGACCCAACTCTGGATCTGCCGCTTGGGCGTCAGTCCCGTCGTCGAGAGCGTGTGAATTGTGTCGGACATTAATCCAGCCACTGGTGATACCCGGAGATCCCATGCGAATCGCGGCCAGCGCCTGCTGAAGCCCTCAGCCTTGATTGCGTGACGTTTACCTCAAATTTGGGCGGTCTTTTGAAACGAGCGCCACGTTCCATCGCCACCCTTGACGGTTAATCCTCCGCCTTAGTTGCACCGCCGTCAAGGGGAACCTGAGCGTTGAACAGGGCACTGCATCGCACCGAAGCCGCTGAATTCGCTACCGCAAAATCAAAAACTTTGCGTTCGTGCGCTGTCGAGCAAAGCGGGTTCACTCTTGGGCAAGTTTCCCGTTGGCGAAGTCGTTAGGAATTGCGGCAGGAACAAAAAGAACGGGCCGCTCCTGCACGTGGACCCGTAGCTCTCATCAGGAGGAGGAGACAGCACGGCATCGTTTCTGGTCCCCCCGCGTGACCGCCCTGCACGAGCAGACGCCGGACGAGAAGCCCGGTGATTAAGCAAATGCTTCGGAAACAATAAACGAGACCAACGGAGGAAATGACTATGCGCAAGGTGCTACTGGCGACCTTTCTTGGCTCCGCGGCGGCTCTCGCCGTCGGGAACGCGTCGGCCAATGACGAGCTGAACAAGATGTCGCAGAACCCGAAGGACTGGGTGATGCCGACCGGCGACTACGCCAACAGCCGCTACTCAAAGCTCAATCAGATCAACGCTCAAAATGTCGGAAAGCTCCAGGTCGCCTGGACCTTCTCGACCGGCGTGCTGCGCGGCCACGAGGGCGGGCCGCTGATCATCGGCAACATCATGTATGTCCATACGCCTTTCCCGAACAAGGTCTACGCCCTTGACCTTTCCAACGAGAACAAGATCGTCTGGAAGTACGAGCCGAAGCAGGATCCGAACGTCATCCCGGTGATGTGCTGCGACACGGTCAACCGCGGCCTCGCATTCGGCGACGGCAAGATCTTCCTGCACCAGGCCGACACGACCCTCGTCGCGCTCGACGCCAAGACCGGTCAGGTCGCATGGACCGCCAAGAACGGCGACCCGAGCAAGGGCGAGACCGGCACCTCGGCCCCGATGGTGGTCAAGGACAAGGTGCTGATCGGTATCTCCGGCGGCGAGTTCGGCGTTCAGGCCCACATGAGCGCCTACGACATCAAGACCGGCAAGCTGGCCTGGCGCGGTTATTCCGAAGGCCCTGATGACCAGATCCTGGTCAACGACAGCACCACCGCACTCGGCAAGCCGGTCGGCAAGGATTCGAGCCTGAAGACCTGGCAAGGCGATCAGTGGAAGATCGGCGGCGGCGCCACATGGGGCTGGATTTCCTACGATCCCGAGCTGAACCTGATCTACTACGGATCGGGCAACCCCTCGACCTGGAATCCGAAGCAGCGCCCCGGCGACAACAAATGGTCGATGACGATCTGGGCACGTAACCCGGATACCGGCGTTGCGAAATGGGTCTATCAGATGACGCCCCATGACGAATGGGATTATGACGGCGTCAACGAGATGATCCTCTCGGATCAGTCGATCAACGGCCAGGCCCGCAAGCTGCTGACGCATTTCGATCGTAACGGCCTCGGCTATACGCTCGATCGCGCAACCGGCGAGCTCCTGGTCGCCGAGAAGTACGATCCGAAGGTGAACTGGACCTCCGGCGTCGACATGGATAAGAACTCGCCGACCTATGGCCGTCCGAAGGTGCTCGACGCAGCTTCGACCGACAAGGCGGGTGAGGACCACAACGTGAAGGGCATCTGCCCGGCCGCGCTCGGCACCAAGGACGAACAGCCGGCAGCCTACTCGCCGGACACGCAGCTGTTCTACGTTCCGACCAACCACGTCTGCATGGACTACGAACCGTTCAAGGTGAGCTACACCGCGGGCCAGCCCTATGTGGGTGCGACGCTCTCGATGTATCCGCCGCAGGGCGATACCAACATGGGTAACTTCATCGCCTGGGACGGCAAGACCGGCAAGATCGTGTGGTCGAACAAGGAGCAGTTCTCGGTCTGGTCGGGTGCGCTCGCAACCGCCGGCGGCGTAGTGTTCTACGGCACGCTCGAAGGCTATTTGAAGGCGGTCGACGCCAAGACCGGCAAGGAGCTCTACAAGTTCAAGACTCCCTCCGGCATCATCGGCAACGTCACCACCTATGAGAACGGCGGCAAGCAGTATGTCGCAGTGCTCTCCGGCGTCGGCGGCTGGGCCGGTATCGGTCTGGCAGCAGGTCTGACTGATCCGACGGCGGGCCTCGGCGCGGTCGGTGGCTACGCGGCCCTCAGCAACTACACGGCACTCGGCGGCACGCTGACCGTGTTCTCGCTGCCCAACTAGCCTCTGTTCAGTATCGCTCCGGCGCGTGGATCAACCTCCACGCGCCGGCTCGTCTCCACCGGATGCCTTCGAGGAACATCTCTTGCGTAAAATCTGCTCTGTCATTGCTCTGATGATCTTCGTTGCGTCCGGGGGAATTGCTGTCGCGGACGGCTCGGGCGATCCGGCCGCCGTCAAGCAGAACGAAACTGGCGAATGGCTCGATAAGGACGGGAATCCGACTTTCAAGGTCAACGGCGACTCCGTCGACTGGTATACTTATTCCGGATACCGCCGCTATCACTCGGACTGTCACGTGTGCCATGGCCCTGACGGCATGGGCTCGACCTATGCGCCCGCACTGAAGGATTCGCTCAAGACGATGAGCTATGGCGATTTTCTCGGCGTTGTCGCCTCCGGCCGCAAGAACATCTCGACCGCTTCGGAGAACGTCATGCCGGCCTTCGGCGATAACCCGAACGTCGCCTGCTACATGGACGATCTCTACGTCTATCTGCGCGCCCGCTCCAACGACGCCTGGGGCCGTGCCCGTCCCGGCAAGCATGAGGACAAGAACGACGCCTATACCAAAAATGAAGACTCGTGCATGGGCAAGAAGTGAACGTTTGCAGCCGATCTGAGACTTACGTCTTGGCATCCTGCGAGAATTTGAGGAGTTACCGATGAAGACACGTGCCGCCGTCGCTTTCGAAGCCAAAAAACCGCTCGAAATCGTCGAGGTCGATCTGGAGGGGCCGAAGGCCGGCGAAGTCCTGGTCGAGATCAAGGCGACGGGCATCTGCCATACCGACGCCTATACGCTCGACGGTTTCGACAGCGAAGGGATATTTCCGTCGATCCTCGGTCACGAGGGCGCCGGCATCATCCGCGAGATCGGCGCGGGCGTCACCTCGGTGAAGCCGGGCGATCATGTCATTCCGCTCTACACGCCGGAATGCCGGCAGTGCAAAAGCTGCCTGAGCCAGAAGACCAATCTCTGCACCGCGATCCGCGCGACGCAAGGCAAGGGCGTGATGCCTGATGGCACCAGCCGCTTCTCCTACAAGGGCAAGCCGATCTACCACTATATGGGCTGCTCGACCTTCTCCAACTACACGGTGCTGCCGGAGATCGCGGTGGCGAAGATCCGCGAGGATGCCCCCTTCGACAAGAGCTGCTACATCGGCTGCGGCGTCACCACCGGCGTCGGCGCCGTGGTGAACACCGCGAAGGTTACGCCCGGTTCCAATGTCGTCGTGTTCGGCCTCGGCGGTATCGGGCTGAACGTGATCCAGGGTGCCAAGATGGCCGGCGCCGACAAGATCATCGGCGTCGACATCAACGACTCCAAGGAGGAATGGGGCCGCCGGTTCGGCATGACCGACTTCGTCAATCCGAAGAAGCTCACCGGCGACATCGTCCCGCATCTCGTCACCCTCACCGACGGCGGTGCCGACTACACCTTCGACTGCACCGGCAACACCACAGTGATGCGCCAGGCGCTGGAAGCCTGCCATCGCGGCTGGGGCACCTCGATCATCATTGGCGTTGCCGAAGCCGGCAAGGAGATCGCCACCCGTCCGTTCCAGCTCGTCACCGGCCGCAACTGGCGCGGCACCGCCTTCGGCGGCGCCCGCGGCCGCACTGACGTGCCGAAGATCGTCGACTGGTACATGAACGGAAAGATCCAGATCGATCCGATGATCACCCACACGCTCAAGCTCGAAGACATCAACAGGGGCTTCGACCTGATGCATGAGGGCAAATCGATTCGTTCCGTCGTCGTGTTCTAGCTCAAGCGTCACCCCAAGGAGGATCGACCCATGACTGTTGCACTCCACCCATCGATCGATAACGGCGTCAAACTAGGTACCGGGCACTTTGCCGGCGGCACGCTCGTCTGCAAATGCAGCGATCATCAGGTCAAGGTCGGCGTCAAGGGCGACGTCGCCCACAACCATGCCTGCGGCTGCACCAAGTGCTGGAAGCCGCAGGGCGCGACCTTCTCGGTCGTCGCCGTGGTGCCGCGCCAGAACGTCACCGTGCTCGAGAACGGCGACAAGCTCCAGGTGGTGGATCCCTCCGCGGTGATCCAACGCCACGCCTGCAAGGCCTGCGGCACGCACATGTACGGCCGCATCGAGAACAAGAACCACCCGTTCTATGGTCTCGACTTCATCCATCCCGAGCTGTTCCAGGAGCAGGGCTGGCAGGCGCCGCAATTCGCCGCCTTCGTCTCCTCTGTCATCGAATCCGGCGTAAAGCCCGAGCAGATGGCCGGCATTCGGTCGCGGCTGAAGGAAATCGGGCTCGAGCCCTATGACTGCCTGTCGCCAGCACTGATGGATGCGATCGCCACCCACGTGGCGAAGGCCAAGGCCGCCTGACAAGGCTACCTGACGATGTCCCTTCCGCTCGCTGGTCCGCCAGCGAGCGGGATGGGTGCGGCTCTCGGATGATCGCGGCCATCCTGCCACCAGTGCACTTGTGCATGCGCGCGTTCCGCTCCCTCAGTCCTGGTCTCTGAATGACTGCGCGGTGCCGCCCTCTTCGGTCTTGAAGTCAGCGCGGTCCAGCGATTCTCCCTCCCTCGACTGAGGACGACTGCTTCGTCCGCCCAGTCCCTCTGGCGGACGAAGCTTTTTTCACTCTTCGATTTTGCGATCGCCGTCGCGCGAGCCGTTGCCGCGCCCTGCTTTTGACAAACCCCGATGCAATCTGTTCACGTCAAGGATACCCGGCCGTAAACGCCGGTCCGGCGCGTTTCCTGCTACGGTCGCGTCGTCACGATGCCGCACGAGTCCAATCAAACAAGAACAAGACGGGAGGTATCGAGCACTTCAGGACATTTCGATTTGCATTCCAGCTTCCTGCTGGGACCTGCCCATGTGGGATGACGAGCCGGAATGCGGTCATACGACGCTACGGACATTGCGCCGACCGAAACCGGCAATGTCGAAATCAGCAAGCTTATGAAGAGCGAGGGACGATCATGATCAAGGTGAAGATCAACGGCCAGGAACAGAGCTGGGACGGCGACCCGGATCTCCCATTACTCTGGTTCCTGCGCGACGAAGCCGGGCTCACCGGCACCAAATTCGGCTGCGGCCAGGCGCTGTGCGGTGCCTGCACCGTCATCGTCGACAAGGAGGCGGTGCGCTCCTGCATCACCTCGATCAACGACGTCGCCGGGCGCGAGGTCACCACGATCGAGGGCCTGCATCCGAGCGGAGATCATCCGGTCCAGAAGGCCTGGCGCCAGGTCAACGTCCCCCAATGCGGCTTCTGCCAGGCCGGCCAGATCATGCAGGCCGCGGCCCTGCTGATGGACAATCCCAAGCCATCGCATGACCAGATCCGCGAGGCGATGTCGGGCAACATCTGTCGCTGCGGCTGCTACCAGCGTATCGAAAACGCCGTCCACCTCGCATCGACGGGAGTGTGACATGAATTTCATCGACAATCCCGGCAAGCTCCGTGGCTTTGAAAAGAACATCAAGGTCGAGAAGGTCTCGCGCCGCAGCATCCTGAAGGGGCTCGGCATCACCGGCGGCTTCGTGCTCGCCGCACCCGTGATGACGCGCCAGGCCTTTGCCTATGAGACCGGCGCCGGCAACATGCCACATGGCGTCGTCGTCGATCCGCGCGTCTTCGTCGCTGTCGCGCCTGACGGCACCGTCACCATCCTCGCTCACCGCTCCGAGATGGGCACCGGCGTGCGCACCAGCCTGCCGCTGATCGTGGCCGAGGAGATGGAGGCCGACTGGTCCAAGGTCAAGGTCGAGCAGGCCCATGGTGACGAGGCCAAGTTCGGCAACCAGGATACTGACGGTTCGCGCAGCACCCGGCACTATCTGATGCCGATGCGCCAGATCGGCGCCTCCGCCCGCATCATGCTGGAGCAGGCCGCGGCCAAGCGCTGGAACGTGCCGGCGACCGAGGTCAAGGCGGTCAATCACGAGGTCGTCCACAGCACCAGCGGACGCAAGCTCGGCTTTGGCGAGCTGGCTGCCGATGCCGCCAAGGAATCGGTGCCGGCTGTCGAAGGCCTCAAGCTGAAAGACCCGCGGGATTTCCGCTATCTCGGCAAGGGCCAGGTCAGCATCGTCGATCTCCACGACATCACCACCGGCAAGGCCCGCTACGGCGCCGACGTTCGGCTACCAGGCATGAAATACGCCGTGATCGCGCGTCCGCCGGTCACCGGCGGCAAGCTCACCTCATTCGATCCGGACGCGGCGCTGAAAGTGCCCGGCGTCGAGAAGGTGCTGAAGGTTCAAGGCTGGCCGTGGCCGTCGAAATTCCAGCCGCTCGGCGGCGTCGCGGTGATCGCGCGCAACACCGGCGCCGCGATCAAGGGCCGCGACGCGCTGAAGCTGGTCTGGGATGACGGCGCCAACGGCAAATACGACTCGGTCGCCTACCGCAAGGAGCTCGAGGAGGCCGCGCGCAAGCCGGGCCTCGTCGTGCGCCAGGAGGGTGACGCTGACGCCGCGTTGAAAACCGCCGCCAAGGTCGTAACAGGCGAATATTATCTGCCGCATCTCGCCCATGCCAGCATGGAGCCGCCGGTCGCGGTCGCCGACGTCAAGGGCGACAAGGCGGAGATCTGGGCGCCGGTCCAGAGCCCCGGCGGCACCCGCGAGGATGTCGCCAAGACGCTCGGCATCCCCGAGGCCAATGTCACCGTCAATGTCACGCTGCTCGGCGGCGGCTTCGGCCGCAAGTCGAAATGCGACTTTGCGCTGGAGGCTGCGCTGTTGTCGAAGGAGCTCGGCGTACCGGTGAAGGTGCAATGGACGCGCGAGGACGACCTCCATCACGACTTCCTGCATACCGTCTCGGTGGAGCGGATCGAGGCCGGCCTCGACAAGGACGGCAAGGTGATCGCCTGGCGTCACCGCAGCGTGGCGCCGACCATCGCCTCGACCTTCGCGGCGGGTGCCAACCATGCGGCGTCGTTCGAGCTTGGGATGGGTCTCGTCGACATGCCGTTCGAGATCGCCAACATCTCCTGCGAGAATCCGGAAGCTGCGGCGTTCACTCGCATCGGCTGGTTCCGATCGGTCTCGAATATCCCGCGCGCCTTCGCGGTGCAGTCCATGGTCGGCGAGATCGCCAATGCGACCGGCCGCGACCAGAAAGAGACGCTGCTCGCGCTGATCGGCAGCCCGCGCATCGTCAAGCCCAATGTCAAGGACCTCTGGAACTACGGCGAGCCCTATGACAGCTACCCGATCGACACCGCGCGCCTGCGCAAGGTGGTCGAGCTGGTTGCCGAGAAGGGCGAATGGGGCCGCCAGGTCCCGAAGGGCCACGGGCTTGGCATCGCCGTGCACCGCAGCTTCGTCAGCTATATCGCGACCATCGTCGAGGTGGCCGTCGACGAGAAGGGCAAGCTGACGGTGCCGCGGGTCGACACCGCGATCGACTGCGGCACCTATGTCAACCCGGAGCGCATCGCCTCGCAGATCGAGGGCGCCGCGATCATGGGCCTGAGCCTCGCCAAATATGGCGCTGTCACCTTCAAGGACGGCAAGGTGGAGCAGAAGAATTTTGACGACTTCCAGGTCATCAGGATGGATGAATCCCCTGCCGTGACTAACGTCCACATCGTGCCGCCGGGACCTGACACGCCGCCGAGCGGCGTCGGCGAGCCCGGCGTACCGCCATTCGCACCGGCGCTGATGAACGCGATCTTCGCGGCAACCGGTAAGCGCATCCGCGCGCTTCCGATCGGCAAGCAACTGGAGGCGTAACGGAACACAAGCGGCCTCGCGCCGTTCTCATCGATCTGACAGGGAGCAGATCGATGACCAACATTCCAAGGGCGCTCGCAGTCGCGGTGCTGTCGAGCGCCTTTCTTTTGACCGCTGCCGCGGCGTTCGCGCAGAGCAGCGCCACCACGCCGCCGACCACGGCAACGCGCCCCACCGCGCCGGACCAGAGCTCGCTGCCCAACGCCAGCGCCCCACCCGCCTCGACCACCCAGACGACCGGGCAGACGCCCAGCGACCCGAAGGTCCGGGAGATGAATCAGAAAGCCAAGGATAAGATCGAGCGCGAGGGGAAGTAGCTCCGAGCCCGCGCAAAATGCGGCGGACGTTGCCGTCCGCCGCATTTGCCCCCTTGTCGCTCCGCGTCACTCGATCCGCCTGCGGAGCTTATTTCTTCAGCGCGAACACCCAGATCACGCCGCCTTGCGGCACGTTGGACTCGATGCCGATATTGTTGGTCGCGAGCGCGTCCTGGATGCGCTGCGCGTCGACGCCCCAGCCCGACTGGATCGCGATGTATTGCGTGCCGTCGATCTCATAGGACATCGGCATGCCCATGATGCCGGAGTTGGTCTTCTGCTCCCACAACAGTTCGCCGGTCTTGGCGTTGAAGGCGCGGAAGTTGCGGTCGTTGGTGCCGCCGGCGAAGACGAGATCGCCTGCGGTGGCCGTGACCGAGCCGAACATCTGCGACTTCGGGAAGTCGTGCTGCCACACCTTCTTGCCGGTCGCGGGATCCCAGGCCTGGAGCTCGCCGAAATGATCGGCGCCAGGCTTGGCCTTCAGGCCGATATCCTCCGGCTTGGTGCCGAGCCAGAGCTCGCCGGGCTTGAGCGGGATCTTCTCGCCGGTGAAGCCGCCGCAGAAATTCTCGTTGGCGGGCACGTAGACGAGGCCGGTCTTCTGGCTGTAGGCCGCCGAGGGCCAGTCCTTGCCGCCCCACAGCGACGGGCAGAACTCGACGCGCTTGCCGACGACGGGCTTGTGCGCGGGATCGACGATCGGCTTGCCGTTCTCGTCGATGCCCTTCCAGACGTCGGTGGAAACGAACGGCCAGCCGGCGACGTAGTTGATCTTGGTCGGCGTGCGCTCGAGCACCCAGAAGATGGCATCGCGACCCGGGTGGATCAGGCTCTTGATGCTGCGGCCGTCGCGCTGGAGATCGACCAGCATCGGCGCATCGACCTCGTCCCAGTCCCAGGAATCGTTCTGGTGGTACTGGTGATAGGTCTTGATCTTGCCGTTGTTGGGATCGAGCGCGAGCACCGACGATGTATAGAGATTGTCGCCGGGGTGCATCTCGCCGGGCCATGGCGCGGCGTTGCCGACGCCCCAATAGATGGTCTTGGTATCCTTGTCGTAGGTGCCGGTCATCCAGGCCGAGCCGCCACCGTTCTTCCAGTCGTCGCCCTGCCAGGTGTCGTGGCCGGGCTCGCCTTCACCCGGAATGGTGAAGGTGCGCCACAGCTCCTTGCCGGTCTTGGCATCGTAGGCGGCGACATAGCCGCGCACGCCGAACTCGCCGCCGGAGCCGCCGACGATGACCTTGCCGTCGACGATCAGCGGCATCAGGGTCATGTACTGGCCCTTCTTGTAGTCCTGCACCTTGGTGTCCCACACCACCTTGCCGGTCTTGGCATCGAGCGCGACGACGTGGTCGTCGGTGGTGGCGAGATAGAGCTTGTCCTCCCACAGGCCGACGCCGCGGCTGGTCGGATGCAGCTGGAACAGATCGTCGGGGAGCTGGCGCTTGTAGCGCCAGTATTCGTCGCCGGTCTTCGCGTTCAGCGCGATGACCTGGCCCATCGGGGTTGCCACGAACATCACGCCATTGTTGACGATCGGCGGCGCCTCATGGCCTTCGACCACGCCGGTGGCGAATGTCCAGACCGGCGTCAGGTTTTTCACATTCGAGGTGTTGATCTGGTCGAGCGGGCTATAGCCCTGTCCGTCATAAGTGCGGCGATAGAGCATCCAATTGCCGGGTTCCGGATTTTCCAGGCGTTGCTGGGTGACGGGCGCGTAATTCTCGATCGGGCCGGCGATGGCGGCGGTCGAGACGACACATGTGAAGGCGACGAAGCCCGACAAAAACCACTGCCTTGTGCTCATGGACGTTTCCCCTATTGAATTCTTGTGAATTGAATTTTTTGTCGTTCGTCTCGTCGCCCGCTCGTTGGCGGGCGCGACCTGTTGTGGCGCGCGGGCGCGACCCGCGGCGTGTCATCCGGGCTGCGCGCCACCTACCTTTCCGACGAAGGGAGCGGCGACGGTGAGCGAACCTTCGCTCAACGACAGCGGCAGTGCCGCGAGGCGTCGCGGCGCGGGTCCGAACACGACCTGGGCGCCCTGGCGTGGATCATATTCGGAGTTGTGGCAGGGACACTTGAAGACGGTCATGTCGCCTCCCCGATCCGCCTTCACCCATTCGGAAACCGGACAGGCGGCATGCGCGCAGACCGCCGAATAGGCAACAATACCGTCGGCTGCGCGTGCGCGCGTGGTCTCATCGAGCTCGTTCGGATCGAGCTTCACGACAAGAATCTCGTTCAGGCGTGAGCCGCTGCGGACGACAGAGGTCTTTGGATCCTTCGGCCAGGCGCGAACCGGAGGACCGCCCAGCTTGAGATCGTCCGGCTTGACGGGCTGACCTTCGTTGTCGCCTTCGGAGAGAACGAGCAGATCGCCCTTCTGCGGCCGCTCGTCTGAACCGGGCGGATCCTCGCCCGCGCGCACCGGTGCGGAACAGCCAAGAGACGCGGTGGTGGCAAGCGCACCGAGCAGCAGCGTTCGACGCGTTTGCTCCGCGCAAGATTCAGGTTCCGCAATGTTGTCGGAGGATGACGATGCGATGTTGGATGATGCATTCGACATGCACGCTAGCAGGCGCTGGAACTCTGCCAAAATGAAGGCGAAGAATTGGCGCCGCAGTGCATCAATAAGGCTTTGCTCGCTTTGAGCGAACACGATTGTACGCATTCAAAAGCATTTTGCCGTTGCAACATCATGCCACGTGACCGGCATGACGATTTTGCAGATCAGACCGATAATGCGGGAATTGGTGCAACGCGCCGTGAGCCGCGCGATGCAACTGCGATTCAACTGTACGTCGATCGAGCAGGCATTCTGTATTTCAGGACCTAATCACGTGGCGCGGCGCGGCGATGCGACCGGCGATCGTCGCCGAAGCCATCTCAAAGCTGTCGGCGATACGACGTGCCCTGTCGATGAACAGGCCGGCTGCCGGCGGCGGGCAGACCTCGCGCGCGGTCTGCTCGAACAGGTCGAGCCAGCGGTCGAAATGATCGCCGACAAGGCTCAGCGGCATATGCGCCCGCATCGGCGAGCCGTGGTAGCGACCGCTCATCAGCACCACCGAGGACCAGAAGTCCTTGAGCTTGGCGAGATGCTCGTCCCAATTCTGCACGATCGCGAAGACAGGCCCGAGCAATGCGTCCTCACGCACGCGGCCGTAGAAACGGGTCACGAGTTCCCCGATCATCTCCTCGGTGATCCCGGTGCGCTCGATCGCATCCTGGGTCAAGAGGTTCCGCCGCGTGGCCGCCGCCTCGCGCTCGGCCTTCAGTCGATCCGACATTGTCTTTTGTTTTCCGTTTCGTTGTTCCCGCGATCCGCGTTCCCGCGATCCGCCCGTTCGACATTGTCAGGCCAATTGCGCGCGACGTCTTTGTCCCAGCGCAAATTGCGGGGTTGAGCGGCGGGGATTTCGGCCTGGCGCCTGCTCCTCGATCAGTATCGTAGGCGGGCAAAGGCGCACTTGCGCCGTACCCACCATCTCTCTCCATCGCGACAAATACCTGGGCACGCTTCCGCCTTCGCTCTTCGTGCTACGGCGGACAAGTCGCTTTGCCCACCCTGCGGCACTGTCCTTGCTGCGATCACAGAATCACGCGCCGTAGCTGTAAAAGCCCTGCCCGGACTTGCGGCCGAGATGGCCGGCATCGACCATTTCCCTGAGCAAGGGGGCCGGACGATATTTGGGATCGTTGAAGCCCTTATAAAAGACCTCCATCACCGACAGCATGGTGTCGAGGCCGACGAGATCGGCCAGCGCCAGTGGCCCGATCGGATGGTTGCAGCCGAGCTTCATGCCGGCATCGATTTCTTCCGCGGTCGCGATGCCCTCCTGGAGCGCGAAGATCGCCTCGTTGATCATCGGGCACAGGATGCGGTTGACGGCGAAGCCGGGGCTGTTCTTCGCGGTGATGGCCACCTTGCCGACGCGCTGGGCGAAGTCGAGCGCCTTGGCGTGGGTGTCGTCGGAGGTCTGCAGGCCGCGGATGAGTTCCAGCAGCTGCATGACCGGAACCGGGTTGAAGAAATGCATGCCGATGAATCGATCCGGGCGATCGGTCGCGGCGGCAAGCTTGGTGATCGAGATCGACGAGGTGTTGGTCGCAACCAGCGTGCGCGGCGACAGCGTGGCGCAGAGGTCCTTCAGGATCTTGACCTTCAGCTCTTCGTTTTCGGTCGCGGCCTCGATGACGAGATCACAATCGGCTAGCTTGGCCCGATCAGTGGTGCCGGTGATGCGCTTGAGCGTCGCCTCGCGATCGGCCGCCGAGATCTTCTCTTTCTTGACTAGGCGCTCGAGGCTGCCGCCGACGGTCGAGATGCCGCGGTTCACCGCCGCATCGGAGATATCGACCATCACGACCGACAGCCCGGCCGCGGCGCAGACCTGGGCGATGCCGTTGCCCATGGTGCCTGCTCCGATGATGCCAACGGTATTGATCATGGAATGACGTCCTCTGGTTGAGCGGGCCCGGCCTATGGTGGCGCGCCCGGCTGGATGAATTTCGAGCCGCGGCGCCTCACCTGCTGCACCGCATCCAGCCTCTTCCTTAGCGCATCCGGGGCGAGAATAAAGCCGCCTTTCCTCCTCGACGAGGCATGATTTCGCCGTCTCGCGGCCCGATCGGCCCGAGTTTTGCGGCCGGTTTCGCCCCCTGGAATTGCCGAGGGCGCAGGTAAGGCCAGGCGCTCGTGAGCGCGCCTAGAATTTCAGCGTGGTCCGCAGCCCGAACACCGATGCGTTTCGCAGCGCCTTGCCGGCGAGCGGGCCGGACGGCAGCGTTGCGCCGCCGCCGGGATGAATGATGTATTGGAAATTCGGCTGAACCGTCCAGCCATCCCTGATTTGATATTGATAGACGGCGGTGAGCAATCCTTCAAAACTGCGGACCGGCCAATCCGGCGCGACAAGGGCCCGGTAGTCCGCGTCGAGCGCCTGGGCGCGCTTCGACACATGGGCGTAGCCCACAGCGATCCCGAACTTGTCGTCCGGACGCCGCCCGTCGAGACCGACGAACTCGACGCCACTATCGGCATAGAGATCAATCAGGTTGCGATCGGCCGGCGCGCCGGAGGCGCGAACAAAGACGCCGATGCCGCGATCGTCACTGTGAGGCACGCGATAGAGCTGCTGCTCCAAGACGGCCCAGCCGCCGATATCGCCGGACAGCAACATCGGCGCGCCGCTGCTCGCAGGCGCTGCGAGCGATACACCGTTGGACGCAAATCGCTGATCGGCGAATGTGCCCAGATGACGCCAGCCCCCGAACTTGATCTGGCCGGCAAGATTGGGATCGCCCTTCTTGTTGTTCCAGGCGTACTGAATCTGGCCCAGAAGCAGTGGCGGATCGTTGACGCGGAAATTGACGCCGTAGCGATTGCGTTGCTGGGGATCCCCCGGCCCGGGCCCCGCCTGGTCGCCGTCGAAAATTCCGCCGAGGAGGGTGAGCTGGTCGGTGACGTTGACGAGAAGCCGCGCGCCCATCGCAGCCAGCGGTGGCGACGGGCCACCGCTCGGCAGGTCGAGCGAGGTGATCGCCGGCCAGCCCATCGAGGCGTTGGTGAGGACGTCGGTGTATTTGGTGTTGAAGAATTCGCTGTCGGCCGCGAGCTGGCCGAGCTTCAGCGAGACCTTCTTCTCTCCCCACTGCTTCTCGAAATAGGCCTCGTAGAGCCGGGTCGATGGCAGCGCCTCGATCCCGCTCACGACGAAGAAATTCTGCAGATTATCGCGCGACAGGCCGCCCCCGTGGATCTGGAACATGTTGGCGTGAAAGGTCAGCTTGTCGAGGCCGGCAAGCTTGTCGAGGTCCGCATCGACGGCGAGATTCAGACGACCCTCGTAGATCGCGCCCTGCTTGACGCCGCCGGAGGTGTTGCCCAGCACCTCTCCGATGTAAGTCGCCGCGAACTTCACCCCATATTTCTGCAGCGGGTTCGCAAACAGGCCGAGGGTTTTCTCCTCAACCGTACTCTCGCCCGTATCCGGATCGGCCGGCTTGTCGTCGTCGGTCTTCTTGTCTTCCTGGGCTAAGGCCTGAACGCCCGCCAGCAGATATCCGCCAGCCACGATGGCTGCGAGAATTCGCAAAGCTGCGCTTGAGGTCGATCGAGATCCGCTCATGCATGATGAGTGGGACACGTTCGAGACACAGATTCAAGAACAACCTCTTCAGGGAACCTTACCATCCGTGTGCGAGTGTTCAAAAGTATACGCTCGTCCACAAGTGTGCCGCGATCGGTGGCGTCCGAGACAAGTCGTCCGAATTTCAATTGACATTTGTTATTATTTCAATAATCGCTGAAATATGGAAACGACAGATGCCGTCACGGCGCTCGCCGCGCTGGCGCAGGACAATCGTCTCGATGTCTACCGTTTGCTGGTTCAGGCCGGCCCCGACGGCATGACCGCAGGTGCGATCGCCGAAGCGCTGGATCTCGCGCCAAACACGTTGACGTTTCACTTCGACCGGCTGCGCATGGCCGGCCTTGCGACGGTGCGGCGCGAGGGACGCTCGATGATCTATGCGGCGCGGTTCGAGACCATGAACGCGCTGGTCGGCTTCCTCACGGAAAACTGCTGCAGCGGCGTGTCATGCGCACCCGCCCCGTCTTCGAAACCCGCGCGAAAGCGCAGCAAGACTCCAGCCTGAAAGGACAGACCATGAAGCGCCTGCACGTTCACGTGTCCGTCAACGACGTTGCGTACAAGCAGACATTGGCCTGCTGTTGAAGGTTTCGGCGATGGACGTGATCATCTACCACAACCCCGCCTGCGGCACCTCGCGCAACACGCTAGCCATGATCAGGCAAGCCGGGATCGAGCCGCACGTGATCGAATATCTCAAGACGCCGCCGTCGCGCGCGTTGTTGCAGCAGCTTGTCCTCCGCATGGGCCTCTCGGTGCGCGAGCTGCTGCGCGACAAGGGCACGCCCTATGCCGAGCTTGGGCTGGACAACGCTGACCTGACCGACGACCAGCTGCTCGACGCCATGATGGCGCATCCAATCCTGATCAACCGGCCGATCGTGGTGACGCCGATGGGCGTAAAACTCTGTCGGCCCTCCGAGGAGGTGCTGGAGCTTCTGCCGCCTCAGCACGGCGAATTCGTCAAGGAAGACGGCGAGCGTATCAGGCTGGACCGCGGCGCCTGATGACGCCGGGTCTTGCACAGCGCGCATTTGCCGAATGGCTGGGAACGGCGTTCCTGCTCGCCGCGGTGGTCGGCTCGGGCATCATGGCCCAGAGGCTTGCCGGCGGAAACGTGGCGCTGGCGCTGCTCTGCAATACGCTTCCCACCGGCGCCATCCTCGTCGTGCTGATCCTGATGTTTGCGCCCATCTCGGGCGCGCATTTCAATCCGGCGGTAACGCTGGCCTTGGCCCTGCGGGGCGAGACGGGCTGGATTGATTCGGCGATCTATATCGCTGCTCAGATATCGGGCGCGATCATCGGCGTGTGGATCGCGCATCTGATGTTCGGGCTTGCCGTCCTTCAGATTTCGCTGACGGAGCGCAGCGGCGCGGGACAATGGCTCGCCGAGGCCGTCGCAACCTTCGGCCTGCTGCTGACGATCTTTGGCGTCGCATCGAAAGCCTCGGCTGCCGTTCCCTATGCGGTCGGCCTCTACATCACATCGGCCTATTGGTTCACGGCCTCGACATCATTCGCCAATCCCGCCGTCACCATCGCCCGATCGCTGTCCGATACGTTTGCAGGCATCGCGCCGCATGGCGTGCCAGCCTTCATTTCCGCGCAGCTCATCGGGGCGATCCTCGCCCTTCCGCTTGCAAGCTGGCTGTGGGGCGGAGCAAGCGCAAAGCGCGCGGCGTGAATGATTGGAGTTTCCAAACCGCTCGTGCCGGGTATTCTGTGACTGATCGCATGAATGTCAGGGACCAGCGTGACGCAACCTCGCAGCCGCAATATCGACCACTGCACCCGGCCCTGAGGCATCAGGCCGGATGAACGATTTCGCGCGATCCATCGTTGCCGCATTCACGCTGATCGGTGAAGGCGATCCCGAGCTTCTCGGCATCGTCGCACTGTCGGTGCGCGTCAGCCTGACAGCCGGCATGATCGCGCTGCTGATCGGTGCGCCGTTCGGCGCTTTGCTGGCGATCACGCGCTTTCGCGGCCGACAGGTTATTATCGTGCTGACCAACGCGCTGCTCGGCCTGCCGCCGGTCGTGGTCGGGCTCGCGCTTTATCTTCTGCTGTCGCGCTCCGGCCCGCTCGGCGCTGCCGGCCTGCTATTCACGCCCACAGCCATGGTGATCGCGCAGACGCTGCTGGCAACGCCAATCGTGGTTGCGCTGGTGCACCGGCCCGCAAGCCTGCTATGGGCCGAATATGGCGACCTCGCGCGGATCGACGGGCTCTCGACGCTGCGCAGCATCGGCCTGTTGTTCGCGCTCGGCCGGACCTCGCTGCTGACGGCCTTCCTCGCCGCGTTCGGACGTGCCATCGCCGAGGTCGGCGCCATCATCATCGTCGGCGGCAACATAAGCGGCTTTACCCGCACGATGACGACGGCGATTGCGCTGGAGACCAGCAAGGGCGACCTGCCGCTGGCGCTCGGCCTAGGCTTGATCCTGCTCGCGCTCAGCGTCGCCGTGTCGACCGTTGCCTTCCTGCTAGTGGGACGCGTTGGGGAAAAATAGCTGCTCGCCGCCGACCTTGTATCCGGCGATCGCATCCTGTCCCCTCGGCGAGATCAGCCAGTCGATAAAGGCCTGCCCGTCCTTGGCCTTGACGTTGGGATGCTTGTCCGGGTTGACCAGCATGACGCCGTACTGGTTGAACAGCCGCTTGTCGCCCTCGGTCAGGATCGCAAGCTCGCCTCTGTTCTTGAACGACAGCCAGGTGCCGCGGTCTGAGAGCAGATAGGCATTCGACGAGGATGCCATGTTCAGCGCCGGGCCCATGCCCTGGCCGATCTCGCGATACCAGCTGTCCTTGCCGGTGGCCGGCTCGATGCCCGCTTCTTTCCACAGCCGCAGCTCGGCGGCATGCGTGCCGGACTTGTCGCCGCGCGAGATGAACGTGGCTTTCGCAGCTGCGATCTTGCGCAGCGCGTCGGCGACGTCCTTGTCGCCCGCGATCCTTGCGGGGTCGCGGTTCGGGCCGACGATGATGAAATCATTGTACATGAGGTCGAAGCGCTTCACGCCGTGCCCTTCCGACATGAACTTGTCTTCGGCCGGCCTGTCATGGACGAACACCACATCGGCATCACCGCGCCGGCCGATATCGAGCGCCTGGCCGGTGCCGACCGCAACGACCTTCACCTGGATTCCCTCCGCCCTCGTAAACAGCGGCAGCAGATAACCGAACAAGCCGGACTGCTCCGTCGACGTCGTCGAGGCCACGGTGATGCTGCCGGCCTGCGCCCATGCGCATGTCGACCAGATCAGAGCCGCTGCGACGGCGGCAAGCTTCTTCATGACATCGTCCTCACTTCCAGATGATTCCCATTAAACGGAGAGGATGACGCCGGAAAGCCCGACATTGGGCTCCTGCGGCACATCCTTCGAGACGCCCGCCTCCGGCGGGCCCTCAGGATGAGGGCGGAGTGCCTGGCAGCAGCGTTGGCGGGCGCTTCACGCCTGCGTCACGACGGTTGAACCTCGCGTGATCAGTCCCGCGATCACGTAGCAGCGCGGAATATCGCACGTTCCGAACGATCCCTAGGGATAGAACAGTTTGGAGTCTCCCATGGCAAAGACGAACATCATCACCGCCTTCCGGATCATGGTGTCGCTCGCGATCGCGGGCCCGGCGCAGGCCTGGCCCGGACAGTCCTCAAGCATCGACTGCGCCTGGGGCGGCGAAGCCACGGACTGTGAGGCACTGACCATGGCGCCGCTCCGCAAGCATGCGCTGGCGCATCCGCACGGCCGCAAAGCGGAGCACGCTGTCATGCCGTTTGCGTCGTCGCATCTGCCAGATCACGACGCGGATCCGCTTGCATCGATGCATTTCGAATGAACGGAATGGCGTGCGGGGCTGTGCAGATGTTCTGCAATTGGTCCCGCCTCAATTGACAGGGGTGTGACGGCCGGGGCAGTTTTTCACATTGCTGGCGAATCAGCTGAAGCCCACGGCCCTGAGTACCACTTGGACAACTCCCAGTGCTTTCGAGACTGATATCGTTGCTAAGCCGCATTCCCGCGGTGAAATGGGCCTTCAACCGGCTTCGGCCCGCGCCGCAGGGCGGCAGCATCGAGTTGACGCCGAGCGCTGCGGATGAGCAGCCGATCGTTACCGCGATCGATGAAGCCGCTCCGACCGTCGAGACGAACGTCAGCGAGGATCCATCCCTGCAGACGTTGGCCGAAGCCGCGCCCGAACCCATCAGCAGCGATCCGCCGGTGGAACTCGTAGCGAGCGTTGAGCTCGACGTCGTGGAAGAGGCCTCATCCGCCGAGGTCGAAGCCGTCGATGCTCCCGAGCCTGTCGTCAGCAGCGACCTGCCCGTAGAATTGCTGGCGCACGCCGAACCCGTGGAAGAGGCGCAGACCTCATCCGCCGAGGTCGAAGCGATCGAACCGCGAGAGCCTGTCATCAGCAGCGATGCATCGTCGGACGATGATGCGGAGGTTGCGCCCGATGTTGCAGAGCAGGTCTTTATGTCTCCGGTCGAGGTCGAGACCGTTCCGGTCGAGGCCTCCGAGCCGATCGTTGAACACGCCCCCGTATCCATCGCTTCCGAGGAGATCGAAGCCGTCGACGCGACGCCCGCCGTCGTGGTCGACATCGCGGCGCCTGCCGTCACCGAGGTCAGGATCGACAACGAGCCCGCTCGTGACGTCGTGATGGAGATCGAGCCGCTCGTCGCAGCCGATCCCGCACCCATCGCGGCCGACGTCGCTGAGAAGACGATCGCCGACGCACCCGTCGTCGCCGCAGAGGTCGAGCCGCCTCCGGCGCCGGCTGCGAAGAAGCCTCGCGCGAAGGTCGTCGAGCCTGCCGATCGCACCGCGCTGATCCGGCAACGTTGGGCCGAGACCGGCATCAGGATGTGGAATCCGCGGCTGCACGGCACCGGCGATGCAACGCTCAACATCCAGGGCCGCATCGGACTGCTGCCGCCCGAGCCGGGCGGGACCATGCCACGCTACGACAAGCTCGAATTCAAGATGCTCGGCGGGCAGATCGTGTGCGAAGGCGTCATTGTCGAGGCGCCCGTGCAGGCCGGCCAGCGCAGCTTTACCCGGCTCGCCGAACCGCGCAGCGCCGATCGCAGCCGTGAGCCAGTGCGGGAACGCCAGGCCGCGCTCGCCTGATCCTTACGAAGCGATCGCGCGACGAGCATCGGAGATGCGGTGCGCGCTCACGGGATCGGGTAGTCTTTCCAGAGCCATTCTAGCGCCGAGGGCAGCGTTTGCGCGATGGTCGGACGATCGACGTGCTTGGCGTTGCGTACGAACAGGAACTGGTAGTGATAGCCCTTCTCCGCCAGCACTTTCGCCATCAATTCATTAGATAAAGTCCAGTCGTGCATGCCGTCGGGAATGGTGGGATTGGGATAGAATAGATCCTGATCGGCGCCAAAGAACCAGAAGCGGATCGGCTTGATCGGCGCGGCAACGATCAGCGGCACGCCGGGCGGATCGGCCGGCGTCAGCACGCCCGCCTTCGAAATGAGATTGGGCGTGGCCGGCCCGGCCCAGGCGCTATGATATTCCCAGGCGCCACCGCGCAGTGACGGATCATGCGGCCATTGCTGATTGACCATAGTCGGCGAAAACGCCAGCACGCGTTGATATCGATCGGGATAGAACCAGGCCATGGTGAAGGCCGCAGCGCCGCTCGAGCTCAGGCCCATAGTGGCGCGCCCGTCGGGATTCTTCGTCAGCCTAACGTCCGCGTTCTTCTCGACCAGCGGCAGCACCTCGCGCTCGATGAAATCCGTGTAGGTGCCCGACACTGCATCGTATTCGCGGCCGCGCTGGCTGCCCTGCGCATCCTGCCCGCCATTGCCAACCTGGATCGCGATCATCGGCGGCACCCGGCGCTGGGCGATCAAATTGTCGAGCGTGGTGACGAGATCCTTGTACGCATTGGAGCCGCCGTCGCCGACCACGATGAACGGCGCCTCGGTGCCGCGCACATATTGCGCTGGAACATAGACGTCGATGGTGCGCGACCAGATGCCGGGATGGCTGGTGGTGACGATCATGTTCGACTTGTCATCGGGCGCGGTCACGGTCGTCATAATCGAGGAGTTGGTGCAGCCGGCGACGTCGTCACGGATCAGGCCCGGATTGTAGACGGTGCTCTCTTTCGACGAGAGCGTGAAGGACTTTGTCGTACCGCGCGGCACGCCCTCCTTCGCGATGGTCTCGGGCGCGGGATTGTGGGTGGGGCCGATGATGAAATTGCCCTCGGCGCCGGGCGACGGCAGCGTCCCATCAGGCAGCTCGGTCGCGCGAGGGTAGTTGGGATTGGAGGGATCGCGCGTCGGCGGCGCGGTCTTAAAATCGAGACCGGTGGTGTCGATGAAGAAGGGCGCGACCTTATCGGTGGTGTTGGCGCCCTGCGGCACGGCCATGTTCTGGGTCACGCAGGCTGGCTGCGCGAAGCCGATCGAAGCGTAGGAGACGACGGAAATCAGCGTCCCCGCGAGGACGGAGAATGATCTGGTCATGTAAGCTCCCGGTGCTGACGGGTCTTGCTGGGCCCGTCTTGAAGGAAAGTATGGCCGGCCCCTCGCACATGGTCAACGCGATGAGGTGTTCGTCAAGCTGACCGCTGCGCTCCAGGCCCCGAGTAAACGACAGCGCGCCGCGGTCGGTCGGCGATAATCGCCGCGACATCGGCCCGCGCCGCGCGGCCGAATACGCCATGGTTAGCAGACCGTAGCCGCTATCGATGTCGGACGATCCGTCACGCCAGACGCGGATCGCTTTCGCCGCGCATCCTTAATATCGCCTGACCAATGCACGCGCCCTGCCGGTCGGAAAGGGACACGCAACCAGAACGAGAGTTCCCGAAGAGAACCAATCTAACGCGCTCTTTACCCCGGCCGTGCAAGATCATCTTCGTTTTTGAAGGGTTTTGGGGCGCGTATTGCTATGCCTGCCGTCGATTTGAAAGCCTATTTCGCCGCCGCGACGAGGCTGTTTCGCGTGTCTGACGACCCGGGCCTGACGCGCGCGTAGTTCGACGCTTTCTCCAAGCAGATCCCGCTGCTCTACTTCATCCTGATCAGCAACACGATCGCGGTGGCCTATAATACGTCAACGTCGCCCCGGACTGGCTGACGATGATCGTGCCGAGCCTGCTGACCGTGCTCGCCGCGCTTCGGAGCTTGTGGTGGCTGCGCCAGCGCCATCTCCTGCGCAGCGATGCCGACATCCTGCGCAATCTGCGCGCCACCAATTGGATGGCCCTGCCGATCGGCGCCGGCTTCACCGCCTGGTCGTTCGCGCTCTACCCCTACGGCGATCCCTCGGCTGCATCTTCTCGCTGATGCATCTGCGCTCGGCAGGGTTGATCGTGACGCTCGTCGTTGACGTACCCTATGTGCTGTTCTTCTGGGCCACGGGCGAACCGACGCTGAAGGCGATCGCGGTCAACAACCTCCTGGTCTCCGGCGCCATGGTGACGGTGCTGTTCATCTATTATCACGACTTCGCCGATCTCGTCGCCAGCCGCAAATCGCTGCTGGTGCAGCAGGCGGCGACG
Source organism: Bradyrhizobium sp. CCBAU 45384 (assembly GCF_028128665.1). Lineage (NCBI taxonomy): Bacteria > Pseudomonadati > Pseudomonadota > Alphaproteobacteria > Hyphomicrobiales > Nitrobacteraceae > Bradyrhizobium > Bradyrhizobium sp. CCBAU 45384. The sequence goes on from NZ_LBIZ01000115.1 coordinate 196,596, forward strand.
CAGGAGCTGTCGGACGAGAACTTCCGTCTCGCCAATCTGGATTCCCTCACGGAGCTGCCGAACCGCCGCTGCTTCTTCGCCGAGCTGTCGAGCGCCTTCAGTGACGCCGAGCGCAGGCACGTGAGCGTTGCGGTCGGCATCATCGACCTCGACGGCTTCAAGCCGATCGACGACAATTACGGCCATTCGGTCGGCGACCGCGTGTTGATCGAGGCCGGCCGTCGCATCCGCGATGTCTGCGAAGGCTTCGGCCCGCAGCGGGTGGAGTTCGCCCGCCTCGGCGGCGACGAGTTCGGTCTCGTCATCTGCGGCGACACCGAGGATGCCGACCTCGAGCGGCTCGGCGAACGCATCTGCGAGCTGGTCAAGCTGCCCTACCAGCTCGACACCGCCCATACCGGCCTGTCGTGCTCGATCGGCTTTGCACTCTACCCGCGCTCGGCGCCGACGGCGAAAGCGCTGTATGAATGCGCCGATTATTCGCTCTACCACGCCAAGCGTCATCTGCGCGGCCGTACCGTGATCTTCTCGAGCGAGCACGAGGCCGAGATCCGCAGCCGCGGCGTGATCGAGACCCTGCTCCGCACGGCCGATTTCAGCGCCGAGATGGACCTGATGTTCCAGCCGATCGTCGACGCCATGAGCGAGCATACCGCGGGCTTCGAGGCGCTGGCGCGCTGGCAGAGTCCCCGCCTCGGCCGGGTCTCGCCGGCCGACTTCATCCCCGCCGCCGAGCGCATCGGCCTGATCCGGCCGCTGACGCAGGCGCTGCTGGTGCGCGCGCTCGCGGCCGCCGGGACCTGGCCGGACCATACCCGTCTGTCGTTCAACCTCTCGGCCCACGACATCTGCGCGCCCGACGGCATCCTGCCGCTGATCGCCATCATCGAGAACAGCGGCGTGCCGCCGCGCCGGCTCGACTTCGAGATCACCGAGACCGCCGTGACCTTCGACTTCGCGCGCGCCAAACAGTCGATCGCGGCGCTGAAGGCGATGGGCTGCGGCATTTCGCTGGATGATTTCGGCACCGGCTATTCCTCGCTGAGCCACGTGCATCGCCTGCCGCTGGACAAGCCCAAGATCGACCGCAGCTTCGTCGCCGACATCAACGACAATCCCGTAAGCCACAAGATCATCAAATCGCTGACCGGCCTGTGCGACGACATGGAGATCGCCTGCGTGGTCGAGGGTGTCGAAACCCGCGCCCAGCTCGATGCCTTGCGCCGCCTCGGCTGCGACTTCGTGCAGGGCTATTACTTCGCAAAGCCTATGCCGGGCGCGGCGATCGGGGACTATCTCGCCAACGAGCGCGAGCGGCTGGACCATGGCGCAACCAAGGTCGTGGCCTGAGGCAGATTGGCCCCTTGGCTACTTCGAAAGGCTCGGCAGATCGAGCCCCTTGTCACGGGCGCAATCGATCGCGATGTCGTAGCCCGCATCCGCATGGCGCATGACGCCGGAAGCCGGATCGTTCCAGAGCACGCGCTCGATGCGTTTGGCGGCCTCCGGCGTGCCGTCGGCGACGATCACCATGCCGGCGTGCTGGGAATAGCCGATGCCGACGCCGCCGCCGTGATGCAGCGAGACCCAGGTCGCACCGCTGGCGCAATTGAGCAGCGCGTTCAGTAGCGGCCAGTCGGACACCGCGTCCGAGCCGTCCTTCATCGCTTCGGTCTCGCGGTTGGGGCTTGCCACCGAGCCGCTGTCGAGATGATCGCGGCCGATCGCGACAGGCGCCTTCAACTCGCCGCGCGCGACCATCTCGTTGAAGGCAAGGCCCAGGCGATGACGATCGCCGAGACCGACCCAGCAGATCCGCGCCGGCAGGCCCTGGAACTTGATGCGCGCCTTGGCCATGTCGAGCCAATTGTGCAGATGCTTGTCGTGGGGCATCAGCTCTTTCACTTTGGCATCTGTCTTGAAGATGTCCTCAGGGTCGCCTGACAGCGCGGCCCAACGGAACGGCCCGACGCCGCGGCAGAACAGCGGGCGGATATAGGCGGGCACGAAGCCAGGGAAATCGAACGCGTTTGTCAGGCCCATGTCCTGCGCCATCTGGCGGATGTTGTTGCCATAGTCGAGCGTCGGAATGCCCTGCGCATGGAAATCCAGCATGGCCTGGACATGCTCGACCATCGAGGCTTTTGAGGCGCGTTCCACGCCCTTCGGATCGGAGGCGCGCTTGGCCTCCCAATCGGCAAGCGTCCAGCCCTTCGGCAGATAGCCGTTGATCGGATCGTGCGCACTGGTCTGGTCGGTGACGATGTCGGGCTTGACGCCGCGGCGGACCAGCTCCGGGAAGATCTCGGCGGCATTGCCGAGCAGACCGACCGAGACGGCCTTCTTCGTCTTTGCGGCGTCCGCCATGAGTGCGAGCGCTTCGTCGAGCGTCGCCGCCTGGCGATCGAGATAGCCGGTGCGCAGCCGCATCTCAATGCGGCTCGGCTGGCATTCGACCGCGAGCATCGAGGCGCCGGCCATGGTCGCCGCCAGCGGCTGCGCGCCGCCCATGCCGCCGAGGCCGGCGGTCAAGATCCATTTGCCCGCAAGGCTGCCGCCATAATGGCGACGACCGACCTCGACGAAGGTCTCGTAGGTGCCCTGCACAATGCCCTGGCTGCCGATATAGATCCAGGAGCCCGCGGTCATCTGGCCGTACATCATCAGGCCCTGGCGATCGAGCTCGTTGAAATGATCGAGCGTCGCCCAATGTGGCACGATGTTGGAGTTCGCGATCAGCACGCGCGGCGCATCGGCATGGGTGCGGAAGATGCCGACCGGCTTGCCGGATTGCACCAGCAGGGTCTGGTCGTTCTCGAGCTTGCGCAGCGCGGCCGTGATGCGGTCAAAACTCTCCCAGTCGCGCGCGGCGCGGCCGATGCCGCCATAGACGACGAGCTCGCTCGGGCGCTCGGCGACATCAGGATCGAGATTGTTCATGAGCATGCGCAGCGGTGCTTCCGTCAGCCAGCTCTTGGCGCTGATCTCGCTACCGCGGGGAGCGCGAATGGTGCGGTCGTTGTCCAGTCGGCGGTTCATGCGGAACACCCCTTAGTCGAGTCTTGGAAACGGATCAGATGAGAGCGCAGTGAGCGCGATGGCTGGCAGCGCATCGGCCTCGATGAACGCCGCGGCCTTGGCGAGATCGCCGGCCATGTAGCGGTCGGCGCCGAGCGCGGGCACCTGCTCGCGAAGCTTGTCGATGACCGCCACAAGCGGCGCGCTGGTCGCGTGCGGCGCGCGCAGCGTGATGCCCTGGGCGGCGACCAGAAGCTCGATGCCGAGGATGGAGGCGAGATTGTCGGCCATGTCCGACAGTCGTCGCGCGGCATGCGCGGCCATCGAAACGTGGTCTTCCTGGTTGGCGCTGGTTGGCGTCGAATCGATCGAGCAGGCTGCGGCACGCTGCTTGTTCTCAGCATAGAGCGCGGCCGCCGTGACCTCGGCGATCATGAAGCCGGAATTGATGCCGGGATCCGGGGTGAGGAATGGCGGCAGGCCGAAATTGAGCGCGGGATCGACCAGGGTTGCGATGCGTCGTTCGCTGATCGCGCCGATCTCCGACAGCGCCAGCGCGATCGTATCGGCGGCGAAGGCGACTGGCTCGGCGTGGAAATTTCCTCCTGAGACGATCTCACCGGTCTCGACCAGTACCAAGGGATTGTCGGTCACCGCGTTGGCCTCGACGATCAGCGTGCGCGCAGCCTGCGTGATCAGATCGAGCGCGGCGCCGGCGACCTGCGGCTGGCAGCGCAGGCAATAGGGATCCTGCACGCGCTCGTCGCCTTCGAGATGCGACAGGCGGATGTCGCTGCCGTCGAGCAGCGCCGTCAGCGTCGCGGCCGCAGCGATCTGGCCGGGAAGACCGCGCAGCGCCTGGATCTCGGGGCGGAACGGCGCGGTCGAGGCCATGGCGGCATCGACCGACAGCGCACCGGTGACCAGTGCCGCACGGGCGAGACGAAATGCACGCAGCACGCCTGATACGGCATAAGCAGTCGAGAATTGCGTGCCATTGATCAGCGCGAGGCCCTCCTTGGGGCCGAGCGTCAGTGGCACAAGGCCGGCGGCAGCGAGTGCCTCGCCCCCTGACATTATCTTGCCGTCGACGATCGCCTGCCCCTCGCCGATCATCACCGCGGTCATATGCGCAAGCGGCGCGAGATCGCCGGAGGCGCCGACCGAGCCCTGTTGTGGCACCAGCGGATAGACGCGTCGCGCCAGCATGGCCTGCAATTGCTCGATCACCGCGCCGCGCACGCCGGAGGCTCCGCGCCCGAGCGAGACGATTTTCAGCGCCATCATCAACCGCACGATCGGCTCCGGAGTTGCAGGGCCGATCCCACAGCAATGCGAAACAATGAGATTGCGCTGGAGCAGCGCGGTCTGATCAGGCGGAATCCGCTTCGAAGCAAGCTTGCCGAAACCGGTGTTGATGCCATAGACGGGCGTCGTAGCCTCAGCTGCCTTTGCGACGATCTTCGCCGCCGCCGCGACGCGCGGCCAGAATGAGGGGTCGAGCACGACGGGCGCTCCCGCAAGCACGCGCGCGAGATCATCGAGCCTGACCTCTCCGGGTTTGACGACGATCGCGGCGTTCGGCTCCGTCATTGCCCCCTCCACACCCGCCGGTGCAGCGGATTAAATCCGATGCGGTAGACCAGCTCGGCGGGCCGCTCAATGTCCCAGATCGCGAGGTCGCACAATTTGCCGGCTTCGAGCGTGCCGGTCTCATGGAGCACGCCGAGCGCCCGCGCGCCTTCGCGGGTGACGCCGGCGAGGCATTCGGCGATAGTCATCCGGAACAGCGTGGCGCCCATGTTCATGGCGAGCAGCAGCGAGGTCAGCGGCGAGCTGCCGGGATTGCTGTCGGTCGCAAGCGCCATGGCAACGCCGTGCTTGCGGAACGCCTCCACCGGCGGCTTTTGCGTCTCGCGGATGAAGTAGAACGCGCCAGGCAGGAGGACGGCGACCGTTCCGGCCTTCACCATCGCGGCAGCGCCGGCTTCGTCGGTATGCTCGAGATGATCGGCCGACAACGCAGAGAATTTGGCAGCGAGCGCAGCGCCGCCGAGATTCGAGAGTTGATCGGCGTGCAACTTCACCGGCAGACCCAGCCCTCGCGCTGCCTCGAATACCCGCGCCGTCTGCTCGGCCGAGAACGCGATACCCTCCATGAAAGCATCGACGGCATCGGCGAGGCCTGCCTCTGCGACGGCCGGCAGCATCTCCTTACAGACGCGATCGATGTAGCGATCCTTGTCACCATCGGCCTCCACCGGCAGCGCGTGCGCGCCGAGAAACGATGTGCAGATCGTAACTTTCCGCCGGCGGCCGAGGCTGCGCGCAGCAGAAAGCTGGCGCATCTCGGTCTCCGTATCGAGGCCATAGCCGGACTTGATCTCAACCGTGGTTGCGCCCTCACCGATCAATGCATCCAGCCGCGGCAATGCGCTCGCGACAAGCTCGGCCTCACTCGCCTTGCGGGTCGCGGCGACGGTCGAGACGATGCCGCCGCCGGCGCGCGCGATCTCCTCGTAGCTTGCGCCCTTCAGGCGCAGTTCGAATTCATGCGCACGGTTGCCGCCGTAGACCAGATGGGTGTGGCAATCGACGAGGCCTGGCGTGATCCAGCGCCCCTCGCAGTCGATCCACTGGATGGCGTCGGCATCGCCAGGAAAATCCGCCGCTGCGCCGGCATAGACGATGTGGCCGTCGCGTATCGCGATGACGCCTTGCTCGATCTCGCCGAGATCGGGACGATCCGCCCGCATGGTGGCGAGCCGGGCGTTATGCCAGATCCGGTCGAAGCGCTCTGCCATGCCACTGTCCCTTCGCGAAGTCCCTGCGCCCTGGGATGCTTGACTTATATGTCTAGACATATAATCGTAAGGCGGTTCTGTCCAGCCGGCGTGTAATCAATCATGACCCGACTGCATTTCGCCTCCGCGCTCCTGCCCTCGGGCTGGGCCAATGACGTGCAGGTGGTGGTCACCGCCGGCGCGATCGCGGCGGTGACACCCGATGTGGCGCCTGCCGCGGGCGACGAGCGCCATGCCATCGCGCTTCCGGGACTGGCGAGCCTGCACAGCCACGCGTTTCAACGCGGCATGGCGGGACTTGCGGAGCTGCGCGGCGCTTCCACCGACACGTTCTGGACCTGGCGCGAGACGATGTATCGTTTCGCGCTGGCGATGACGCCTGACGACGTCGCCGATGTCGCCACGCTGCTTTATGTGGAGATGCTGGAGCAGGGGTTTACGCGGGTCGGCGAATTCCATTACCTGCATCACGATCGCGACGGGTCGCACTACGCCGATCCCGCCGAAATGGCGGCACGCATTGCACAGGCCGCCGAGGCCTCAGGCATGGGCCTGACGCTGCTGCCGAGTTTTTATGCGCATGGCTCGTTCGGCGGCGCGGCGCCGCACGACGGCCAGCGCCGCTTCATCAACTCGGTCGATCAGTTCGCCAAGCTGATGGCTGCATCACGCAAGGCGATCAGCAAATTGCCAGGCGCCAATATCGGCATCGCGCCGCACAGCCTGCGCGCGGTGGCGCCCGACGAACTCACTGCAATTATTCCGCTCGCGGAGGGTGGACCGGTGCACATTCACGCCGCCGAGCAGGTGAAAGAGGTCGAGGATTGCCTGGCCTGGGCGGGCCAGCGGCCCGTCCAATGGCTGCTGGAGCACGCACCGGTCGACCAGCGCTGGTGCCTCATTCACGCCACGCACACGACGAACGAGGAAGTCAGCGCATTCGCCAGGGCCGGCGCGGTCGCGGGCCTCTGCCCCGTGACCGAAGCAAGCCTCGGCGACGGCATCTTTCCGGCGCGGGAATTTCTCGACGCCGGTGGTTCGTTCGGCGTCGGCACCGATTCCAACGTGCTGGTCGGTGTCGCTGACGAACTGCGTCAGCTCGAATACGGCCAGCGGCTCAAGCATCGCGCGCGCAACGTACTTTCGGGCGGCGCCGGCCGCTCCACCGGCCGGACGCTGTTCGATGATGCCCTTGCGGGCGGCGCGCAGGCGCTGGCGCAGCCGGTTGCAGGCCTCGCACCCGGCGCTCGCGCAGACATCGTTACGCTCGACGCCGCGCATCCTTCGCTGGCGGGACGCGGCGGCGATGCGACCATCGACGGCTGGATCTTTGCGAGCGGCAACGGTGCGATCGATTGCGTCTGGGCCGGCGGCAACAAGGTTGTCGAAGGCGGACGACACAAATTGCGCCAGACTGCGCGCGAGCGGTTCAACGCCGCGGTGCGGAGGCTCGTCGCATGAGCCTTGCCACCGACGCATCCGACAAGCCGACGCTCTACAAGCGCATCCGTGCCGACATCGAAAAGCGCATCCTGACCGGCGAATGGCCGCCCGGCCATCGCATTCCGTTCGAGCACGAGCTGGTGGCGCGCTACGGCTGCTCGCGCATGACTGTCAACAAGGCGCTCTCCGAGCTCGCGCAGGCCGATCTGATCGAGCGGCGGCGGCGGGCTGGCTCCTTCGTGCGCCGGCCGCAGCATCAATCGGCTGTGTTGAAGATCGCCGACATCCGCGCCGAGATCACCGCGCTCGGTCGCGGTTACGGCTATGAGCTGATCAGCCGCAAGCTACGCGCGGCAACTGCTGCGGATCGCGAAAGGCTCGGCATCAAGAAGGCCGGCAAGGTGGTCGCGATTTCCTGCCGCCACAGCGCCGACAACGTGCCGTTTGCGGTCGAGGACAGGCTGATCGATCTGTCATCCGTGCCATCTGCCGCGACCGCGGATTTCTCGCGCGAACCGCCCGGCTCGTGGCTGCTTCATCATGTCCCATGGACGGAGGCCGAGCATACGATCAGCGCCATCGTTGCCGACGATCGCACGGCCGAGGCGCTCGACATTGCGGTCGGCGCGCCCTGCCTCGTGATCGACCGCTATACCTGGCGCAGCGCGCGCACGATCACCGCAGTGCGCCTGCTCTATCCCGGTGACTCTCACCGCCTTGTCGCGCGATTCAAGGGAGGTTGAGCAAACGATGTCGGCACAAATCGTGCAACGCTTCGACAGAGATCAACAGGACGTCAAACCATCTGGGCAAGAGGACGACAATCATGCGTAGTTCGACAGTTTTTGCGACAATCATTGCTCTCGCGGCCGCCGCGCCCGCGTTCGCCGACGACGTCAAGGTCGGCATCGGCATCTCCGGATGGACCGGCTTTGCGCCGCTGACGCTGGCGAAGGAAGCCGGCATCTTCAAGAAAAACGGCCTCGACGTCACCATCAAGAAGATCCCGCAGAAGGACCGTCACCTCGCCATCGCCTCCGGCGACGTGCAGTGCGCGGCAACCACGGTCGAAACCTGGATCTCCTGGAACGCCAACGGCGTTGCGACCAAGCAGATCTTCCAGCTCGACAAAAGCTATGGCGCCGACGGCATGGCCGTGCGCAACGACATCGCGTCGATCAAGGAGCTCAAGGGCAAGACGGTCGCAGCTTCGGCACCGGGCACCTCGCCCTATTTCGCGCTGGCCTGGATGCTGAAGAAGAACGGTCTGACAGTGAAGGACGTCACCGTCGTGAACCTCGAGCCGGCCGCCGCCGCGCAAGCCTTCGTCTCCGGCCAGAACGATGCCGCGATGACCTATGAGCCTTATTTGTCGACGGTGCGCGCCGCGCCGGACAAGGGCAAGATCATCGCGACCACCTTGGACTATCCGATCGTGATGGACACGTTCGGCTGCACGCCGAAATTCCTCAGCGAGAACCCAAAGGCGGCGCAGGCGCTGGCCGACAGCTATTTCGAATCGCTCGAGATGATCGCCAAGGACCAGGCCAAGTCCTATGAGATCATGGGCGCCGACGTGAAACAGACCGGCGAGCAGTTCGGCAACTCGGCAAAATATCTGCGCTGGCAGGACAAGGCCGCGAACCAGAAATTCTTCGCCGGCGATTTCCTCGCCTTCAACAAGGATGCCGCCGACCTTCTGCTCGAAATCGGCATCATCAAGTCGGCGCCGAAGGTCGAGGACCTCTTCGACGCCAGCTTCATCAAGTAAGACTTTCCCGATTGCCGGTTCCGCGGAGACGCGGGACCGGCTCGACCATTCGGATCAACTATCGATGCGTCCCCTGGATTCCGTGACATCGAAGCAGCGCGTGGCCTATGGCCTCGCTTTCTTCGTGCTGTTCGTCGCCCTCTGGTCGTGGGCAACCTTCGGCGGCCATGTATCGAAGACGTTTCTCGCCAATCCGCTGACCATGGTGCAGGAAGGCTACGACCTGCTGGTCAAGCAAGGTTTTGTATTCGACATCGGCATGACGATCTGGCGCGTCGTCGGCGGGTTCGCGCTGGCTGCGATCATCGCGGTGCCGCTCGGCGTGCTGATGGGCGCCTACAAGCCGATCGAAGCCTTCCTCGAGCCCTTCGTCTCCTTTGCGCGCTATCTGCCCGCCTCGGCCTTCATTCCGCTCCTCATCCTGTGGGCCGGCATCGGCGAGTTGCAGAAGCTGCTCGTCATCTTCATCGGCTCGGTGTTCCAGGTCATCCTGATGGTCGCCGTCACCGTCGGCGCGACGCGGCGCGATCTGGTGGAAGCCGCCTATACGCTCGGCGCCAGCGATCGCGGCATCATCCGCCGCGTGCTGCTGCCCTCCTCCGCACCCGAGATCGCCGAGATCCTGCGGCTGGTGCTGGGCTGGGCCTGGACCTACGTCATCGTCGCCGAGCTGATCGGCTCGTCCTCCGGCATCGGCCACATGATCACCGACAGCCAGGCGCTGCTCAACACCGGCCAGATCATCTTCGGCATCATCGTGATCGGCCTGATCGGCCTGCTCTCGGACTTCATGTTCAAGGCGTTCAACGCCTGGCTGTTTCCGTGGAGGCTGGCATGACGATCCTCAAGGTCGAGCAGGTCTCGCGCACTTTCCCGGCGCGCCACGGCAATGCGCCCACCCGCGCGCTGGAGCCGACCGACCTCACCATCGGCAACAACGACTTCGTCACCATCCTCGGCCCTTCCGGCTGCGGCAAGTCCACCCTGCTGCGCATCGTCGCCGGCCTCGACCGTCCGACCAGTGGGCGCGTTACGCTCGACGGCCGCGAAGTCACCGGCCCCGGCGCGGATCGCGGCATGGTGTTCCAGTCCTACACGCTGTTTCCCTGGCTCACCGTGCGCGAGAACATCGCCTTTGGCCTGCGCGAACGCGGCCTGCCGGAAGGCGAGCGCAACAAGGTCGCCGACGCCTTCATCCGCCGGGTGGGGCTATCAGGCTTCGAGAACCACTGGCCCAAGCAGCTCTCCGGCGGCATGCAGCAGCGTACGGCGATCGCGCGCGCGCTTGCCAACGATCCAAAAATCCTGCTGCTCGACGAGCCCTTCGGTGCGCTTGATAACCAGACCCGCGCCCTGATGCAGGAAATGCTGCTCGGCATCTGGGAACGCGACCAGAAGACCGTGCTGTTCGTGACGCACGACATCGAGGAAGCGATCTTTCTCGGCAGCCGCGTCATCGTCATGAGCGCCCGTCCCGCACGCATCAAGGCCGAGATCGGCGTGGACCTGCCGCATCCGCGCTCCTACAAGATCAAGACCACGCCGGAATTCGTCCAGCTCAAGGAACGGCTGGTCGAGGAAATCCGCACCGAGGCGCTGAAGGTTGCCGAACATGCCTGACACCCCTCCGCACGCCAATGGCGAGCGCGTCCTCGCCGATCTCAATGCGCTGCGTGCGCTGGGCACCTACAAGACCGGCGTGCACAAGCCGACCTTCTCCGAGCCGCATAAGCAATCGCTGGACTGGCTGGTGCGGAAACTGCCCGAGGCCGGCCTCACCGGCGGGATCGATGGTATCGGCAACATCGTCAGCACCAGCGCAAAACCCGGAACGAAGCTGCTCGCCGGATCGCACCTGGAAAGCCAGAACTATGCCGGCTGGCTCGATGGGCCGCTCGGTGTCGTCTATGCGCTCGAAGCGGCGCGCGTGCTCAATTCCGATGCTTCCGTGAAAGGCGCGGTCGAAGTGGCCGCATGGTGCGATGAAGAGGGCCATTTTGGCAGCTTCCTCGGCTCGCGCTCTTATGTCGGTCAGGTCAGCGAGGCCGAGATCGACGCGGCGCGCGACCGCACCAACGGCCGCACCATGCGCGATGCGCTGGCCGACATGGGGCTGGCTGGACGTCCGCGTATGACCGCCGAACCGGGGCGGCACGTCGGCTATCTCGAAGCACATATCGAGCAGGGCGACACGCTCGAGAGCGGCAGGCTCGCGATCGGCGTCGTGACCTCCATCGTCGGCATCTGGCAATATCGCATCACTTTCACCGGCGAGCAGAACCACGCCGGCACCACGCGCATGGCTGTGCGAAAAGACGCAGGGCTCGCGCTGGCAAAATTCTGCGTGGCGATCGACGAGCGCTTTCCAGCCGCGTGCGGGCCGCGCACGGTATGGACCACCGGCCGCATCACGCTCGATCCAGGCGCGCCGAGCATCATCCCCGGCGGCGCGGAGATGCTGTTCCAGATCCGCGACGACGATCCCTCCGTCATCGCGCGGCTGGAGCAGTTGCTGAAGACCATGGCGGAGGAGGCGACAGCCAAGGGCCCTTGCATCGTCAGCGTGGAGAAAATCCGCACCGGCGCCCCCGCCATGATGAACACCGGCATTCAGGACGCGATCGAGGGCGCGAGCAAGGCGCTTGCCGGGGGACGATCGCTGCGCATGCCGAGCGGCGCCGGCCACGATGCGCAGATGCTGGCGACCGTCATGCCTGCGGGCATGCTGTTCGTCCCGTCGATCGGCGGCATCAGCCATCACTGGACCGAAAACACCGCCGATGCCGACATCGTCACCGGCGCGCAGGTTTTCGTCGACGCATGCCGGCGGATCCTGGCCGGACTGCGCTAAAGCGCTCCCGAATCAGCGACGGCCCGCCCCCGCGCCTTGATGGACGAGGGCGCCAGCTTCGCACCAGCATCGCACCGGAAACTCTCTCAACCGGGCGCACCGGCCGCGCCCGGTGGACCCCGCAAGCACGGCTGACCGCGAACTGACGGCACGAGAGGATTCTGCCGGCCGCCGGCTCAAGAGAGGTTCAGCCATTCACATGTCTTCAAACGTTCAAATGTCTCCAGAGGTCGCAATTTCATTCCTGTCTCACCTGCAGGCCAAATTGTACGAGATCGCCGCGAGAGATCTTGAACAGAACCACGAGGCAGATCGTTATGGACCGGAACCCAGGCGAACGCTGGGCCCCGATCTCAAAAAGCATCAGAGCAGGCTCGAGGCCATCGCGCGATTGAAGAACTCGAAGACGCTTCCTCTGGTCTTGCTGGATACCTATCAGTTGCTGCAGGACGACTATTCCAGGGACGTCCTGCTGGAGTTGTACCTTCAACGCGTGATCGGGCACGACCTCGTCAAGATCTTCCGAAACTCTCCGAAATACTGGCAGGAACGGAGCCTGGCACGCAGCCTGCAAACGAACCGCCTGCCTGCGAAAAAAATCAGGAATATGAACTTCGAGCTGACTCATTTCGATCTGAAGGAGATCGGCTACGATCTCAATCTGTTTTCCGCTCCCATCGGGATCGACGCCACCTTCCTGAAAACGCAGTACGAGTACAGCGGGGTCAAGCCGGCGATCGCAGCGAAGACCGGGGATGTCGTCATCGAGGCCGGAAGCTGCTACGGCGATACGAGCCTGTATTTTGCATCGAAGGTGGGACCCACGGGGAAGGTCATCGGATTTGAATTCATACCTGACAATCTCGATATCCTGCGTCTGAACCTCGAACTGAATCCAAGATATCGGTCAAATATCGAGATCATCGAGCGACCGGTATGGGAGTCATCCGACAAGATTCTCTATATGCTGAACAATGGTCCGGGGAGCCAGGTTTCCGAACGCCCCCTCTCCCACGGCGCGACCGAAATCAGAACCGTCTCCATCGACGATGTGGTTCGCGACAGAAATCTGCCGCGTGTCGATTTCATCAAAATGGACATCGAGGGCGCCGAGCTTTCCGCGCTCAAGGGCGCCGTGCGCACGCTCGATCGGTTCAAACCGACATTGGCGATCTGCGTCTATCACAAGCCCAATGACTGGGTCGAACTTCCCCTCTTCATCAGTTCCTTGAACCTTGGCTACAAGATGTGGCTGGATCATTTTACGATCTACCCCGAGGAAACCGTGCTGTTCTGCAGGGCTGTCTGAAGCAGGCTGGAAGACGAGTTCACCCTCTATCGACCACGCACTGTGCACCATCGATGACATACGCCGCGTGACGAAAATCCCTGATGGTGGCGAGCTTGTCGGCGGACCAGTTCAGCAGCACGAAATATTTCGGCCGCCCGCTTGGCTCATTCGGATCGAACACCAGGATCGCCGGACGTCCCTCGACCTGTCCCGCCTCTAGGTGCCAATCGCTGACCTTCGAATAATTGCCGAAATAGCGCGACACCTCAGCCTTGCCTTTCAGCCGGGTGCGGTTGACGAGCTCGAGCCTGACGTCGTCGGCGATCATGGCGCGGATCGCGTCGAAGTCGCGGGCATTGAAATGGCTGACATAGGCGTTGAGCCGCGTCCGGTCGGCCTCCGATAGGCCCGGCTGCGGCACATCGTCAGGCTCCTCGGCGAACTCACGCAGCTGCGTGCGCCCGCGATGCAGCGCGGCCTTCACCGCGGACATGCTGAAATCCATGATGTCGCAGACCTCGGCAAGCGAGCAGCCGAGCACGTCCATCAGGATCACGCTGGAGCGCTGCGCCACCGGCAGCCGCATGAAAGTTCGCAGGCTGGTCGCAGCGATCTGGCGGCTTTCGACATCGTCAAGCTGGCCGGCGATCATCTCCACCCCCTCAGCCGAATGCAGCGCCGCCTGCCGGTTGCGGCGACGCAGGAAATCCAGCGCCGTGTTGTGCGCGATGCGGAACAGCCAACCTTGCGGATTGACGACGGGCGAGACCGATGGCAGCGCGTCTATCGCCTTGATCAGCGCATCCTGCAGCACGTCCTCGCCGTCGATGACCGAGCCGACCATGCGGGCGCAGTAGCGATGCAGCTTCGGCCGCATCCGCGCCAACAGGGCCTCGATATCGACGGTGGCCAGCGGGTCTGGCGCCATTGCTCCTCCGCCTCGCCTGGTCAGGACTGGTCCAGCATACGATAATTGCCGACGATCCTCACATCACGAACCAGCGGCGGCTCCACGCAGCGGTCCCGGATGCCGTCCTGGAACGCCTGAAACGCCTTCAGCTTCGGGATCGGGCTCGATCCGTCCTCGGCCGCGGCCTCGACGAGATGGATGAAGGTGTCGTCCTCCAGCCGCAGCGTGAGATAGCGCACGCCATCGGGGCTGGCCGCCTTCAACTCCGCAAATACGGCCGAGACCAGCTCGGCGTTCCGATCGGCCAGCTCCGGCTTGGCCTTGTATCTGATCAACGTCCTTCGCATCGCGCGCTCCTCAGCTATTCACCTGGTTGCTCGTCGCGCCATCGTCCACAGTAGCAATACTTTCCCGGAAGGCCGATGCCGCGTCACCCCCAGGACGTTTGACGACCGCTCAAGGATTCGGTCCGCAAAAGATTATTTCGGGACGCACCCTTTCCCCCGGCGAGCGGCCGCTGGTGGTGACGGGATTGCTGATGCAGGCGGTCGGCCTCGGCTGGATCGCGGAGATCGCGAGTCCCGCCGTGACCTATTCCGCTCTGGTGCCGCCGCTGGTGCTGGCCGGCGTCGTCGGGACCGATCGCCAGGCCGACAGAATGATAGGGTCAGTCCAGCTTGATCCAGACCCCCTTCGTGTTCAGGTACTCGTCGAGCTGTTCAGTGCCTCCCTCACGGCCATATCCGCTCATCTTGTAGCCGCCGAAGGGCAATGCAGGATCGATGGCGTGGTAGGTGTTCACCCAGACCGAGCCTGCGCGCAGGCTGCGCGAGACGATGTGGGCCTTGCTCACGTCGCGCGTGAAGACACCGGCCGCAAGCCCATATGGCGTCGCATTGGCCCGTTCCACGGCTTCATCGAGCGTGTCGAACGGCAGCGCGGAGATGACAGGACCAAAGATTTCGTCACGGGCGATCTGCATGGTGTCGGAGACGCCGGCGAACACCGTCGGCTCGACGAAGTTGCCCTTGGCGAGGTTTCCTTCCTTCAACCGCCTGCCACCGGCCACGACCTTCGCGCCCTCGTCGCGTCCGCTGCGCAGGAAGCCTTCAACCTTGTCGAGTTGCCGCTCGGAAACGAGGGGGCCGATGTCCGTCGAGGGATCGGCGCCATCGCCAATTTTCAGGGCCGAAGCAAACTTGCCCAGCCGTTCGACCAGTTCGTCGTGAATGGCCCGCTCGACGAACAGCCGCGAGCCGGCGATGCAGATCTGGCCTGAATTTGCGAATGCCGCCATTGCGGCAATCGGAACGGCCTTGTCGAGGTCGGCATCGGCGCAGACGATGACGGGTGACTTTCCGCCAAGCTCGAGCGACACCCGCTTGAGGTTGCCGGCAGAGGCACGAATGATGGCCTGCCCGGTCGCCGTGGAGCCCGTGAAGACGATTTTGTCGACGCCTTGATGTTCGGCCAGAGGCGCACCGGCCTCAGGCCCGGTCCCTGTCACGACGTTGACGACGCCGGGCGGCACGCCTGCCTCGTTCATCAAATCCGCGATCAGGAGCGGCGTCAGCGGCGCCTCTTCCGAGGGCTTGAGCACGATCGTACAGCCGGTCGCCAGCGCAGGTCCGATCTTCCAGACCGACGCAGCCGTGGGCGCGTTCCAGGGAATGATCGCGCCGACCACGCCGACGGGCTCCTTCCGCGTGAACGAGACGATGTCGCCTGGAAGCGAATTGTCGATCGTCTGCCCGTGAATCGCGGTCGCCATGCCGGCGTAATATCTCAGCATGCCGAGCACGCGAAGCTTGTTCGCCCGCGTCCTCACGATCGGCATGCCCATGTCCGCCGTGTCGGACTGGCTGATCTCCTCCCAATGCTTCTCAAACAGATCGGCGATGCGCAGCAGCAGCGCCTGCCGCTCGAACGGCTTGAAGCGGTTCCATGGTCCGACAAGGGCGCGGCGAGCGGCGGTGACGGCGATGTCGACGTCGCCGGCATCGCCACGCGGGACACGGCCGATCACTTCGCCCGTTGCCGGGTTGCGCGTCTCGAAGACCTTCCCCGAGCGCGCCTCGACCCACGTGCCATCAACGAACATCTTGCGAGTTCGGCCGTCTACGGGAAATCGGATCTCGGTCTTTGTCATTCGCTCAGTCTTTCCTGTCTCAACGCTCATTCTCTGGCCTGGGCTGCCGGCCTCGCCTTGCGAAGCAGCCGTGCCAGGTCCGAAATATAGGCTCGGCCATGGCCGCCTTCGACCTCGGCTGCGGTGGCGGAGCGGACGCCGTCTGCGATCGCTTTGGAGGCGCCCGAGCCGTTCGCCATCGTCTGGTCTTAACCGATATGCTTTAGCGCATTGGCGACGAAGAATGGAACGGTGCCGACGTCACCCGTCATCAGGGCCGGAAGAGGCACACGATCATTGAGAAAGACTGATACCCCGTTCAGGATTACTGCGGTGACACGGGACCCATTTGGCTAGACCTGCACCGAGGTCAGCTTTTTCAGGCAGCGCAGCGCAAACGATGAGCGGCTGTGGCGAATGCCTGGAATGCGATAGAGCTTCTCGCGCAGAAAGCGTTCGTAGCCGGCGGTGCTTTCGACCGCGACCTTCACGACGTAGTCGTAGTCGCCGGTGGTGAGATAGGCCTCGATCACCTCCGGCAAGCTCGTCAGCAACTGGCCGAAACGCTCGAGCATCTCCTCATCGTGGCGATCGAGCGTCAGCTCTATGATAACCGTCTCGGGCAGGCCGAGCTTGTCCTGATTGAGCAGCGCAACGTAGCCATCGATGTAGCCCTGCGTTTCCAGACGCTTCAGCCTGTTCCAGCACGGCGTGGTGGAGAGCCCGATTCTTTCGGCGAGTTGCACCGTGGTCAGGCGTGCATCCTGCTGCAGGGCGCGCAGGATCTTGCGATCGATCTCGTCGAGCCGAAGCGCATCCTTGCGCGGTGCCTTGACCGGCCTTGTGGCACGCCTGGCTGGCGCCATACCGAGAACTTCTTTCTGGATTTTCCAACAATATGTAGAAAATTCCTCCTAGCTACCCATGGTATACCGAGATTAATGGAACGACAATCCTGACGTTTGGCAGTACCGTTTCCTAAAAGATTGAGACCAACGCGGTGTTTTTGCTCGAACTCCAGACCAGCGATATGCACGCCGCACTCGGCCGCCTGCTCGACCAGACGCGTGTCGCCGGACTTCGGCTCGCGGCCGTCAGCGCACGGGCGGACGCGAGCGAATGCCGCATCTCGGCTTCCATGGACATCGATGATCGCGACGCTGTCGACCGGATCGCTCGCCGCGTCGGCGCGTTGTTCTGCATCGATGCGATCGAGGTGAGAGGTGAAAGCCAATGCCCGACTCGGACCTCACACATGACACCATGAGCCCGCGGCGCGATATGGCTCCATCCCCCGCGCCTGCGCCACTGAAGCTGCACGTGCCCGAGCCGGCAGTGCGCCCGGGCGGCACGCCCGATTTCTCGAACATCCGCATCCCGCGCGCCGGCCAGGTCGATCGTCCCAGCGTCGACGTCGATCCCGAGGCCATCCGCGATCTCGCCTTCTCCGTCATCCGTGTGCTCAATCGCGACAGCGAAGCGGTGGGGCCCTGGGCCGGGGCGCTCTCGGACAGTGAATTGCTCGAGGGCCTGCGCCACATGATGACGCTGCGTGCGTTCGATGCGCGCATGCAAATGGCGCAGCGCCAGGGCAAGACCTCGTTCTATATGCAGCATATGGGCGAAGAGGCGGTGAGCTGCGCCTTCCGCAAGGCGCTTCTTCCGGGCGACATGAATTTTCCGACCTATCGCCAGGCGGGGCTCTTGATCGCTGGAGGCTACTCGCTGGTCGAGATGGCCTGCCAGATCTACTCCAACACGCACGATCCCCTGAAGGGGCGCCAATTGCCCGTGATGTATTCCTCCAGGGAACACGGCTTCTTCTCGATCTCGGGCAATCTCGCCACCCAGTACATCCAGGCGGTCGGCTGGGCGATGGCGTCCGCCATCAAGAACGACACCAAGATCGCCGTTGGCTGGATCGGCGACGGTGCAACCGCAGAATCGGACTTCCATGCCGCGCTGGTGTTCGCTTCGACATATCGCGCGCCGGTCGTGCTCAACATCGTCAACAATCAATGGGCCATCTCGACCTTCCAGGGGATCGCGCGCGGTGGCTCCGGCACGTTCGCCGCGCGCGGTCTCGGCTTCGGCATTCCGGCGCTGCGCGTCGACGGCAACGACTACCTCGCAGTCCATGCGGTCGCGAAATGGGCTTGCGAGCGCGCACGCCGCAATCTCGGCCCGACCCTGATCGAACATGTCACCTACCGCGTCGGCGCTCACTCCACCTCCGATGACCCGGCAGGCTATCGGCCGAAGACGGAATCCGACGCATGGCCGCTCGGAGATCCCGTGATCCGGCTGAAGAACCATCTGATCGTTCGCGGTGCCTGGTCGGAGGAGCGGCACAAGCAGACGGAGGCCGAGATCCTCGACACCGTAATCTCGGCGCAGAAGGAGGCCGAAAGCTACGGCACGCTCCATTCCGAGCAGCGGCCTACGGCACGCGACATGTTCGAGGGCGTGTTCGCCGAGATGCCTCCGCATCTGCGCCGCCAGCGCCAGGAAGCCGGAGTCTGAACCATGACACGCCGGACCATGATCGAGGCCATCAGGGATGCCATGGACGTGATGATGTCGCGCGACGACGGTGTCGTCGTGTTCGGCGAGGACGTCGGCTATTTCGGCGGCGTGTTTCGCGCCAGCCAGGGACTGCAGGCGAAATACGGAACGAGCCGCTGCTTCGATACCCCGATCAGCGAGCTCGGCATCGTCGGCATCGCGGTAGGCATGGCGGCCTACGGATTGAAGCCCTGCGTCGAGATTCAGTTCGCCGACTACATGTATCCTGCCTACGACCAGATCGTCTCGGAGGCTGCACGGCTGCGCTATCGCTCCAACGGCCAGTTCACCTGCCCGCTTGTGGTTCGCATGCCGACCGGCGGCGGCATCTTTGGCGGGCAAACGCACAGCCAGAGCCCGGAAGCGCTGTTCACCCACGTCTGCGGTATCAAGACCGTCGTGCCGTCGAACCCGCGCGACGCCAAGGGTCTTCTGATCTCGGCCATCGAGGATCCCGATCCCGTGATCTTTCTCGAGCCGAAGCGTCTCTATAACGGTCCGTTCGACGGCCACCATGACCGGCCGGTGACGCCGTGGTCGAAGCACGATCTAGGCGAAGTCGACGACGGCCATTTTGCAATTCCGCTCGGCAGCGCCGCGATCCGCAGAGAGGGCAACGCCGTCACCATCCTCGCCTACGGGACGATGGTTCATGTCGCCGAGACCGCCGCGAACGAAACCGGTATCGACGCCGAGATCATCGATCTTCGCTCACTGCTGCCGCTCGATCTGGATACCATCGAAGCCTCGGTGAAGAAGACCGGACGCTGCGTGATCGTGCATGAGGCAACGCTTACCTCCGGCTTCGGGGCCGAGCTCTGTGCGCTGGTCCAGACGCGATGCTTCTATCATCTTGAAGCTCCCATCCTGCGCGTCGCCGGCTGGGATACGCCCTACCCGCACGCGCAGGAATGGGACTACTTCCCTGGCCCGGCGCGCATTGGCCGCGCGCTGATCGAAACGATGGAGGCCTGAGATGGCCGAGCGCGTGGTCAGGCTGCCCGACGTCGGCGAAGGCATTGCGGAAGCCGAACTGGTGGAATGGCATGTGAAGGTCGGCGATGTCGTTCGTGAGGACGCCGTGCTCGGCGCCGTCATGACCGACAAGGCGACCGTCGAAATCCCCTCGCCGGCTGATGGACGCGTCACCTGGCTCGCCGGCAATGTAGGCGATCTTCTCGCCATCGGCTCGGACTTCGTTCGGCTGGAGGTCGACGGCAAGAGCGAGCCGGCGCCGGAGGCGGCGAAAGTGGCATCACCCGCGGCAAGCGCCGAGGCCAAAGGGGCGGATCACGGCGCAACCATCCCGCGCGCGCCGGCGGGTGCACAGAAATCGAAGCCCTCCGCTGCGCCACTCCATCACGCGGCCGAACGGCCTTTGGCCGCTCCTGCCGTCCGGCTCCGTGCGCGCGAAGCTGGCGTCGACCTGCGGCAGATCCGCGGCACCGGTCCGGCTGGGCGGATCACTCACGACGATCTCGACGCTCTTCTCTTGCGCGGCCGCGCTGGAACGCCAGCGACGCCGCACCAGGCCCAAACTGCTGTCACCGACATCAAGATCGTCGGCTTGCGGCGCAAGATCGCCGAGAAGATGTCGATTGCGAACGCGCGCATCCCGCACATCACCTATGTCGAGGAGGTCGATGTCACGGCGCTCGAGGATTTGCGCGTGAAGGTCAACGGCCGCAAGCTGCCGGACAAGCCGAAGCTGACATTGCTGCCGTTTCTGATGCGCGCGATGGTGCGCGCGATCGCCGAGCTGCCGCATCTCAATTCCCATTTCGACGATGAGGCCGGAATCGTGCACCAGCACGCCGGCGTTCATATCGGGATCGCCACCCAGACCCCGACCGGCCTGATGGTCCCCGTCGTCAGCCATGCCGAAGCGCGTGACCTCTGGGGTTGCGCCAGTGAGATCGCCCGGCTTGCGGAAGCCGCCCGAAACGGCAGCGCCACCCGCGACGAACTCACCGGCTCAACCATCACCATCACATCGCTCGGCGCCCTCGGCGGGCTGGCGACGACGCCCATCATCAATCACCCGGAGGTCGCGATCGTCGGCGTCAACCGGATCGCGATCCGGCCGCACTGGGACGGTTCGGCTTTCGTCCCGCGACAGATGATGAACCTGTCGTCCAGCTTCGATCATCGGGTGATCGATGGTTTCGATGCCGCTCAGTTCGTGCAGCGCATCAAGCTGCTTTTGGAGACGCCGGCCATGATTTTCATTGACTGAAAAAGCGATGACCGAGATCACCTGCAAGCTCCTCGTCATCGGCGCCGGCCCCGGCGGCTACACCTGCGCGATCCGTGCCGGCCAGCTCGGCATCGATACGATCGTCATCGAAGCCGAAAGGCCGGGTGGCACCTGCCTCAATGTCGGCTGCATTCCCTCGAAGGCCCTGATCCACGCCGCGGGCGAGTATGAAACGATTGCGGCTGCGGCCGAGGGCAAGAGCGCGCTCGGAATTTCGACTGCAAGGCCGTCGCTCGATTTCGGCAAGACCATCGCCTGGAAAGACGGCATCGTCAGGCGCTTGAACGGCGGCGTGGCTGACCTGCTGAAGAAAGCCGGCGTCAGGCTGATTGCCGGGCACGCTCGCTTTCGTGACGGCAAGTCGATCGAGGTCAAAACGCAATCCGGCTCGCAGATGATTCATGCCGAAGCGGTGGTGATCGCGACAGGGTCTGAGCCGATTGCGATTCCGACTCTGCCGTTCGGAGGCCCTGTGATCTCCTCCACCGAGGCCCTTGCGCTGACCGAGATTCCGGACAGGCTGATCGTGGTCGGCGGCGGCTATATCGGTTTGGAGCTCGGCACGGCGTTCGCAAAGATGGGCGCGGTCGTCACGGTCGTCGAGGCCGCTTCACGCATTCTGCCGCAATATGATGCCGAACTGAGCGCGCCTGTGGGAAGGCGCCTCGCCGCGCTCGGGGTCGGCGTTCTGACAGGCGCGAAGGCGAAAGCTCTCGTTTCGGACGGCACAGCGCTCGCGGTCGAGACCGCCGACGGCCAGCAGACGACCCTCGATGCCGACAAGATTCTGGTGACGGTGGGCCGCAGGCCTGTGACATTAGGATACGGCCTCGAGACCCTCGATCTCGACATGAACGGATCTTTCATCCGGATTGACGACCGATGCCGTTCTTCGATGCGCGGCGTCTTCGCCATCGGCGACGTCACGGGCGAGCCGATGCTGGCGCATCGCGCCATGGCGCAAGGCGAGATGGTCGCAGAGATCGCCGCCGGCCGTCACCGCGCCTGGGACAGGGTTTCGATCCCGGCGATCTGCTTCACCGATCCCGAGATCGTCACGGTCGGCTTGTCGCCGAGCGAGGCAAGCGGTCAGAGCTTCGACATCAAGACGGACCGCTTTCCGTTCAAGGCCAACGGCCGCGCACTGACGCTGGAGCGCGAGGACGGCTTCATCCGGACCGTGGCGCGGGCGGACAATCATGTTCTGCTTGGCATCCAGGGCGTCGGAGCCGGTATCGCCGAGCTCTCTGCGGCCTTCAGCTTGGCACTGGAAATGGGCGCGCGGCTCGAGGACGTCGCCTTCACCATTCACGCGCATCCAACCCAAAGCGAGGCCTTCCATGAGGCTGCTCTGAAGTTGCTGGGCCACGCAATTCACATCTGAAACATAGAGGGAGAAGCCGTGAGCCGGAGAGGAGACCGACAGCTACGTGCTCGGCAAGATCAACGTCAACTCAGTCTTCCCGATCCCGGATGGCGCGCCGGCAGAGCTGCGCAGATGAGAATCTGTTCTCCGGCCCCGGTGCGCAGTCACGCGGCAACTTCGATCGGTGCCTTCGCGCCGGTCATGAAGGCAACCGCATCCGACATCGTGTAGGCCTTGGGATCGATCACCGTGAGCCGCCGACCGAGTCGATGAATATGGATGCGATCGGCTATCTCGAACACGTGCGGCATGTTGTGGCTGATCAGGACCACCGAAACGCCACGCCGCCGCACATCGAGGATCAGTTCCAGCACCCGACGCGATTCCTTGACGCCGAGCGCCGCTGTCGGTTCGTCCATGATGACGACGCGCGAGCCGAAGGCCGCAGCCCTCGCAACCGCCACACCCTGGCGCTGACCGCCCGACAAGGTTTCGACCCGCTGATTGATACTTTGCACGGTCATAAGACCAAGCTCGGTGAGCTTCTCGCGGGCGATGCGCTGCATGGCCTTGCGATCGAGCATGCGGCAGATCGTTCCGAGCGGCCCGGCCCGGCGCAGTTCGCGGCCGAGGAACATATTGTCGGCGATCGATAGGCTGGGCGACAGAGCAAGCGTCTGGTAAACCGTCTCGATGCCGGCCGCCTGAGCGTCGAGCGGCGAACGAAATGCGACTGTCTTGCCGGCGAGTTTGATTTCGCCTGAGTCCGGAACCAGTGCGCCCGAGAGCGCGCGGATCAGCGATGACTTTCCGGCACCATTGTCTCCGATCACGGCCAAGATCTCGCCCGGATAGAGATCGAAGTCGGCATGATCGAGCGCCGTCACGCGGCCATAGCGCTTGTTGAGGCCGCGTGCCTGAAGGAGCGGAGTTGTACCGGGAACGTTCGATCCTGTGCTCATGCCGACACCTTGCGAATCCATTGATCAAGCGCCACTGCGATGATGATCAGCCAGCCGACGGCGAATTCTTGCCAGAGCACGTCGACATCTGACAACGCGAGCCCGTTGCGAAATACGCCGACGATCAATGCGCCGATCAGCGTGCCGATAATCGAACCACGCCCGCCGAACAGACTAGCCCCACCGACGACCACCGCAGTGATGCTGTCCAGATTGGCTGTCTGGCCGGCCTGCGGGCTGATCGAGCCAATGCGTCCGATCAATGCCCAGGCACCAAGCGCGCAAATCACGCCGGCGATCACATAGACACTGAAGAGAATGCGGTCGGTCCGGATGCCGGAAAGCCGCGCAGCATCGGGATCGTCGCCCACCGCATAGAGATGGCGCCCGAAGGCGGTGCGATTCAACACGAACCAGATCAACGCCACGAGGCCGAGCATGAAGAAGGAGCCGTAGGTGAAGCGGGCGCCAAGAATGTTGACCGGCGTTCCCAGGGCCTGCAGCAGCGGGGCGATTTTCGCGACCTCCTGCGAACGGATGGTCTCGGACGCCGAATACCAAAGATTGAGCGCGAAGAAGATCGACCACGTCCCGAGCGTCACGATGAAAGGCGGCAGCTTGAGTCGGGTCACGAGCGTACCGTTGATCACGCCGCAGCCGGCACCTGCGGCCACGCCGACAACGAGCGCGATGGGAGCCGGCAGTCCCATGGTGACCGCGAGCTTGCCCATGATGACGGAGCACAGCACCATGATGGCCCCAACCGAGAGATCGATGCCGGCGGTGATCACGATCAACGTCTGCGCCGCCCCGATCACGCCGATGATCGTGACCTGCTGGATGATCAGCGACAAGTTGAACATCGACAGAAAACGCGAGCCGACGGCGAAGCCGAACGCCGCAACGCTGAGCAGCAGCACGATCGCCGGCACTGCTGTCGGATTGGCGTGCAGGAAATGCTGAAGCTTCTGCAGCGGCGATCGTGCACGAACCTCGAACTCGGCGACGCGACTCTCGCCCTTGTCGAGCACGAGCTCGAAGGCCGGGGCAGCCGGGCGGCTACTGCCGATATCGGTCATGACCATTTTCCTCGTTGCATGCGGGGATCTGCCCGTCCGATCGCGGACGGGTTTCCGTCTCTTGGCGCCCGGCTCGCGGGCGCCAATCCTTGGCGGCGACGACAAGTCAGAGCTGCGATCAGCCCCAGCACTTCTTCAAGGCAGCAGCGCTGTCGATCGACGGCATTTCGCCAACAGGCTTGTCGGTGACGAGTTCGACGCCGGTATTGACGAAGTCGAGACCGGGCGACGCCTTCGGCTTGCCGCCGCCGGTGGCAAAAGTCTTCACCGCCTCAACGCCCTTCGCCGCCATCAGCAGCGGGAATTGCATGGAGGTGGCGCCGATGACGCCGTCCTTCACGTTGCGCACGCCAGGGCAACCGCCGTCGACCGAAACGATCAGCACATCCTTGTCGCGGCCAACCGAGCGCAAGGCCTCGTAAGCTCCCGCCGCCGCAGGCTCGTTGATGGTATAGACGAGCGAGATGTCCGGATTCTTCTGGAGCAGATTCTCCATCGCCTTGCGGCCGCCTTCCTCGCTGCCGAGCGTCACATCGTGACCGACGATGCGCGCATCCTTCTCGTCACCGATCTTGGCGGGGTTGCCGAGATCGATGCCAAAGCCTTTCAGAAAGCCCTGATCGCGCGCGACATCGACCGAGATCTGGTTCACGTTGAGGTCGAGCAGCGCAATCTTCGCCGATGCCGCCTTGGCGCCCAGCGTCTTGGCAGCCCATTGGCCGATCATTTCACCTGCCAGGAAATTGTCGGTGGCGAACGTCACATCAGCCGCATTCGCCGGATCGAGCGGGGTGTCGAGGGCGATGACCAGAATGCCCGCGGCCCGCGCCTTCTCGACAGCGGGGACGACCGCGCGGGAGTCGTTTGGTGTGATCAGGATGCCCTTGGCACCGGCGGCGATCAGGTTCTCGATAGCCGCGACCTGGCTCTCATTGTCGCCGTCGACCTTTCCGGCAAACGAGCGGAGCTCGACATCATTCGCCTTGGCCGCCTCGTCGGCGCCGGCCTTCATCTTCACGAAGAACGGGTTGGTGTTGGTCTTGGTGATGAGGCCCACGATCGGCTTGTCGGCCGCGAAACTGCTGGTGGTGCCCAGAGCCAGCGCGAACGCTGTGAATAGTCCGAGTGACTGACGCATCAATTCCCTCCTCGTTAGTCGTCTTGTTGGCCTTCACGGTTTCGACCGCGTGGTGGGGCATCCTAGAGAGCGCAAAGCGACCTTGTCAATAAATAAATCATTCCGACTTATTAATTGACACGCATTGCCAACTGGGGTCATTGTAGCGGCCGACTGCCGGGAACGGCCAGTCGACCTGTCGCGAGGACGGATTCCCCGGATTGTGAGGAGCCGAAGATGGAAGAAACAGCCGCGGTTGCTGGAACTACGGTGGCCTTCCCCGGCGACAGCCGCGGTACCACTCAAACCGGTGTGAGACTGTACAACGAGCGCCTGATCCTCTCCCTCATTCGGCGCCATCGCAGTCTCGCCAAGGTCGAGATCGCGCGCCTCACCGGGCTTTCGACTCAAACCACCACGGTGATCATCAATCGGCTGGAAGCCGATGGGCTTCTTCTTGCGGGCGAACCGCAGCGAGGCCGCATCGGCCAGCCGTCGGTTCCCTATTCGCTCAATCCGGACGGCGCGTTTGGACTGGGGCTCATGATCGGCCGTCGCAGCTCCGATCTGGTGTTGATGGATTTCGCCGCCGGCATCCGCGCCAGACGACGCGTGATCTACTCCTTCCCGGCCCCCGAAGAGATCATGGCATTTGCCGAACGCGAGATGCCTGGCCTTCTCGCCGAATTGCCAGAAGCCCAGCACGACAGGATCAGCGGCATCGGCGTCGCGATGCCATTTGAGTTGTGGAACTGGGAAGCTGACCTGCAGACGCCACCCGGCGCGCTCGGCAAATGGCGTGACTTCAATGTTGCTGCCGAACTGTCGCGCCGTTTCGGCCCTTGGCCGGTGCGCGTCAGCAACGACGCGACTTCGGCATGCGCAGCCGAACTCACCTTCGGTGCCGGCGCGGCATATCGCGATTTCGCCTATTTCTACATTGGCGCCTTCATCGGCGGCGGCATCGTTCTGAACGGCAGCCTCTTCCCGGGACGCAGCAGCAATGCCGGAGCGCTCGGTTCCATGCCGATCATGCGGCGGGAGGAAAATGGTGAGGCAAGCCTTCAGCAATTGATCCGCACCGCTTCCATCTATCAGCTCGAGCGCCGACTGATCGCCGCTGGCCGACCAGGCACCGACATCTGGCTCTCGCCCGACGACTGGTCGAGCTTCGAGGAACCGCTGGAAGCGTGGGTTTCCGAGGCGGCCGCAGCGCTGGCGCAGGCGATCACCGCCCTGCTCGCAGTGATCGACTTTGAAGCCGTCATCATCGACGGTGCCTTTCCGGTCGATGTGCGCCATCGCCTCGTCGAGCGCACAAAGGAACATTGGGCCGGTATGGACCGGCAGGGCCTCACCGACGCTGTCGTGGTGGAGGGCTCGATCGGGCGCGATGCGCGCGCGATCGGCGGCGCGGCGCTGCCGTTGCTCGCGGCGTTCGCTCGCGACCACGACGTGCTCTTCAAGGATTGAGCATGGTCGTACTGATGAACGAGGGTCACGCATCATGATTCTTGTCTGTGGCGAAGCCCTGATCGATCTGTTTGTGAGGGCGCACGGCGGGTCCGCGATGTCGACCCATGCCGTTGCTGGCGGCTCGCCCTTCAATGTTGCTGTTGGTCTCGCTCGGCTCGGGGTTCGAACGGCCTTCCTGAGTGGCATTTCGCGCGATCATTTCGGCACGTTCCTCGCGGACAGGCTCGCTCGCGAGGGCGTGGACGGCAGCTTTCTCGTGCGAAGCGACCGGCCGTCCCCGATCTCGATCGTGGCGACGACCGGTGACGGCCAGCCAAACTATACTTTCCACGGCGAAGGCGCGGCAGATCGCTCGCTGAGACTTGCCCATCTCCCCCGCACGCTGCCGGACGATATTCAGGCTCTGACCTTTGGCTCCTATTCCATGGCTGTCGACCCGGTCGGCTCCACGTTTGCCGCGCTCGCCGAGCGCGAGCATGGCCGCCGCGTCATCAGCGTCGATCCGAACGTGCGACCGACCGTCGTCGGCGACATGAAAAGCTGGGCCATCGCCGCGGAGCGCTTCTACCGGACGGCTACGATGATCAAGGCGAGCGACGAGGATGTCCGCATTGCGTGGGGCGGTCGTGCCTCGATTGCCGATGCAGCCGCCTACTGGCTCGCGTGCGGGGCGCAACTGGTGGTCGTGACCGAGGGAGCAAAGGGCGCAACCGCCTTTTCGACCACTGGCAGCGTCTCGGTGCCCGGTCGTTTCACGCTCGTGCGCGACACCGTGGGCGCCGGCGATACATTCCACGCCGCGCTGCTTGCGCAGCTTGCGAAAACCGGCCGGCTCCGTCCCGAGGCCATTGCGGAGCTCGACCCGCCGGCAATCCGCGAGTTGCTCGCTTACGCGACGGCTGCCGCTGCCATCACGGTGTCCCGCGATGGAGCCGACCTGCCGACCGCCGCCGACATCGATGCGAGTACGGAGCCATGCCATGCTTGACAGAGTGACGGACACAACGCGGCACATCAAAGAGGCTCGAATTGAAGAGGGGGCGGGCATGACAAGCCGCGTCATCCCGGTGGCCCCCTTCGTCCTGACCGTTTTCGGCGTGACAGGTGATCTCGCACGCCGCAAGCTGTTGCCGGCGCTGTTTCGCCGCGATTTCGCCGGCCAGTTGCCGGATGACGCCACCATTCTCGGCGTCGCGCGCGGTGCAATGTCGCGCGATGACTTCCTCGCCATGGTGCGCGAGGCGATCGTGCAACATGTGCCGGCATCGGAAACGACGGGAGCGGAACTCGATCGCTTCCTGGCCCGCATCTGCTACATGGCTGCCGACGCGGAAGGCGAGCATGGCTGGACCGAACTGGCGGCGGCGCTATCGGCCTATGCCGACCGCATCCAGGTGCACTATCTGGCAACGGCACCGCATCTGTTCGGGCCGATCTGCGAAAGGCTCGGTCACTACGGTCTTTCAAAGGGCGATTCCCGCATCGTCATCGAGAAGCCGATCGGCAAGGATCTCGAATCCGCAATCCGGTTCAATCAAACCGTCGGGAAGATTTTTCCGGAGGAACGCGTCTATCGGATCGATCACTATCTCGGCAAGGAGACGGTGCAGAACTTGATGGCGCTGCGGTTCGCCAACGCGCTGTTAGAACCGCTGTGGAATGCCGCCCACATCGACCATGTGCAGATCACGGTCGCCGAATCCATCGGCGTGGAGGAACGCGGCCCCTACTACGACAAGTCCGGCGCGCTGCGCGACATGGTTCAGAACCATCTTCTGCAGCTGCTCTGTCTGGTGGCGATGGAGCCGCCACATTCGCTCGAAGCCGACGCCGTGCGCGACGAGAAGCTCAAGATCCTGAAGTCGCTCGAACGGATCGACGAGACGAACGCTGCATTCCTGACCGTACCGGGCCAATACCGCGCCGGCGCATGCAATGGCATCGCCGTGCCCGGCTACGCGGAAGAGATCGCAGATCGCCCAAGCTCGACGGAGACGTTCGTTGCGCTCAAGGCGGCCGTTGCAAATTGGCGCTGGACCGGCGTTCCCTTCTACCTGCGCACCGGAAAGCGGCTGCAACAACGCAGCTCCGAGATCGTCGTGACCTTCCGCAAGGTCCCGCATTCGATTTTCAATTCGAATTCGGGAAAGGCGTTGCAGACGCGGCTCGTGATCCGTCTGCAGCCCGACGAGGGAATCAAGCTCTGGCTGATGATCAAGGAGCCCGGACCGGGCGGCATGCGGTTGCAATATGTCCCTCTCGACATGAGCTTTGCGGAAGCATTCGACGTCTCCGTGCCGGACGCTTACGAGCGGCTGTTGATGGATGTGGTCCGTGGCGATGCGACCTTGTTCATGCGCCGGGACGAAGTGGAAGCGGCATGGCGCTGGATCGACCCGATCCGTCAGGCGTGGAGCCGGATGAATGAAATGCCGCGTCCCTACGTTGCCGGCAGCTGGGGCCCCTCCGCCGCCGTCGCGCTGATCGAACGCGACGGCCGGACATGGATGGAGGACGGTCCGTGACCACGGAGCAGCTTGTCGCCGATGCCAGGTCCGCAGTCAGGAGGCGTGTATGACGATCGAAGCAAAGGTCAATGCGCGGATGGCCGAAGTGACGGACCGCATCATCAGGCGCAGTCACGACAGCCGAGCACGCTATCTCGACCGCATTGCGAACGCGGCGAGCACGCCGGTCCGCCGGCGGCTGGGATGCGCCAACCAGGCCCACGCCTTCGCGGCCTGCGGCGGGCACGACAAGAAGCTGATGCAGGACGGTCACGTCCCCAGCCTCGGAATTGTCACGGCCTACAACGATATGCTCTCGGCGCATCAGCCCTACGAGCGTTTCCCTGAACTCATCCGACGCAGCGCGCGCGCAGCCGGCGGGGTCGCCCAGGTCGCGGGCGGCGTACCGGCGATGTGCGACGGCATCACCCAGGGCGAAGCGGGAATGGAGCTCTCGCTGTTCTCGCGCGAGGTCATCGCCTTGTCCACCGCGGTCGCGCTGTCGCATCAAACCTTCGACGCCGCGGTGTTTCTCGGCATCTGCGACAAGATCGTGCCGGGCCTCGTGATCGGTGCATTGTCGTTCGGGCATCTGCCCGCGGTCTTCATTCCATCCGGTCCGATGACCTCGGGCCTCGCC
Source organism: Bradyrhizobium sp. CCBAU 45384 (assembly GCF_028128665.1). Taxonomy (NCBI): domain Bacteria; kingdom Pseudomonadati; phylum Pseudomonadota; class Alphaproteobacteria; order Hyphomicrobiales; family Nitrobacteraceae; genus Bradyrhizobium; species Bradyrhizobium sp. CCBAU 45384. The sequence continues at coordinate 226,781 of NZ_LBIZ01000115.1, forward strand.
AACGACGCAAAAGCAAAAATCCGGCAGGCTTACGCGGAAGGAAAGGTCGGCCGCGACGCCTTGCTGGAAGCCGAGGCGCAGGCCTATCACGGCGCGGGGACGTGCACGTTTTACGGCACCGCCAATACCAACCAGATGCTGATGGAGATCATGGCCTGCAGCTGCCAGGCGCATCCTTCGTGAACCCGAACACGCCCTTGCGCGATGCGCTCACCTGTGCCGCCACCGAACGCGCATTGGACATCACATCGCTCGGCAATCAGTACATCCCGATCGGTCGCGTGCTCGACGAGCGCGCCTTCGTCAACGGCATCGTGGGGCTGCACGCCACCGGCGGCTCGACCAATCTGACGCTGCACCTGGTTGCCATGGGCGCGGCGGCCGGCCTCACACTGACCTGGGACGATTTCGCCGACCTTGCGGAGGTGACGCCGCTGATCGCGCGGATCTATCCCAACGGCTCCGCAGACGTGAATCATTTCCATGCCGCCGGCGGCATGAGCTTCCTGATCCGGGAATTGCTTGCTGCCGGGCTCCTGCACCGCGACGCCCTGACCGTCTGCGGCGCCGGGCTCGATGCGTACCTGCAAGAGCCGCGGCTCGATGTCGAGGGAAGGCTGACGTGGTGCGATGGACCGGCCGCAAGCGGCGATACCGCCGTGCTGCGGGGGACCTCTGACCCGTTCCAAACGACAGGCGGCCTCCGGGTTCTGAACGGCAATCTCGGGCGCGCCGTCATCAAGACCTCTGCAGTGGCGCCGCAGCGCCATGTGATCGAAGCGCCGGCTCGCGTGTTCCATTGCCAGGAGGATCTGCAACGGAGCTTCGCTGCGGGCGAGCTCACGAGTGATTTGATTGCGGTGGTGCGTTTCCAGGGCCCGAAGGCAAACGGAATGCCGGAACTGCACAAGCTGATGCCGCTCCTCGGCGTTCTTCAGGACCGCGGGCTGAGAGTTGCACTCGTGACCGACGGGCGGCTTTCGGGCGCGTCGGGCAAGGTTCCCACCGCGATTCACGTGACGCCTGAAGCGGCTGACGGCGGTGCGATTGCGCGGATTCGCGACGGCGACGTCATCAGGCTCGACGCTGTCACCGGCCGGCTTGACGTGCTCGTCGCCCCGGGCGAGTGGGCCGCGCGAGCCTGCGCGCAAGCCGATCTCTCCGCGGCGCATACAGGGATTGGCCGCGAGCTCTTCGGTTTCTTCCGCGAGCGAGTCAGCTGCGCAGATCGCGGCGCAAGCGTTTTTGTGACGTGAATGCAAAAGGGGGCCGGCGCAGTTGAGATCGGTTTGCATGGATAACTTGTTGCCGGGCGCGATTTGCCTTCTTGCCTGATGATGGCTCCATCCGGCTCGCAGCGCCGCGCTCATGGCCCGACGCTCTCGCGGCGTGTTTTCACCCGAGCTTTGCATTGTCATTTCATTCTCTTGCTGCCCTCAAAACCAAGAGCAACTGGGTCGGAGTAGACCGGCGATCAGACGGGCTCAAGGCTGGTGCTGGCGCACCCCCGCCTTCGGCGGCTGACGGCCTTGACCCCGTCTGCACGCCGGTCTTTGGACTTGGCATGCGCTCGGCCGAGATCCGAGCGCGAGAAGGCGCGCTCGTCAGGTCATCCTGTATCTTTTCGGATCCCACGTCTCGCCGCGAGCGATCATGGTGTTGGGGATGACGATCAGCTTGCGCATGCAGGCGACGATCGCGACCTTTGGCGGCTTGCCCTTGGCAACCAGGCGTTCATAGAAGGCCTTGAACACCGGATTGTTCAGCGTCGCGGCGCCGATGCAGGGCATGTAGAGGGCGTTCCGCACCCAGCGGCGGCCACCCTTGATGCAGCGTTCACCTCAACGTTTGCGGCTATCGTCGTCATAAGGAGCAACGCCCACCAACGCGGCGGCAACTTCGTCGCTCACCTGCCCCAGCTCCGGTAGCCCTCCAAGCAGCGCCATTGCGGTCCCCTCAGCAAAGCCTGGTACGCTCTGGATGATCTCGGCGCGTTTGGCAAAGTCCGGCGCTGACCCACTGGGAAGAAGCAGCAACCGCTAACAATTCATAGCCTGCAAAAAAGCCCCGGCGAGCCGGGGCTTTGGTTTGCGCAGACTGGGGCGATCAGTATCTCGCCGCGACCGGGGCGCCGTAGCCGCCGAAGCGATAGTTCAAGCGCACGGTGACCATATCCACGTCTTGGCTGACCCGGTCGTTGAGTACTGCCGCAAGACGCGGATCGACCACGGAGAAGGAGTTATTTGCGTGCCCCATCCACAAGTGGTCGTATTCAACACCGACCGACCAGTTAGGCGTGAAGCCATACTCGAAGCCAACACCCAAGGTGCCGCCCCAGCGCGTGCTATCCGCCGAGACCAGACCGATCCCAGTGGTGTTGTCGAATATAGTCAAGCGATTGCCGGTCACAGCCGCGCCGCCCTTCACATAGAGCAGCGCCGAATTCCAAGCCCAACCGAGTTGGCCGGTGAAGAGACCGATCGCGTCAGTCTTTGCCGTGGTTGAGAGCGTCGGATCGAGCAGGCTCACGCGCGTGTTCTTGAGGTCGGCCCAATCGCCTTGAGCTTCCAATCCGAATACAAACTGATTGGTTTGCCAGCGATAGCCAATTTGTCCACCGGCCACGCCCCCTGACCGATCACCGCACCCGCTCGCGAACGTGCCCGCAGCAGTGACAAAATCCACGCAACTGTGGCTTTGACCCCAACCGCCGTTGGCACCGATGTAGAAACCGGTCCAGTCGTAAATCGGAGCAACCACAGGCGGCGGTGCCTTGGTGTACGGACGGGCCGCCAGATCAGCCGCCGACGCGGGGGCGGATAGACCCACGGCCATCATCCCGGCCGCGACAATCAGAAGCTTTTTCATTACGAGAATCTCCCCAGAAAGACGTTCAAAAAAGTCACGAGGCAGGAATCAATGCTACCCGGTTCGCCTGAAGGTTGATGTAGCTAAGCCGCAACACCCGGCTCGGATATTTAGCGGCAAATTCTTTCAATCAATTAAGGATTTACAGGGAACCGAATGCCCTTCAACGTGCATTACGCGTAGAAGAGAGATCAGCGACTCTCGAGAGGGTCCTGTAGATCGCGCGTACCGCGCGAAAAGGCCGAACACACGGCTGCTCCGACCAACCCTGCTGCGTGAAGATTCTTCTTGCCAGCCCGCCGTCCACACATGGCCCATCGCTACCGTATCTCTCGGCCGAGGATATGTCGGCTTCTCTAATCGGCCGTTTGAGGTCAAGCACTTTCAGACTATCCGCCGCTGCAGTGTTGATTTCGCTCACGGGCTCGCGCTTCTCTTCGGAATCGGCACCAGGGCCCTTCCATCATGGGATTCGAGGACGAGGTAGAACAATCTGTCAGGCGGACTTGTCGTCAGTTTGAACGACAGGTTCAAGCCGACATGCGAACTCACCTCATCCATCGTCCCGCGAGGGACATCTTTCCACTGCTGAGTGGATCTCGAGTTTTCTCCTATCGGGTTTGATCTTGAACGGTTTTCATGCTGCTGCCGCGGTTGGCTCTTGAGTCCACCGGAACTCGGTGCCATCAATCCAAATGCGGTGCATAATGACGGCCAGCCGGCGAGCCAGCGCCACGATCGCCCTCTTCATTCCGCGGCGCCTGGCGATCTGCAGGGCCCAGGCTTTAAGCCAGCACCATTTCTTCGAACGCAACATACTCTGCGCCGCTTCGTAGAGCATCACCCGCATCATCTCATCCCCGCAGCGTGATATGCTGCCGTTCCGGTCGATCTCGCCTGATTGATATTTGGAGCAGGTCAGCCCAAACACCGCCCCAACCGACTTGGATTTTCGGAATCGAGCTGGCACATCGACGGTGGCGCGATAGGTCAGCGCCACCACCGGACCGACCCCGGGAGTCGTCATCAGGCGCCGGCACACCTCGTCGTCTCGCACGATGGCCAGCAGGCGGCGGTGCAGGATGACCATCTGTTCGCGTAGCGCCCGCCGGACCACGAGCATCGGTTCGACCAGTCCCATCAAGTCGGGGATCATCTCGACAAGCTCCTGGATGCGGGCCTCGAACCTCACCGTTCCAACCATGCCCACCTTGAGACCGAAGTTACGCAAAGTCCCTCGCAGATCGTTCTCGATGGCAATGGCTTTCGACTGCAATAGCTTGCGATGAGTCAGCAGCATGCGCAGTTTCTGGCTGCGTAGCGTCTCTACATGCACCACCCGGTACACTCCCACCCGCATCATCTGAGCGATGCCGCGCGCATCGTTGCGGTCGGTCTTGTTGATCTGCGCCTTCAGCACCGCCTGCATGTGCCGCGTCTCCACGCAGATCATCGGTAAGCTGGCTTCGGCGAGAGCGCTGAATAGCCATTGCGACAACGGCCCGGCTTCCAGTCCAATCCGCTTGAAGCAGTAGGCGGGGTTGGCCAGTACCTTCAGGAGCGCTTGAGGCTCGCTCGCCACCTTCACTTCCTTCAAGATCTTGCCCGCGTCATCCAAAATGCAGACACTCGTCTGCTTGACCGATACGTCCAATCCAGCAAATCCTTTCGCAGGTCAGACCCAAAATGATGTTGCGCAGCGGAGCGCGAATTCGAATAGGGAATTTGGCCATGGCGATTTCACACACCATGCCGTCTTCTGTTCGCGGTTATGACGGCTTGATAATTTTTGGCTATATTGCGTTTTCTGTAGTGATGCTCGCCTCAATATATTTTGCGTCGGGAGGTCCAAGCTTCGGCGACGCCGATCTGTCAGCTATGGCGGTGATGCCGTGATGCGTTTGGTAGTGTGGACCTTTTTCAGCGCGTTAGTCGTGGCCGTCGCTATTTGGGCTTTAGTCGGGCCGCCAGAGGCGGACGCAACAAGCGTGCTTCCGGTCATTGCGAGATTGCGCTGAGTAACCGAACGATAAAAGATGTGCGAGTGCTCTACAATCCGATCGTACTCAACGCGTATCTGCCTCGTGCGCAAGGAATGCGGCAATGATGATAGCAAATCCGAAAAAATCCGTCGCAGAAGAAGGGGCCGCCTGAACGTGCGCCCCCCTTTCCGTGCGTAAAGGGTGTATCAATCCAACCCCGGGTGAAAACTTCTAAGGATACAAACGACGCTTCCGGACACACGGATTGAAGCGCCCGATTGTTTCAAGATTATTTCGTCGCGCATTAAACCGTTGTTCGGCCTATGGAACCCGCTCTGTGTGGCGATTTTGGCACTCCTCTGAATTAATAGCCGCACGCCATTGCTCCCGATTCCAGATTCAGGCTTCTTAATCGAGCCGCAACTGCCTCGATGGGGACCAACGTGCACGGCGAAGCCGGATGCATCGTTTGCTGCCAAGCCAGAGCGCTGAAAGCGCTTTTTCCGGTCGCTGAAGGATGCGAGCTAAAGCTCTATGAATGTGCTGGCTGCGCTAGCCGTATGTGGCTGATCACTAGAGCATCGACGCCAAAGCGGGGGAAGAAAGAAACGCAGCCTATGACGATCAACGCTGCACTAGAAGCCGCTGCTTCGGAGTACGATTGCCGAGTGACCTATCACCCGGCAACAGGGATCGTGTCGACCCTTTGGCAGGGTAAGCAGCGATAGGCATAAACAGCCGGCAAACCTGCAATCTTTGGGAGTGTCGCAAGGTACTCCATGGGACGCCTGCATTCCTTGCAAATAAGAACCGGTGGAGTGGCCCGCCTCATTCAATGCCCTTAAAAAGCGGGAACCGTAGGGTTTTGGAATTCCGAGCGCATCCCCGGTCTAATACTGACCATTATCGAAATTCGGCGGTGGGCCGCCGACGAACGTCCTAACCAGATTGCAACGGCGCGCTCGACGGTGGTCACGAAGCCTTTGTCGAAATTGACAAGTCCTCCCCCCGCCGTGCAAGCAAGCCATAGAGGGCTGGGGGTGTGGAGGATGGGATGGATCGCGGATTGGCTTCGCCGACCTGATGTCGGAATGAAGCCTCGGAACGGCGCACAGGTGGACTTGCAACCGCTGTCGGAGCGCGGCGGACGTTGGCTCAAAGCCAACCTATTTCACTTTCCCGGAGCGGTGTGGTCACGCAAGCGCGGATGTATCGAGCTGTCAGAGGGTGACGTCATCGCGCTGCATCTCGTAGTGGAGCGCATCACATCGGTGGGACTGAGGGTTCGGTTTTATGGACGGCTCCGACGTTGGGACGGCATGTCGCCGGTCTGGACGTTGCTGGTGCGGGGGAAGCGCAGCGCACCGCTTCAAATGAACGAGGCCGCCAACTGAGGGCTGTTATCGCATCTGGGACAGAACTTCATCGTCAGGCAATTTCGCGCAGTGGCAACGCGAGCTGCACGGCGAAGGGTCTGGTCGCGTTGGCCTTGATGAAGGCTTGGAGCGCCGGGGAAGCCGGGTGGGCGTCGTCGGCCGCCCGTTCGGCTAGTTCGTCCGCGATCTCCGCTGTGGCGTCTCGCGACCAACCCTCAACGGCATTGAACACCACGATCCGCAATGGATAGGCGTACTGTCCGGACAAGATGTCGCGCAGCACGATCTCTCGATCGGTGTCGGCCTCGTCGGTCTCCCGCCAAGCGCAGCCGGCACGGGCGCCGAAGTCCTCCAACACTAGATAGATATCTCGATCGAGACGGTCGGACGGCACGATCGACGGCGCGCTACGCATGACGCAACTCCGGAACTGTTGACGATCAACCGAGACCGGTCGTTCTAAGTTCCCGTCAATGCCGTCCGGCGTCAAGCTCATCCCGAGCCGCCCGCGCAATCTCTCGCGCCTCTATCAGCGCCCCTGCGTGATGTGCCGCACAGCGACTACCAACGGGGTCGTCTAATCTTGACCAACAAGTTGAGGGGCTGCTCCTTAACGGCGACCACATCGCACAACCGGGAGAGGGACCATGATTGACAACAACCACGAGCTGACAATTGGTGAACTCGACGCCGTGAACGGGGGCCTTTTCAAGGAAATCGCTGCCAAAATCATCGAGATCGTTAAGAGCCCCGGAACCCCATCGCAAGGCGGCCCAAACGATCCGGCCCAGATGTTCCAGGAAGTATTGCAGCAGCTGACGCAATAAGGCTGTGGCTGATCTGTACCTCATCCGGGTCGCCGCGCTGTTCGATTGCAGACCGGGCACGGCTCGTCGGGAGCGCCGCACGGGCTTGGTCGGCTCTCGCTGCTCCAGAATGGCCGGCCAGAACGGGTCTCGCAAATCACACCACTGACAGAACTTCATCGATTGATCGCTTCCAGCTCATCCCGAGCAGTACGCGCTACCGTCCGCGCCGTCTCCAGCGCGACATCGCGCTTCAGCGCTTCGGGCCGCAGGCGCCGACTAGGAAGTTCATCCCAGTAGAAGTAGCGGCTCGGCCGACCATCGCCGTACCGCACCTCGAAGCTGCCGCAGTCGGGCACAGCCTCGTGCTTTATGAGCGGATCGAAGTGATCTTCGACGCTTGCATGCCACTCATCAAAGCAGCGATGCAAGTAGCTCGCAAATTAATCCATAGTGGGTCGCATCATCGGCGAGCTACTGGCGGTCGTGGGTGTTGAAACGAGCAGCCGTGCATCCTCTCGACCACCGATCTACTCGCCTTCGATCACCCTGTCCTTTGTGGACCGCAAGCTGCGAACGTAATAACCCCGCCGCTGAACAGCCGATTTGATCTCATCGCTCACCTTCAGAATTCTTCGTCTACTCTTGCGCCACCTCTTGCCGGAGTAAGCTGCCGGGATCGGCGAGCCCAATTCTAAACCGAGCAAGTCGCTCGTCCCGTTGCGACGATAGACATCAAACACGTTCCGCCCCCGCGATCTTTTAATTTGAACCAAGAATGGAATGCGCTTTGGTCGTGTCAATGGACCAGCTTGGAACCTCGGATGATCGCGCAGGTTGCAGCCTCCCAGCAACATATGCTACTTGTGAATTGCGGGGAAAATGCCCCCTTAGTGGCACGATCTACTTATGTTTCTGTTTGGATGTTGTGCGCATGTCACGCCAACGCACCAGCTCTGCTCTTGATCAATACCAGCTTGCTGTCGATGAGATCGTTGCAGCTTGTGACGGTGATTGGCGCGGCGCGCTCAGAGCGCTGATGCTGCTGAATGAGCGGCTGGAGCTGAGATTGGAGCAGATGAGTGAGGTTCATCCTCCTCACCAGCGGCTGCATTAGTACGCAGGATGGGTTGGGCCTTTGCGAAACCCATCACTCCCGCGGCCTCCGATCGCTGCGTGCGGGCTCGTCGTAGCCCTTGCGGCGGCTGTAGAACATCAGGGCCGTCAGGCCGACGCCGATCACGAACATCAGGACGGCAGCAACTCCAAGGATGACATTGCGGTAAAGCGGCATTGGTGAGGTGGCTTGCCACACCGACGCGCAGTACCAGACAGCCAGAACAAGAAGAGCTGCCAGAGCCGCAGAGAGAAGCCAATGCCTGGTGTTGCGCACAATTGCCTCCATCATAGGAACTCGGGACCCGCACAAGCTCCGCGACAAATCTGCCGCCGCCGGGACGTGAGACTTTCGCGGCGGCGTTGCTAAACCCATCGCCAGCCGCAATGACGACGACCGCGGTGCCACCAGCAAACCCAGCGACGGCGACGGCGCGGCGGCGGGCGGCCCCAGCCGGGAGCAGGTCCCCAACCGGGACCCGGTCCCCACTGCGCCTGGGTCAGGAGATCCGACCGCCCGGCGGCCTTGGCAAGATCGGGAGCCATCGGCATCGCTTCCGCGGCCTCAATGAAACGAACCCCAATCGCGCCGATCGCTGCGGCGGCAACGGCGTTCCGGGCAAAGCCAAGAAAAGCTCGACGGTTGGGAGCGTCCATCATCTTTCTCCTCTTGTTATGCAGTGCTTCGCGCAGCGTGAAGCGCGTAGAGCAGCCAGGCGAGGCCGTGCGAGATCAGATCGACGCCCAACAGGAAGCCGAGCGCCCAGGCGCTGATGGTGGGAAAGCCAAACAGGATGAGCAGCCCGGCAAGGACCGCGAAGAGACCGGAGACCAGCATCATCCAGCCGTTCTGCCGCCAATAGGCGAAACTCAGCACGCATCTGATGACACCGGATGCGAACAGCACGGCGCCGAGAAAATAGGTCAGGATCAGGGCGCCCGCAGCCGGCTGCGTCAGAAGCACGTGTCCGAGGGCGACATAGAGTGCGCCGAGCAGGATCTGCCACAGGAAGCCGCCCCACCCCCTGGTCCAGAAGGCATGGACGATCTCGAACGCACCCGCTGCAATTGCCGCCAGCCCGATCAGCTTCACGCTGATGACAGTCGCGAGCACCACATCGCCGAGCACCGCGACGCCGGCGCCGATCATCACGATGCCGAGAAGGACGCAGACCCACAGGGGCGGAGGACCCAGCGCTTCGACGCCGGACCGGCCGTCGTAGACCGTCATGCCATCCTCCTGGACCGCGATCATCTGCCTGGCATGATAACTTCGACCCCGCGGCCTCGGCATCCGACGAAACCCTGAGCAAGGAAGCGGGAAATCCAACGTCGTCACCCGCTGTCGCGCGCTATCGCCGGCCGCGTGGGCCCAATGTCAGATTGGTGACGCCGGCCGCGAGATTGAGCCCGATCGATCGCTCGATCGACAGTGGCTGCAACATGATACTTCGGCGCGAACCGCCAATCAGAACGTTGGCTCCGAGGCCCGGTCCAAGAGCGATGGCGCCGCTCGCTCCCACATAGTTCCCGCGCAAGGTGGCGGGGCCGATCCGGGAATTCCTGGCGAGGACGCCCCAGGACAAGGTGCCGGCCGAGGTCACGCCAAGGTCGAGACCGATGCGCCTGATGCGTCCCTCATAGATATAGGGTTGACCTGTCCTGCGCGCGTAGAACACGCAGCGCAGCGCTTGCGCCGATCCAAGGACCAGCCCCACCCGCGGCTCACTGAAGCACAACAGTCTGCCGACCCGGAATGCCTCGGCGCGGGCGGGCAAGGCGGTGCATATCAAGGCGAACGCACCGATGAAAACGAGCCGCATTGTTCGCATTCAAGCCTCCCTGTGGTTGTTGACGGATCTCGTCGCTGGCCGTCGGTCCTGGCGAAGCCAGAACGTGATGCCGAGCCCGATCAGCAGCACGGCACCCAGCAGGAAGAAGAAGACCGACTGCTTCAGCCAGGATATCGCCGGGACGGCCAAGCCCATCGCAAGGCCGAGGAAGGAGATTTGCAGCGACAGAAGGCTGACGCCCGCGAGAAACGTGCCGAGTGCGAGCAAGGTCAGCAGGACGAGGCCGGTCGCCGGTGTGGGAAGCAATTGCTGCACGCCCGACACCAGCATGATGTTCATGGTGACCAGGACGGCAACCCAATGCAGTGCCTGGGTCCAGATCAATAGGAGCTGGGCCTCCTTGCCCTCCGTCTCCGGCCATTTGGTGACGACGCAGACGACGCCGATGGACAGCGCCAGGAACTCCCAATAGCCGACAAGAGGCTGGTGGGACACGTTGGTATAGGCGACGCCCGCGATGGCGAGCACCAGCGCCACGACATAGGGCAATTGCTGCCACAGGAAGTGAGCCATCCCCGAACGCGGCGCGGGGCTCTCCGTGCCATCGTTCCGTTCCACATCGACGTCGCTCATGGTCATCCACTTACGAATGTTTGGCGTTCAACCTTTTCTTGCAACGTCCGCCTAGGATCATCCTCAAGCCAGTCCTCGACATAGAACCGGATGATCGCAACCCGCCCGACGGCGACCGCGGGCATGGCGAGCGCGATGCCCATGACGCCGAACATCGCGCCCAGCATGACGATCGCAACCAAGGTCCAGGCAGGAGGAATTTCGACAGCCTGGCGCTGGATCAACGGGCCGATGACATAGCCTTCCACCGACTGGATGATGGTGTAGACCACGATGGCCCAGATCAGCAGTGAAGCGCCGAGCGGCATTGCCACGAGCGCGATCGGAATCGCGGCCATGATCGGCCCGAGATACGGGATGAAATTGGACAGACCCGCCTGCAATCCGAGCACGAAGGGTCCGGGCAGCCCGATCAGATAGAGCGCGATCCACACGCACAGCGTCATGAGGATGATGCGGACCAACTGCCCGACGAACCATAGCCGCATGACGGCGCCCATCTCGTCCATGACAGAGCTCGCCCGCGCGCGATACGACCGCTTCATCAGCATGACGAGGCTATCGCGGTGGCTGGTCGGATCGAACGCGAACAGGATTCCGAGGAACAGGATCACGAGAGCGCCGGTCAGCAGGCTCGATGCGCCGCCAAGCACGATCTGGGCATGGCTGATCAACCTGCCCTGGTCGGAGAAAAGCCATTGCGAGAAATTGCGGCCGCCTTCCGGCCCAAGCAGCTCCACGCCGTACGACAGCAAATGCGCCTGGACGATGTCGAGTTGGGTATCCATCACCTTGATCAAGTTCCGCGTCTGCTCCGGCAGCTTGCCCGCGCCCCAGTCGAGGCCGAACCCCGCGACGGCCGATAGCAGCAACAGCACCAGCGTCAGCCGCCAGGCACGATTGAGCGGGATGACCGGCGCCAGGGCCCGCGCCGACGCATCGAGAAACGCCGCACACAGCACGCCCGCGAAGATGAGCAGGAGGCTGGAGACCGTCTGCCAGACCAGGAACAGCGCGACGCCGACGGCGAGCAGGCTCAGTCCCGTCCCCAACATGCTGCGCGGTCCGGCATCGCGGCAAGGTTCGTCGCCTCGTGCGACTTCGTCGTATCTCTCGCCTGGACTCGCCTCGTTCATGGGTCGACCAATTTTGCAGGTCCTACTGCGGCGCCTGAACCTGGCTGCGGACGCGGTGGCTGCCAAAGTGCGGATGCTTGCCGCCTCGATGACGCCAGTAACGGTGCTTGGTCGGGGTCATGTTGGTATTGGGCGTCGATGCAGCGGATGCGGCAGGCGCGTTCGACTGGGCAAAGGACGGGGTCGGCGGTGCGGCCACCGCCGCCATTCCGATCAGGATCAGGGTGCCGAAGAGCGTGATTTTCATGTTCGCCTCCAAATGATCAGAGGTGGCTCAATTCAGATCGAGATGGCTCCGGTCGCGAGTGCATAGATGCCAGCGCAGGCGGCGATCGCGATCGCTGCAAACAGAACGGCCTCGAGCGGTGTGAAGGTCGCTTCCTTGCGTTCGCGCTTCGCCAGAAAGAACAGCAACGTGCCGGGCGCATACAGAATCGACGACAGCAGCAGAAACTTGGGCCCGCCGGCGTAGATCATGCCGATCGCGTAAAGCGTCGCGATCATCGCGCGGATCCAATCGACGATACGCGCCCGCTCGAAGGCCTTGTAGGTCTCGCCGCGCGAGGCCAGCTTCAGGCCATAGGCCGCGACCAGGAAGTACGGAACCAGCGTCATCGCGCTGGTCATCTTCAGGGCGAGCGTGAAGGCGTATTCGGCAAACCAGGTCACGAGCAGGAAGAGCTGGATGACGCAATTGGTGAGCCAGAGCGCACCGGAGGGAACGTCGTGCGCGTTTACGCGGGCGAGAAACGAAGGCATGGTGCGATTGACGGCCGCAGAATGCAGCACCTCGGCCGCCAGCAGCGACCATGAAAGATAGTTGCCGAGGATCGAGATCAGCAATCCGACGCTGATGAACACGCCGCCCCAGCGACCAACCATCGCTTCCATGACGCCCGCCATCGACGGCGTCGGGAGGCCCGCCAGCTGTTGTCGCGGCAGCACGCCGTACGACAGCAGCGTCACCAGGACGAGAAGGCAGAGAACGGTCAGAAAGCCGACGACGGTTGCAAAGCCGATGTCGGCGCGGTTGCGGGCATAGCGGGAATATACGCTTGCCCCCTCGATCCCGACGAAGACAAATACCGTCAGCAGCATCGTGCTGCGGACCTGGGTGAACACATCGGAAGCATCCGGCGCTTGCGTTCCCCAGAAATTCCCGGTGAACACATCGCCGTCGAGGGTGATCGCGGCCACGACAATGAACAGGAATATCGGGATGACCTTGGCGTAGGTCGCCACGGTGTTGAGCGCGGTCGCGCCCTTGATGCCGCGCAACACCAGCACGTGCACGCTCCACAAGAGCACGGTTGCGGACGCAATGGCGATCGGTGTCGAGCCGTCGCCGAACACCGGGAAGAATATTCCCAGGGTCGCCTTGATCAGGATGAGGCAGGCGACGTCTGCAAGACAGCAGCCGATCCAGTAGCCAACGGCCGAGGCGAACCCGATATACTCTCCGAATCCAGCCTTGGCATAAGCGTAAATGCCGGCATCAAGGTCGGGCTTGCGCTGTGACAGCGATTGGAACACCAATGCCAGCATGAGCATGCCCGTGCCCGCGATCACCCAGGCGATGATCGCTCCGAATGCGCCGGTGGCTCGTCCGAACGATGCCGGCAATGCAAAGATGCCGGAGCCGACCATCGACCCGATCACCAGGGCGATCAGGGCGTTGCGGGAGAGCTTCTGGTTGGCCTCGTTGGTCGAAGGAGCCATGAGGACGGCCTTCCAAATCCGGGACGAAGCCGGCACCGATGGCGGCCGATCCCGGTGACGAGCCTAGAGGCACCTCTCACCTTCGGATATCAGGGATTCTCTGTAGGAGCCAGAGCAGGAATTCGGCCCGTGCCGGAGCCCGGCGAGCCGCCTTCAGGGCTTGGCGGCGGGTGCAGCCGGGCCCTCATCGCCACCGCATGACGGCGATCCGGGAAGAGCGGCGCGCGCTACGAAGACGACACCGGCGCGGAAGAATTCGCCGGCCTTCGCGAGCTCGGCGGCGATCCGCTGGGCGTGCAGAACGGCTGCGTCGTCACTGGCATGGTCGCAGCCGATGCCATCGGGACAAAGACCGTATTTGTCGACGATATGGAAGAAGAAGCGCATGCCGCAGAATTAAGCCGGATCACGGCCGGCTTCCAAGTGACAAAGCCGTAAGAGACCTACGCCAAAGGGATGAGAGGCGGCGCCAGATTGCGCAATCGTCATGCGCGGGATGGTGCCGTGAAGGCGGGGTTGCAGGGGTTTTCGCCAGGGGCACTCGGGTGATTGTCCGATGTCGTCGCCTGGTCCTGGAGGGTAGCGTGCCCCTAGCTCCGCGAGTTCAGGAGGAGGCAAGCGATGTCAAACCTTGACCAGAACCTTTCGACATCAGGCCCGATCGGCACCGGCACGACTGCGGTGGACGCCGGATTGCGCAACTACATGATGCGCATCTACAACTACATGGCTGCGGGTGTCGGCCTCACTGCGGTCGCCGCGTGGGTGACCTACCAGCTCACCGGCCCGGCGCTGCTGCAAAGTCCCTTGATGTGGGTGTTTATCCTGGCGCCGCTGGCGCTGGTGTTCTTCATCGGCACGCGCATCAATACGCTCTCGGTATCAACGGCCCGCCTGCTGTTCTTCGTCTACGCAGCGCTGGTCGGCGTGTCGCTCTCGACCTTGTTCCACATCTATACGAGCGCTTCGATCACCCGCGTATTCTTCATCTCCGCCGCAACGTTCGGGGCGCTCAGCGTCTTTGGCTACACGACGCGGCGCGACCTCTCCGGTCTCGGCACCTTCCTGTTCATGGGGCTCATCGGCGTCATCATCGCCAGCCTGGTGAACATCTTCCTGCGATCGACCGGGCTCGACTGGCTGATTTCGATCGTAGGCGTCGGCGTCTTTGCCGGGCTTACGGCCTACGACACGCAGCGGATCAAGGCGATGTACGATGCCGGTGACGATGAAACTTCGGCAGGCCGCAAGTCGGTCATTTCAGCGCTGTCGCTCTATCTCAACTTCATCAACCTGTTCATGATGATGCTACGCCTGTTCGGCGGCCGGCGCTGAACGGCGGCCGTTTAAGCCGCCGGCCGCTCCGCGGCAGCGCTTGCGAGCGCGTCGCGCAGAGCCTGTTCCTTGGCGTCGTCCAGCGACGTCTTCAGCACCGTTCCGCCGGCGTCCTTGATCTCCTTCAGCACCTTATCGGCCGTCATGTTCTTGATCAGGACGAACAGCGCGGCGTTGCCGGTGTGCAGAGAGCCGGCCAGCTGCTTCATGAAGGCGTCATCGATGCCGAAATCGGACAATGCACCGCCAAGTGCGCCGGATGCCGCGCCGATCGCGACACCGAGGATCGGGTTGAGGAAAATCACGCCGATCAGAAGACCCCAGAAGCTTCCGGTCATCGCGCCCATCGCGGTGGTGTTGACGAGTTGATTGAGCTTGATGCCGCCGGACTCCGTTTTCACGGCGATCACGGCGTCGCTTATCGTGATCAGATACTCTTTCTGCAGTTTGAGGAGACGCTGACGTACCTCCTCGGCTTTCGCTTCGGACGGATACACGATCGCGACGAGATCGGACATTGAGACCTCCGTTTCCATTGGGACAGGTCCGCTCAGGACCGACTGGCCCCGACTGCACAGCACGAAATCCAGGATAGAGCGTGAGCCGCCACCCCGGCATCCGACAAAACCCCAGATGCGAAGGATGTTTTTCCGGTTCGTGTGATGCGACCAAGATTGACTGCCCCGCACTCGCCTATTCGCAATTCGTTCCAAACATCGAAGCGGCGAGCAGCACCGTCACGGCGAGCATGCAGATGCCGGCCACCGGCCATTGACGGAGGACACGATCGCCTCGCTCGACAAGGCTGCCAAGCCGCAGACAGGCGCGCGGAACAGGGCCTAGCACGCGCGTCAGATCTTTCCAGGCCATCGTGCCGGCCAGCTGATATGGCCAGGGACCGAGCAGGACCGCGAGCGCTGCGCCTCCGAGCACGGTTGCGAGCAATTTGACGAGCGCTTCGACGCCGAACAGTTTCGATTCCAGAGCATACGGGATCGGCGAATACGGCTGCCATGGCACCAGGCCGAGCAACAGCGAGCAGAGCGCCAAGGCAAGCGCCGCCAAATCGCTGCGGCGTCGCGGCCTCGCCGCGAGGGCAACCGGCTGGTCCGGAGGCGAAAGCGCGTGGGCAAGGACCACCAGGACGTACGCGGCCGTGAACATCCCGCCAAGCTGGAGCACGCCAGCCCACCACCACTGTCCCGTCCTCGCCGTCTCCTGGAGCAACAATTCCTTCGCGAGCGAGGCACCGCCCGGCTGAAGTCCCATCAGTGCGAAGCCGGCCAAGGCGAAGGTCATGACGCTCAGGGGCAGCGCGCGTGCGGCGCCACAGATCCCAGTGATGCGATCATGGCCCAGGCCGGCGTAGATCGACCCGACCGCCATGAACATCGCCGCTTTCGCGGTGGCATGGCAGATTGCCTGTATCAATCCACCTGCCAGGGCCGGTCCGGTCTCGAGCCGGCCTGAGGCATCGAGGGCGAGTGGAAACAGCAGGAAGAGGTACCCGATCTGCGCCAATGTCGAATATGCGACGAGCAGCTTAAGGCGCTCCTGCCGCAGGGCGAGGATGCTCCCGACCACGATCGCGCCGGCCCCCAGGGTTGCCAGAATCTGTGCGGCGGCAAAGCCCGAGAGGGCGGGCAGCACGTCGAACCAGAGCCGCAGGAGGATGAAGAACGATCCCTTCACGACCAGTCCGGAGAGGATTGCGCTCGCTGCGGCCGGGGCGCCGGCGTGAGCGGGTGGCAGCCAGAGGTGCAGCGGAAACAGCGCGGTCTTTGCGAGGAGGCCTGATGTCATCAGCGCCGCCGCAATGAACGCGCCGGGCTCTGCGGAGAGACGATGAGACAGCAGCAGGATATCGAGCGTGCCGCAGAGGCCATAGAGCAGAGCGGTGCCCATGAGGTAGAGGACCGACCCGGCCAGTGCGAACAGCAGATAGCGCAGCGCAGCCCGAAGCGTCTCCGCGCGGCCCTCGAGACAGACCAGCGGCACCGCTGCGAAGGTCAGCAGCTCCAAGGCAACGTAAAGGGTGAAGAGGTCGCCGCCGACAAAGATGGTGTTCAGCGCGGCCCAGATCGCCATCAACAAGACCCAGAATGCGAACGGTACCCGCCGGCTTGCTGCTACGGGATGAGAATCGGCCGCTGCATAGGCGCCGACCGCACAGATTACGATCGCCGTGGTCGCCAGCATCAGCGCAGACAAGCCGTCCGCGCGCAACGCCACCCCCAGCGGTGGCGGCCAGGCGCCAAGAAGATAGATGATGAGACCATCGCCTCGCGGCAAGGCCAGCAGAATGGCCACGGCGATTGCAATCCCGGCCGGCATGACGGCAAGGGCGACGTGCCGGACGTAGCGCTCGCTCAGAACGAACGCCAGCAGCACGCCTGCGGCAGGCACCACGATCGACAGCACCAGCAAGCGGCCATCCGCGGTCGCCACCAGCGAGGCGGCGGGGGCCAGCATCAACCACCGAACCGATCGGAGCGCGGCCTCGTCGGCGCGTCGCTATCCAGCGTGGCCGAGCCGGTCGTGTGGAACAGCCGGAGTAGCAAGGCGATCGCCAGGGCTGTCGCCGCGAACGCGACCACCACTCCAGTAATGACCAAGGCCTGCGGCACCGGATCACTGCCCATCCCTGCCACCGCCCCTCGCCGCCCAACCACGCCGAACAGGAGGAACACGCCGCTACCGAGCAGATTGAAGGCGATGATCTTGCGAAGGGGATGCGGATTCGTGATCAGGCCGTAGAGCCCAAGTCCGACCACGGCAGCAGCGCACAGTCCAAACACCGTCACGGTGCCCATCACAGTGTCCATGGCTCCGCGTTCCGCTCCGGCGCTCCGGCGAGCAGCAGGCCGAGCGTTGTCGCGATCGTCAGAACCATTGCGACCTCGATCCCGAGGATCAGCGGCTTGGCCAGCGGCGGCGGATAGGACAGGAATGCAGCGCCGAACAGAAGGCCCGCGAGGCCGACGACCAGGAACAAGCCAGGCCCGGCCACCAGAATGAGCCGTAGACGTCGGCTGCTCACCGGTAGTGTGTCCGCCAACCCGGCCATGATGGCCAGCAGCCACATCGACGCGAGAATCGCGCCGCCCTGAAAAGCTCCGCCGGGATGGTTGGCGCCCGTCCAGAAGACATAGATCCCGACGACAATGCCGACGGGCGACAGCAAGCGTGCGAGAAAAGCAAGAACGCCATGTCGATCGGCCTGGTGGCGCGGTCCCGGACGGCCGCCCCAAGCGAAATCAGGTGCAAGCGACCAAACGCCGACGATGGCCAGCACGAGTACGACCTTCTCAAGCATGGTATCCATCGCCCGGAACGCCATCAGGACGTTGGTAACGGGATTGGACAGGCCTGTCGCCCAGGCATTTGCGACAGCTGCCCGAGCGAGCGACGGAGCAGGATCGGGCAGCAGCAGGATCGCGCCGGCGAGAGCTGCGGCCGTCAACGTCGACAGCGCAGCCGCGCTGGCCCGCAGCAATTTGCCCGGCGCTGCTTGCGCCATCGGTTCGGCATCGCGCAACCGCGCGGCGGCACCCAACAGCAAGACGCCGCCGAGCCCTCCGCCGATGGCCGCCTCGGTCAGTGCGACGTCGGCGGCATCGAGACGCACCCAGACGAGCGCCACCAGCAGTCCATAGGCAACGAAACCGACTGTCGCCGCAAAGGTCTCGCGGACAACGATGGTCCAGGTGCCGAGGCCCAGCAAGACCGCGGCGAGCATGATTTCGAAAGCCGTCGCGATGCTCATCTGGTCGATCCGCCATGGCGCGCGGCGCGCGCAATCAGTTGGGAGACCGTTGCGCCTGCGAGCAGCACGAGCAGCCAGATACTGACCAGCTTCAGCGCGTCTCGAAGCTGGCCTGCTTGCGGGAGCAATCCGAGCACGACAAGACCGAGGCCGAGATTGTCCGCCTTGGTGAGTGCGTGCAGGCGCGTCAGCGTATCGGGAAAGCGAAGCAGACCGACGGTACCGGCCAGAAAGAAGAACGCGCCCGCCGACACGGCCGCTATGCTGATCATGTCGCGTACCAGGCTCATTCGGTCTCCGTTGATGCGATCCCGTCGGCTTCGAACCGGGAAAGCCCCTTCTTGACGAACGCGATGGAGGCGAAGGTTGCGAGGAGCGCCAAAGTCAGCGCCACGTCGACTGCCGCAGGGACGCCCGCGACAGTGCCGAGCAGCAGCAGCGCCGCAATACCTCCGGTTCCGATCAACTGCGTCGCCATCACGCGGTCGGCGTCTCCTGGACCCCGCAGGATCGACACCAGCCCAAGCGCCAACATCGCCAGGATGAAGCCGACCGCGGCCGTCAGGAACTCAGTCATTGTAAAGCGCTCGAACCAAGGCATCTTCCTCCGCAGCAAGCTCCGCCATCACGGGCTGCTCGACATCGAGGCAGTGATAGAGGATCTGCGCGTTTTCCTCTCCTGCCGGCACGGTGCCAGGCAGCAGGCTGGTGAGCGTTGCGAACACGTTACGACGCGGGCCGGGTGGCAGACCGGTCGGAAACGCGACAAATCCCGGGCGCAGCGGCAGCCGTGGATCGAGCGCTCGCCTTGCGACATCCGCTCCGGCAACGACAGAGTGGACCAGGAAGAGCAACATCAGCCGGCAGAGTGCGCCAGGCGAGAGCCGCGAGTTGCCGGGCGCCAGCAAACGCAGGCTCGTCCAGGTCGCCGCGGCGACGGCGATTGCCGCTGCAGGAACGTCATCGAGGGCAGCGCCGGCAAGGACTAGCCAGAGGCAAAGAAACAATGCCCCTCGCGACGCCGCGCTCCACCAGCGAACTCGGCCACGCACGTCTCGTCTCCCTGAGGACCCGGCCATTGAGCGCGAAACACTGCGCTCCTGATCGGACCTGCGATATCGGGTGATCGCCTGATCGGGTGTCGGGAATTCCCTAGAGCATCGCCGGAGCCGCCGCGATTGCATCCAGCCACACCGGGTAGATTTACCGATGTGTGCGGCCGATCCCTTGGGCAAAGCTACCAATGGGCGAACCCGCGGAATCCCCAACTCCAGGAGAGCCCGCACGGCAATATTTTCCCAACTTGAAGGGCTGCTGATGATGTGCGGCCGCCGAACGACACCTCGACAAGTCTTTGCACCGATCCTGATGGCAGCCGCCTCCGCGCTGATCCTGGCTGCGTGTGGACGCGACACAGAAACCAAGGAATCGCCGCCGCGCCCGGTCCGAACCACGACGATCGAGAAGCGCGAGAGCGTCGTGCCGTTGACCTTCACGGGTCGCGTGGAGGCCGAGGACGAAGTCAGCGTCGCCTTCCGTATTTCGGGACGCCTGCTTGCAAACGACATCAAGCTTGGTGACAGGGTCGAGGCCGGCCAGTTGCTGGCCCAACTGGAGCCGCAGAACGAGCTGAACACTTTGCGGCAGGCGAAGGCGGCCCTTTCCGCGGCACAGGGACAGTTGACGCAAGCGCGCAACCATTACGAACGCCAGGAGACACTCTTGGCGCAGGGATGGACGACGCGCGCCAATTTCGAGGCGGCAACGCAAGCGCGACAAACGGCCCAGTCGCAGGTCGAGGCGGCGGAGGCACAGCTAAGTTCGGCACACGATCTCGTGGGCTTCACCGAGCTGCGAGCCGACGCGGCGGGCAAGATCATCGCGACCGGACCACCCGCCGGCGAGGTCGTTCAGGCCGGCCAGATGATCGCGAGGATCGCCCGACAGGACGGCCGCGACGCCGTCTTCGACATCCCGGCTCAGATGATCAGATCGGCGCCGGAGGGCGTGCAGGTCACGGTCAGCCTGACGGATGATCCGAACATTACGGCAAAAGGCCGTATTCGCCAGATCGCAGCGCAAGCCCATGCCATCACCCGCACGTTCGAGGTCAAGGTCGGCTTGACCGATCCGCCGGCAGCGATGCGGCTCGGCGCGACGGTGAACGGGCGCGTCGAAATCAGCTCCGGGCCGACGATCGACATACCGGCAACCGCGTTGACGCGGATCAATCAACAGCCGGCCGTGTGGATCCTCGATCCGTCGACGAACCTCGTGGCTGCGCGCAACGTTGAAATCCTGCGTTTCGACCAGGCACAGGTGACCGTCTCGCAAGGATTGGATGCCGGAGAGATCATCGTCACCGCGGGCGTTCAGGCCCTGCATCCGGGCCAGAAGGTGCGCGTGCTCGGGTCAGAGCCATGACCGGGCTCAACCTCTCCGAATGGGCGCTCAAGCATCGCTCGCTCGTCGTCTATGTCATGATGGTTGCCGTAATCACCGGGAGCCTGGCGTATTTCCGGCTTGGTCGAAACGAGGATCCCTCGTTCATCATCAAGACCATGGTGGTTCAGGCGGCCTGGCCGGGGGCGACGGCCGAAGAGACCATGAAGCAGGTGACGGAACGGCTCGAGCGTCAGTTGCAGCAGACGCCCCATCTGGACTTCCTGCGCAGCTCCACCCGGGCCGGGCTCGTCACGATCTTCGTCAACCTGAAAGGAAGCGCGAACGCAAGGCAGGTTTCCGATGCCTGGTACGAGGTGAGGAAGAGCATCGGCGATATCAGCCACACCCTCCCCTCGGGAGTCATCGGCCCGGGCTTCAATGACGATTTCGGTGACACGTTCGGCATCGTCTACGGCTTTACCAGCGATGGCTTCACCCAGCGGGAGTTGCGCGACCATGTCGAGGATATCCGCTCCCGATTGCTTCGCATCCCGGACGTGTCGAAGATCGAACTGATTGGCGCACAGGATGAGGTGATCTTCGTCGAATTCTCCAAGCAGGAGCTTGCCACCCTGGGCATCGATCGGGCGGCCCTGCTCGCCGCGCTGCAGGCGCAAAATATCGTCCGTCCAGCCGGCACGATCCAGACCGGCAAGGAAAGCATCTCCATCCGGGTTTCAGGCAGATTTCAGTCGGAGCAGGACATCGCCGCCGTCAACTTCGTCGCAGGCGGTCGCACGCTTCGCCTGAGCGACATTGCGCAGGTGCGGCGGGGCTATGTCGACCCGCCGCAACCGATGTTCCGGGTCAATGGCCAGCCTGCCATCGGGCTTGCCGTCGCCATGCGGGATGGCGGCGATATTCTTGCACTCGGCAGGAACATCAAGACCGTGATGGGGCAGATCACCGCCGACCTCCCGATCGGAATCGAGCCGAGCCTCGTCGCTGACCAGGCCGTGGTGGTCAAAGGCGCGATCGGCGAATTCATGACCTCGCTCCTGCAGGCCATCGCCATCATCATGGTGGTGAGCTTCATCAGCCTCGGAATCCGTCCGGGCCTCATCATCGCGCTTGCCATCCCGTTGACGCTGGCCATCGTGTTTCCGATCATGGAGATCGCCCGCATCGACATGCAACGGATATCGCTGGGAGCGCTGATCATCGCGCTCGCGCTGTTGGTCGACGACGCGATGACGACGACCGATGCGACGCTGAACCGGCTGGCGCAAGGCGACAGCAAGATCGACGCCGCGACGTTTGCCTATCGTAGCCATGCCTTTGCCATGCTGGCCGGAACGCTGGTGACAATCGCGGGCTTCATTCCGGTTGGTTTTGCGGCGAGCTCGGCCGGCGAATATACGTTCTCGCTGTTTGCCGTGGTCGCGATCGCGCTCCTTGTGTCGTGGTTCGTTGCGGTAATCTTCACGCCGCTGCTGGGCGTGCTCATTCTTGTTCCACCTAGGCAGAAGATCTCCGCTGCGCCCGGCAGGATATTCCGCTTTTACCGGCGTTGCCTCATACTGGCGATGCGAGCCAAGTGGTTGACGATCGCGATCTCGCTGGCGCTCTTCGTCGCCTCCGTTCTTGCGCTTCCGTTGATACCGCAGCAGTTCTTTCCGTCGTCAGACCGGCCCGAACTGCTTGTGGATCTCAGCCTGCCACAGAATGCATCAATCTTTGCCAGCGAGACGGCAGCGAAGCGTCTGGATGCGGCTCTGGCCGGCGACCCTGATGTCCATCACTGGAGCACCAATGTGGGGCGTGGTGCAATCCGCTTCTATCTTCCACTCAATGCAGAGCTTCCGAACGATTTCTTCACGCAAGCCGTCGTCGTGGCAAAGGACGTTGCCGCGCGCGAGCGCCTGCAGGTGAAGCTGGAGCGCCTGCTCGCTGAGGACTTTCCGGCTGCGGTCGCGTCGGTTTCGCCTCTCGGCCTCGGCCCGCCGGTCGGATGGCCCTTGCAATATCGCGTGAGCGGACCCGATCTCGAGCAGGTACGTGAGCTCGCGCTCAAGGTCGGGCAGATCGTCGCCTCCGATCCGCGCACCAAAAACATCAATTTCGATTGGATGACACCGCAGCGCGAGCTGCGCATTCGCGTCGATCAGGATGAGGCGCGTCGTCTCGGGCTGAGCTCGCAGGCGATATCGGCCGTGCTGAACACCATGATTTCAGGCGCAACCGTCACCCAGGTTCGCGACGATGTCTATCTGGTCGCCGTGGTGGCTCGTGCAGTCGATGAGCAGCGAATGTCGCTGTCCAATCTGCGGACGCTTCAAGTGCCGTTGCCTGGTGGAACGACAATATCGCTCAGCCAGTTTGCGACATTCGAATTTCAACAGCAATATCCGCTGATCTGGCGACGCGACCGCGTTCCCACGCTGACAGTGCGTGCCGACATCAGCGACGGATCATTGCCGAATTCGGTGGTGGGTGCTCTGTCGCCAGCCATCGAACAGTTGAGGAGGACGCTGCCTGCCTCTTACGATGTGGCAGTCGGCGGGACCGTGGAAGAAAGCCGGAAATCGCAGGCATCCGTACTCGCCGTGGTGCCCATGATGCTGTTCGTCATGGTCACGGTTCTGATGGTCCAGTTGCAGAGCTTTCCACGGCTATTGATGGTCGCAAGCGTGGCGCCGCTCGGAATGGTCGGCGTCGTCGCGGCCCTGTTGCTCTCCGGCAGACCGATGGGCTTTGTCACGATTCTGGGCGTTCTCGCTTTGCTGGGCATGATCTGCAAGAACGCCGTGATCCTGATTGGCCAGATCGATGCGGAGCGTGCCCAGGGCAAGAGCCCCTGGGAGGCGGCGGTGGATGCCAGCAGTTCCCGCTTCCGTCCGATCATGCTGACGGCGGTATCGACCGTCCTCGGCATGATTCCGATTGCTCCAACCGTATTCTGGGGACCGATGGCTGTTGCAATCATGGGCGGCCTGCTGGTTGCGACCGTCCTGACCTTGGTCCTGCTGCCGACAATGTACGTGGCCTGTTTCGGCGAGAAGGAACGCACCGGCGCTCCCGCACCGGCGCCGTCTTGAGCCGTCGTTTCCGGCGAGGGAAATCCCGGCCCTCGACTAGGTGATCACCCGATATTCCAGGCTGTGCCCAAGGCGCATGGTGCAACGACCGGGCAAGTCAATCGGCCGGGATGTAGCGCACCCCTCGTGTCGCGAGGTCTCCCCATGACTGGGACGCCGTCAATCCAAAAACTCTCTCTGTTCGCGTTGACCGCGATGGTGGTCGGCTCGATGGTCGGCTCGGGCATCTTCTCGTTGCCCCGCACCTTCGGCATCGCCACCGGCCCGTTCGGCGCCATCTTTGCCTGGTGCATTGCCGGTGGCGGCATGTACACCCTCGCGCGGGTGTTCCAGACGCTGGCCGAGCGAAAGCCCGAACTCGATGCCGGCGTCTACGCCTATGCCAAGGCGGGGTTTGGCGACTATCCCGGCTTCTTATCGGCATTTGGCTACTGGATCGGCAGCTGCATCGGCAACGTATCCTACTGGGTCCTGATCAAGTCGACCCTGGGCGCTTTCTTCCCGGTCTTCGGGGAAGGTAACACGGTGACCGCGATTGTCGTCGCCTCGATCGGAATCTGGCTCTTCCACTTCATGATCCTGCGCGGCGTGCAACAGGCGGCCGCAATCAACACGGTCGTCACCATCGCCAAGATCGTGCCGATCCTGGTCTTCATCGTCATTCTCGCGTTCGCGTTCCAATACGACATATTCCGCGCCAATTTTTGGGGCGGCGAAGGCATGCCGGACAAGAGCCTGTTCGACCAGATCCGTGCGACCATGCTGGTCACGGTGTTCGTGTTTCTGGGGATCGAGGGCGCCAGCGTCTATTCACGCTACGCCAAGGAGCGGTCCCACGTCGGCTCGGCGACGATTTTGGGCTTCGTGATCGTCACCAGTCTCATGGTGCTCGTCACCATGCTGCCTTACGCGGTGCTTCCCCGCGCGGAAATCGCCGAGATGCGGCAGCCGTCCATGGCGACGGTGCTCGAGGCGGTGGTCGGGCATTGGGGCGCCGTCTTCGTCAGCATCGGGCTCCTCGTATCGGTGCTCGGGGCCTATCTTGCGTGGTCCCTGATCTGCGCCGAGGTGCTTTCGGCGGCCGGCCGGACCAGGGACATGCCAGCCCTGTTCGGAACGGAGAATGCGAACAAGGTCCCGGCCGCGGCGCTGTGGTTGACGAATGTGATCGTCCAGCTCTTCGTCATCAGCACCTATTGGTCGCAGGACGCGTTCTCGTTGATGCTCAATCTGACAAGCGTGATGTCACTGATTCCATTCTTCCTGGTCGCGGCCTACGGGCTTCGGCTCGTCAGGCGGGGCGAGACCTATGAGAAGAGCGGCAGTGAGCGAACGCGCGACACGATCTTCGCCGGCATCGCCTTCATCTACACGCTGTTCCTGATCTACTCTGCCGGGATGAAGTTTCTGCTGCTGTCCCTGATCCTCTACGCGCCTGGGACGGCACTGTACTTCTGGGCGCGCCTGGAACGGAAGGCGAAGGTCTTCACGGCTGTCGAGTGGGGCATCTTCATCGCAGCGGCCGTCGGCGCGGCTGTCGGAATCCACGGATTGGCCACTGGCTACATTACGATCTAGGCAGCAACACTCCCGGGAGAGTTCCCATGGCAAATCAGACGTCGGCCACTTCGATTCGCTTTGGTGTCCATTCGGAGGTCGGGCAGTTGAGGAAGGTGATGGTCTGCTCGCCCGGCCGCGCCCATCAGCGTCTCACGCCGTCGAATTGCGACACCCTGCTGTTTGATGATGTGTTATGGGTGGAAAACGCGAAGCGCGATCACTTCGACTTTGTTCAGAAGATGCGCGACCGCGGCGTCGACGTCGTTGAGATGCACAACCTGCTGACGGAGACGGTCGCGATCCCAGAGGCCAGGAAGTGGATCCTCGACAACCAGGTCGTTCCCGATCAGGTCGGCCTTGGTCTCGTTGAAGAGCTTCGCTCCTACCTCGAAGGCCTCAAGCCGCGCGACCTTGCCGAAACCCTGATCGGCGGCGTATCGACCCATGATTTCCCGGACGCACATGGCGGTGAGACGCTCAAACTGGTCCGCGAAGCGGCAGGCATGACCGAATATCTGCTGCCGCCATTGCCGAACACGCTGTACACGCGGGACACGACCTGCTGGATCTACGGCGGGGTCACGCTCAACTCGCTCTATTGGCCGGCGCGCCATGAAGAGCCCATCCTCACGACGGCGATCTACAAGTTCCACCCGGATTTCGCCGGAAAGGTGAAGGTCTGGTGGGGCGACCCGACCCGGGATCACGGACTGGCCACACTCGAAGGCGGCGACGTGATGCCGATCGGCAAGGGCAATGTGCTGATCGGCTTGAGCGAGCGCACCTCGCGTCAGGCGATCAGCCAGCTCGCTGCGGCTCTGTTCAAGCAGAAGGCGGCCGAGCGCGTCATCGTGGCCGCCATGCCGAAGTTACGCGCTGCAATGCATCTCGACACCGTGTTCACCTTCGCCGACCGCGATTGCGTGCTGCTTTATCCCGACATCGTCAACAACATCACGGCGTACTCCTATCGGCCGGCCGACAATGCCACCGGAACCGAACTGCGGAAGGACGAAAAGCCGTTCGTCGACGTCGTGGCCGAGTCGCTCGGCCTGAAGAAGCTGCGCGTGGTCGAGACGGGCGGCAACGCCTATATGCGCGAGCGGACGCAGTGGGACAGCGGCGCTAACCTGGTTTGCGCCTCACCGGGCGTCGTATACGCCTATGACCGCAACACCTATACCAACACGCTGTTGCGCAAGGAGGGGATCGAGGTGATCACCATCGTCGGCGCCGAACTGGGGCGGGGCCGCGGAGGCGGACACTGCATGACCTGTCCGATCGCCAGGGACGCGGTGGACTACTAGGCGGATCGCGCGGATCCGCCATGGCCGGCGTGTCGCAGCCGGGCCCCGCTTCAGGCGAGCTGGAAAGACCGTTGCAGCGCTTGCTCATCTATTGCACCGCATTTGAATCTCACTGTCGGAACTGCGGCACAAACTGCATACTGGAACCCGCCGGATTTCACAGATTCGAGAACTCGATGCTGTGGCGATGCTACTCATTTGTGATCATCAACCTAACGGTGTATAACGACGGTGCCCTACGGGCGCGTGCATACGTTCGCTTCGCCCCAATCGGGCAGGTAGGAGACGCTCGACATTGAGATCCAGTGCCGAGCGTCACCGGAGAAGTGAGTGCGTGCCGTGAAGCCACATCCCTCTTCCCCCAGCGAGCTGGATCATCCGATTTTCAATTTGGCGTCCATCCAGGAGGATATCCAGCAGCGGATTGCTTCCGATCTGCACGATTCGACATGCCAGCATCTGATCGCCGCGAGCCTGGGCCTGATGCGGATCCGGCGGAGCCTTTGCGATCCGGTCGCGACCGAGCGGCTTTGCCAGGAAATTGACGCGTCGATCGACGAAGCGCTCCGGGAAATTCGCGCCTTTGCCTATTTGCTGCATCCGCAGAATCTGACACTGGAGAGACTGAAGGCCACGATCGAGCATTACGCTGATGGTTTCGCGGCGCGCACGTCGCTGCGGGTCACGACCAGAATCGCCCCGGAGGTCGATCTGCTGCCTTACGAAACGCAGCGCTCGATCCTGCGGGTCGTACAGGAGGGCCTCACGAACGTGTTCCGTCACGCGAAGGCGACGGAAGTGGGTATCGTCCTTGACGTAGCCGAGAGCGAACTTCGGCTGACGATCAGCGACAACGGGCGCGGATTTCAACGCGATCACGCCAGGCCGGGCGCGAAGCCGATATCGATCGGCGTCGGAATTCCCGCAATGAGAGCCAGACTTCACCAGATCGGAGGTTCGCTCGAGATCTACTCCGATACGACAGCGCGCCGCTCCGGCACAATAGTTCGCGCGGTGCTTCCGCACGGGCTGGCGACGAACAGGCGCAACTCGCGAAAGGCCAGCACTGTCGTACGAGGGCCACAAGAACACTATGACGAAAGAAGAACACTGAACACCGACGGCAGGCGAGAATAGAGCCATTCAAGCCGGGCCGCCGTGTGAAGGACCCGGAGTACTCGGACATGAAGCGTTTCCTTATCGCTGATGATCATGAAGCCGTGCGATCAGGCTTGCGAGCAGTGCTCGAGCAGCGAACGGATTGGGAAGTGGTCGCCGAAGTGAGCGACGGCGGCAAGGTGTTGAGCGCGGCAATCGAAAGTCAGCCGCATGTCGCGATCGTGGATTTTTCGATGCCGCGAATGACCGGCGTGGAGGTTGCGCGGCGGATCAGGGAATATCCGTTGCCGACGGAAGTCTTGATCTTCACGGTGCACAATTCCGGCCTGCTTGCGGAGCAGGCGTTCGAGGCCGGTGCACGCGCGTTCCTGGTCAAATCGGATGCAAACAGATTACTTCTGGCAGCCGTCGAATCGCTTCTGGTGCACAGGCGGTTTTGCAGCGTAAGTTGCCCGAGTGGAGCGAACCGGACATCGTGCGGCAATGCCGACCAGTACCACGGGCTCACTCCGCGCGAGCAGCTCGTCGTCAAGCTGGTTGCGGAAGGTTACAGCAACAAGAGCATCAGCGCGATCCTGAACCTCAGTGTCAAGACGACGGAGGCGCATCGGGCGGCGGCCATGCGCAAGCTGGACGTGAATTCAACTGCCGGCCTGGTCCGATACGCCGTACGCGCCTCGCTCGTCGAGGCGTGAGGGCGCATCGGCCCCGGCGATGTCGCGAGCGAGGGCGCCAGCTGAGTAACTTCGCAGAAGCATCTCAGGGTTTTGCAGGATAATCCTGCGACGTGCGATCGATAGGATCGTTCGACCTTGCCGCCGCCGGTCATCTGCTCGACTGTGGCCGGAACAACGAGAACGACGCCCGTGAAACGCATCTTGATTGCGGATGATCATGAAGTCGTGCGCTCCGGGCTGCGCGCAATCGTTGAAATGCAGCCGAACTGGATTGTTGCGGGCGAAGCGAGCAATGGCGAGCAGGCCATCGCGTTGGCCTTGGACGCGAGGCCGGACATCGTGATCGTCGACTACTCGATGCCGCTCATCAACGGACTGGAAGTCAGTCGCCGTCTCAGGGCGCTCCATCAGCGTACGGAAGTGTTGATCTTGACGATGCATGAGGACGAGGAGCTGCTGACGGAAGCGGTTCTGGCCGGCGTCCGCGGCTTTTTGTTCAAGTCGGATGCCAAGAAGCACCTCATTTTCGCGATCGAGGCGCTGCTCGACGGAAGACCCTACTTTACCAGCGCCCTTGTCGAGAAGCTCCTGCACGACTACCAGCTCAACAAGCAGGGCAAGTCGGGCATGCTGCTGACGTCGCGCGAGCAAAGCATCGTCCAATTGATCGCGGAAGGGCATACCAACAGATCCATCAGCGTCGTTCTGAAGCTGAGCGTAAAGACGGTCGAAACCCATCGCGCCTCGGCGATGCGCAAGCTCGGAATGTCGTCAACGGCCGAACTGGTCCGGTATGCGATCCGCAAGAAGCTGGTAGTGCCGTGACTATCCGTTTCTGTCTCAAACTCGAAAAACAACCCCATGCACGGTAGCCGACGCATTGACGCCGCTTCGATATTTCGTCTTTTACGAAAATCGCTTGATCCGTCGGGCAAAACAGGGGCATGATGTCAGGATCAAGCAGCTGACCGTCAACCATGCGCCGGTTCACAAGCCCGGCTTGCATCCGACAACCGCACTCGCCCTCTCCAGCGGGCCGAATGGCGCAGGCTTGCCCAGCAGATAGCCCTGCACCGAATCAACTCCTTGACCCCGCAAATACGCAAGCTGCTCCATTGTTTCAACACCTTCCGCCGTGACCTCCACATCGAGGCCGCGGGCCAATGTCATGATGGATGCGACGACCGCCCTGCTCGCCGGCTTGCCCGGCAGCTCGCTCGTGAACGAGCGGTCGATCTTGAGCTTGTCGAACGGGAATGAGACGACCGAACCCAGCGAGGCATAGCCGACGCCGAAGTCATCCAGGGCAAAGGTTATTCCAAGGTCCTTCAACCGGCGAAACAACAGGAGATTCTCCTCTCTGTCCTGCAGCAGCATCGATTCCGTCACTTCGAGCTCGAGCCGATGCGGCGGAAGGCCGGTTTTCATCAGCACGCCGATGATGGAGTCGAACAGCGGCCCTCCCCGGAATTGAGCCGGAGACAAATTGACCGCAACCCTGAGCTCCGCGGGCCACGATGCGGCGTCTGCGCACGCCCTTTCCAGGGTCCACCGTCCCAATGCCTCCATCAGCCCGCTATCTTCGGCAACTCCGATGAACTCATCTGGATAAAGCAGGCCCCGAGTGGGATGGCGCCATCGCACCAGCGCTTCCGCGCTGCGCGGCCGCAGGGATTCGGCCTCGCAGATAGGTTGATAGTGGAGCTCGAACTCGCCGCGCGCAACCGAAGCCCGGAGCTCATTGACGAGCCGATTGCGGTCTTGCGCGCGGCTGCGCATTTCATCTTCAAAGACATGAAATCCGCTGCGCCCGTCCGATTTGACTCGATACAGAGCCAAGTCGGCCTTGTAGAGCAGCTCTGGAACCGTAACACCATGCAACGGTGCAATCGAGATGCCGATGCTGACGCCGACCGAGGCCTCCTGCGACTCTATCGAGAACGGTATAGCGATCGCCTGCAGCAGATCGATCGCGAGCGCTTCGGTCTCTTTACGATCGTCGGTGGAGCTGGACTGCACGATCGCGAATTCGTCACCGCCCAGGCGTGCGATCAGGGCAGTTTCTGGAACAACCGAGACAAGACGTCCGCTTAGCTGCTTGAGCAATGCATCGCCGGCGGCATGACCGAGCGTGTCATTCACATGCTTGAAGCCATCGAGATCAAGCAGGTAAATGATCAGCTGCTGCCGTCTTGCCTGTACTCGGGATAGCCGTTCCGAAAGATCGTCCAGAAGAGCAGCACGGTTCAGAAGACCGGTCAACGCGTCATGGCGGGCCGCATGACTGAGCTGCGCTTCGGCCTTCTTTCGGGCAGTAATATCGACCCGGATCGCCATGTAGGCAACCGGCTTCCCGTCAGGGCCAAGCTGGGGCGTGATCACGGTGTCGACCCAGTACAGCTCGCCACTTTTGGCCCTGTTGCACAGCTCGCCCCGCCAGACGCCTCCTCGGGCGAGGCAACGGTACATCTGGCGAAAAACCTGCGATGAATGAACCCCCGATTTCAGGAGACGGTGGTTGCTTCCAACCAGCTCCTCCCGATTGTACCCGCTGATCTCGCAAAACCGATCGTTGGCGTAGGTGATCGTGCCGCGAACGTCCGTGATCGCGACAATGACGGCCTGGTCGATTGCGTACTGCCTCTCGATCAGCTCCTGCCTCGCTTCTTCGGCCCGGACCATTGCGAGGCGAAGCTCGGTCACATCGCGGTGCCGTTCGACGAAGCCACCGTCCGACATCGGATGCATATCGAGCTCGACGAACGACCCGTCCTGCAATTCATAGGTGGTGCGGAACGCTTCGCGCCGACCTATGGCCGCCAGATAGCCGGCCAATTGGTCATTTGCCTTCGCCCCGACCACCCGGGCATGGCGGCTTATGAGAACATCCTCAGCGGGGCGACCCGGCGAGGCCTGCGAGGACGTCAGCGAATAGAGGCTGCGGTGCTGTTCATTGGCTATCACCAGCCTGGATCGCCAATCGAAGACACAAAGCCCATGAGAGCTGCTTTCGATGGCGGTGTGGAGCAGCTGCTCCCAGTTCACCTCGCGCTTCGGCGCGCGTCCGCCGACCCCGAAATCGATCGTTGGTTGAGTCATTGTGCCGCCAGACTTTTGAATATTGCGCTAGGCTGCTCGAATTTCGGCAAAGAACGTTTCCACCTCCGACCGGAGGGCCGCAGCCTGCACCGAGAGTTCTTCGGACGCGCCCAGGAGTCTTGCCGCTGTCTGCCGAGTTTCAGTGGCGGCTTGGCTCACCCCGGTGATATTGGTGGATACCTGCTGCGTGCCCTGGGCTGCCTGCTGGATATTTCGCGCAATCTCGGCGGTCGCAACGCCCTGCTCTTCCACGGCCGCCGCTACGACGGTCGCAATCTCGCTGACGGAGCCGATGGTGCGGCCGATATCCTGGATCGCCGCCACCGCCCCCTTGGTTGCGCCCTGAATCGAGAGAATCTGCTCTCCGATTTCGCCAGTAGCCTTCGCCGTCTGCTCCGCCAAGGCTTTGACCTCGGAAGCAACGACAGCGAAGCCGCGCCCGGCCTCCCCGGCTCGCGCGGCTTCGATTGTGGCATTGAGAGCAAGCAAGTTAGTCTGTCCCGCGATTGTGCTGATCAGCTCAACCACGTCGCCGATCCGCTGCGCCGCCTTCGCAAGGCTCTGGACCGTGTCGCCGGATCGCGCTGATTGCTCGACCGCAATCCGGACGATCTTGGTCGAGTCGGACACCTGACGGCCGATCTCCTGAATTGACGAGGTCAGTTGCTCGGTGGATGCGGCAACCGCCTGCACATTCGTCGACGCTTCTTCCGAAGCTGCCGCCACCGCGCCGGACTGCTGGGTCGATTGCGAGGAGCTTGCCGCCAGGGCATTGGCTGCGCTCTGGAGACTGTCCGCCGAACCATCGACGGTGTCCAACACCCTTTTCATCCGGGAATCAAAGCTGCGGATCGCAGCGTGGACCTTCTCCTGCCGCCTTTCCCGCTCGGCAAGCATTGCCTCCTGGTAGACGGAGATGGCGATTTCCATGTCGAGCATCACGGCGCAATTCACCGCGCTCAGGATCTCGCAGAGGCGCCTTTGCCTCCAGCGATAGCGCCGCGTGGCGAGCGCCACGAGCTGGTTCAGGACAAAATTATATCCACCAATGTACCAACGTGGCTCCAGGCCGATCTTGTTGTGGACCATGCCGATGGCACGGACACCCTTCAGGTACTCGGCATCGAACCGCCCGTTGAACAGCCGCGCCCAATGCATGCCCTGGGCTGATTTCAGTCTGGGAATATCGTTGCCGATCAACGCGGCAAGCTGAGGCTCACTCGTTACGTGCCGGTAGAAACCGTCGAGAATGCGTGGAACGGCCGGCTCGGCGATGGCCCAGAATTCCCGCAACAGCTCCCCCGTGCGGGGCGCAATTCCCATGAAGCGCAGTCTCGCCTGGGCGTGCTGATCGGAGGTGGCGCAGGCGGGCAGGTCCGTCATGGTCTGGTCCTTTCAAAAGTGACCGTGAAAAGAACTACGGGAATCCGGCACCGAACCGGCTCAGTCGACGAGCCAGTCGGAATAGCTTGAAAGGGTGAGCGCCATGTCGACGGCCACGTATTTTTCGAGTGTGACGACGAGCGCCACCTTGAGCGGCGGTGGGATCGAGGCGTCGAACAGCAATTGTTCGGTGAACCGGGACTTCATCAGGGCGTAACCGGCGACGTACCACCTGGGATCGAGGCCCAGTTCGCGGTGCATGATTCCGACCTTGGTCGCCCCGCGCAGATAGGCCTGATCGAATCCGCTGTTGAACAGCGAATGCCAGTGCTCCTTTTGCTTGACCATGAGGCGCTTGATGCTGCGCTCATCCAGCAGGAAGCCGACGTGCGACCGCCGCGTGCGCCGGTAGAAGTCCGCGATGACGAGGTCACTCGATTCGTCGAGCAAGCCCCACAGCCGCTCGGCCAGAAGCTGAGTGCGCGTGTCGATTCCGAGATATCGAATGATTTGCGTCATCATGCTTGCACGTCTCGCCGGAGCTCCACGTGCAGAACAATAATGCCGACCCTGCTAACCTTCTGTTAGGCAAAATTGGCGGCTGCGAAGCGAATTGCGCGCCCATTGCCTGTGTCCGCGCACCTCACTTCGGCAGTTTAGAGCCAAATTTGCCGTGATGGTCATCGATAGGCAAATGCAGCGACAAATCTTGCGGAATCAGCCCCGGTGACGCGCCAAATTAGCGAGGACGCACACCCGGTTTTCCGGCCTCCGGAAACAAAAATTCGACACCGGCGCTCGCAAACGCGGCTTCGATGCCGGCAAGCGCCGGATCGTTGTGTGGCGGAGCGCCGTCCGCTTCTTCCAATCGCCGAATGGTCGCACGCGAGATCCCCGCAGCGTGCGCCAAATCCTTGACCGACCACCGCACGATCCCGCGCGCGGCCCTGATTTGCGCCCCCGTGATGCGGTGGGCACCTGCGCGCGCCGTATTGCGGTCGAGATCAACACTGATCCCCAGCCACTCCTTGATATTGCCTGCATCATCCAGCAGCGGCTGGCCGGTGGAACGCTTCCATTTGAAAGTACCGTCGGCCTGGAGAAAGCGGTGCACGACGTCATAGCCACGCTTCTCTCGGCTCGCGGCCGCACAAACTCTGAGCATCTTCTCCTGATCATCGGGATGGACGAGCTGGAGCCAGCCAGATTCGGACGCAACGATCTGGCTGCCATGATCACAATTGACGACTTCGTGGATTCGACCGTCCGATTTGGCGATCCACACCACGGCTCCCGCAGCCTTGATCAGGGCACGGTACCGCTCGTCAGCAATCCGCAGCCGGTTGAGCTGATCCTCGCGGGTCGTGATATCGGTGCAGACACCGATGGCCTTCTCCGCCGCCCCCTCCGGGTCAACAAAGACGATGATCTGACAATAGATCCAGGCGATGTTGCCGCCGCGGCGAATGACGCGGAATTTCCGTCTGATGGTTGAGGCCTCTTGGATGACCCGCTCCACCTCGGCCTGCGCGCCTCGATCGTCCGGATGGGTAACCTGGAGGATCGCCGCAAAGGATGGCACTACCTTTCCCGGCTCGATGCCCAGAAGATCATGATACCCGCGAGACCAGTGCATCTCATCGGTACGCAGATTCCAGCTCCACAGTCCGCACCGCAGCTCACGCTCGATCAGACCGAAGCTTTCTTCGGTGCCTCTCTTCAAGAGGTCCAACATTTTTTTGCTCTTGATAGTCCAAAGACCTGACACTTAACGAAGTCAGGAACATTGTCCAGCGGTGCGCCAGCCTAGTAGAGCAAGGTTCTGGCGCGAATTTGCGCCAGAACGCTCGGCAAGATCGGGAACGCCTTAGTGGTGTCGACGGCCGCTGTTTTTCGGAGCGTAGGCAAAGGACTCGGCCTGATAGAAGGGATCGCGCGTGCAGCTTCCGCCGCGACCGGAAATCATGGCAAGGCACTGCTCCATGGTATCGAAGCCGCAATTCCGCGGCGATCCCAAGGTGTAATCCACGCGGCAAAACTCATAGTTCTTCGCGCTTGCTGGCTCTGCCATGCCTCAGAACGTCGCAGCGGCGAGCGCCGCCGCTGCGATGGTGCTCAAGGCGATCGTCTTGGTCATGTCTACTCTCCGTGCGTTCGGGTCGGTGATGAAACCGACGGACGGTTACCCGGCGCCAGCGTTCGGAAAAAGCAGACACAGCGCGAAAGACTGTCTCGCGGATTGAGCCAATCCAATCGACCAGTCGGGCACATGGCGTGAATAAAGTCGTGAATGTTGGAACGACCCGCCGCTGCAGGCGACCTCTTCGAGCTACACGATCGCTTCTTCGGACAAGGCCGATTGTTCGGTGCGGATCTGCCGAACCTGCTCGATGACGAAATCCATCACCAGACGGGTGCGGGGCGCCAGATGTCGGCGTGACGGGTACACCAGGCTGAAGGGCAGTCCCGGCGAAGGATAGTCGCTCAAGAGACGGACCAGATCGCCTCTGCGGAGGTCATCGACCACCTGCACGAGCGGAAGAAAGGCAATGCCATATCCGACACGAGCCGCAAGATGGACCGCGGCGCCATCATTGGCGAGCATGCCGCCCGACACACGAACCTCCCGCGCGGTGTCCGGCCCTGCAAAGGCCCAGATGTCCGATCCCGGGCCGATGTCGTGGATGATGCAGGCATGGCTTG
Source organism: Bradyrhizobium sp. CCBAU 45384 (assembly GCF_028128665.1). Classification (NCBI taxonomy): domain Bacteria; kingdom Pseudomonadati; phylum Pseudomonadota; class Alphaproteobacteria; order Hyphomicrobiales; family Nitrobacteraceae; genus Bradyrhizobium; species Bradyrhizobium sp. CCBAU 45384. Next base: position 262,642 of record NZ_LBIZ01000115.1, read on the forward strand.
CGAGTTCGACCGGATTGCGCGGCTCGCCGTGCGCTGCGATGTAGCTGGGGGCCGCGACCACGACACGGGCCGCTATCCCGATCCGCCGTCCGACGAGGGACGCATCGACGATGTCCCCGACCCGCATGGCCAGGTCCAGGCGGTCTTCGATCATGTCGCCGAACCGGTCGTTTACAACAAGTTCGACCTTGAGGCCGGGATTGCTCGCCAGCAGCGCCGGCAGTCGCGGTGCGAGAAAATGGCTGGCCGCGACCATGATCCCGAGGCGAACCAGGCCTACGGGCGATGCGCTCTGTCGTCCAAGCGCAGCTTCGATGGTCTCGATGCCTTCGAGCACCGGGCGCGCGAGATCGAGCAGCATCTGTCCGTCGTCGGTCAGGCTGAGCTTGCGGGTCGTCCTGTGCAGCAGACGAACGCCGAAATGCTCCTCGAGAGAGGAGATCTGCCGCGCCACGGCCGCCTTGCTGACGTCGCGCTCGCGCGCCGCAGCCGAGAATGAGCCGGTCTCGGTGACCCGCACCAGTACCGCCAGGGCGCTTACGATGTCCATGTCGCGTTCAGCCGGACTGCGCTCGTTAGATGCAACGTGCTCACGGCTAGTCGCAGACGAGATACCTGCTATGGCGTCTATAAACGTAGTAGCAGTCGCTACTCGAGTAGCCGCCCGAGCGCGCGCCGCCATAGGCGTACCCGGCATAGGCGCCGGTCGCGTATGCGCCGGCATAGCTCGCAGCGCGCGCTCCATATCCATATCCGTGCACACCGCCATAGCGATAGCCGGCACCGCCGATGTTGACCGCGGTGGTCCGCGCGGCGTTCACGACGGTCGGCCCGCCGCTGACACCTCGCGCGGCGAGATCGGCGCGCGGCCCCGCTGCCGGACCGAGGCGAGGACCGCCAAGTGCGGCGGGACCGGGACCTGCGAAGGCTGGAGGCGCTGCTGCAGCCATGGGTGGAGGGCCCGCGGGCGCCATCGGCGGCGGCGGAAATTGCGCAAATGCAACAGAGGGGGCGAGCGAACCCGCCGCGATCGTCACAGCGATGGCAACCGCTGAAAGGGTCTTCGAGGGCATCATCATCTCCATTTTAGATTTGGGGCTCGAGCACAGGCTCTGGTGCGTCGTGCGTGGGCCTCTGTTCGGCCGGTGCTTCGTGCGCAACGGCTTCGTCGGCATGTGAAGGTGATTCATCCGCCTGGTCAGGATGAATCCTGAACCACGCGACATACAGCGCCGGCAGGAACAGCAGCGTCAGCAGCGTGCCGACGATGATGCCGCCCATCATGGCGTAGGCCATCGGACCCCAGAAAATCTCGCGCGCGATCGGAATGAGCGCGAGACTTGCGGCGGCAGCCGTGAGCAGGATCGGTCGCATGCGGTGCTCGGTTGCTTCCACCACGGCCTCCCAGGCCGGCCTGCCCTCCTTCTTCAGATCCTCGATCTGCACGATCAGGATCACGGAATTGCGGACCAGGATGCCGATCAGGGCGAGCACGCCGAGGATGGCGACGAAACCAAGCGGCGCGCCGCTCGGCAGCATGGCCATGACGACGCCGATCAGCGCGAGCGGCGCAACGGCGAACACCAGGAACAGGCGCGAAAAGCTCTGCAACTGCACCATCAGCACGGTCGCCATGACGAACAGCATCAGCGGTACGACCGCGATGATCGGCCCCTGGCTCTTGGCGCTCTCTTCCACCGAGCCTCCGATCTTGATCGCGTAACCCGCGGGCAGCTGCTTGGCAAATTCCGCCACCCTCGGCGCGAGCTGGTCGACGACCGTCTTCGGCTGCACATCGCTGACGACGGCGGCCTTGAGAGTAATCGTTGGAATCCGTGCGCGCCGCCAGATCGTGGGCTGCTCGAGCTCGTAGCGCAGATTGGCGACGGCGCCGAGCGGCACCGATTGGCCGCCGAGCCCGGGCATCTGAAGGTCGCGCAGTGTATCGATCGAGGCGCGTTCCGCTGCGGTCGCGCGGCCCGTGACATTGACGAGATAGATGCTGTCACGCACCTGCGTGACCGGCGTGCCCTGGAGCACCGAGTTCAGGGTGGTGGCGATATCCTCCGAGGTGACGCCGAGCTGGCGCGCCTTGTCCTGGAGCACATCGACCTTGACGACCCGCGCGGGTTCCATCCAGTCGAACACCACGTTGCCGAGGTCAGGACTGCTGCTGACGACGCCGGCAAGCTTTTGCGCGAGGTCGCGGACCTCGGCGATATCGGGCCCGCTCAGGCGGTATTGCACCGGACGGCCGACAGGCGGGCCGACCTCGAGCAGCTTGACGTAGGTGTCGGTGCCAGGGAAGGTCTTCCGCAAATAGTCCTCGAACTGCGACTTGAGACGGTCGCGTGCGGCGATGCCGCCTTTGGTCACGATCACCTGCTGGCCGAACCAGGTGTTGGCGGTCTGAACATCGAACGACAGCACGAAGCGCGGCGCGCCGGTGCCGACATAGGTGGACCAATGCTCGACCGCATCGTTGCCCTGCAACTGCTCGCGCTCGAAGCGGGTCATCTGGGCGTTGGTGTCGGTGATCGAGGCATTCTGCGGCAGGTTCCAATCGATGACGAGCTCGGCTCGGTCGGACGAGGGGAAGAACTGCTGCTGCACGAACTGCAAGCCGAACACAGCGAGCAGGAAGGCGCCGGCCGTCACCGCAATGGTGCTCCAGCGGTGATGCATGCAGAACAGCAGGAGACGCGCAAACATCTGCGCGACGCGACCTTTTTGCTCGTGATGTCCCTTCATCCTGGCCGGCAGGATGGTGACGCCGAGCAGCGGCGTGAACAAGACCGCCACGATCCAGGAGACGATCAGAGATACCGCGATCACCACGAACAGGGTGAAGGTGAACTCGCCGGCATTGCTGCTGTTGAGCCCGATCGGGATGAAGCCGGCCACGGTAACAAGCGTTCCCGTCAGCATCGGAAACGCGGTCGACGTATAGACGTGGGTGGCCGCCTTTTCGAGGGGATCGCCGATCTCGAGCCGCGCCACCATCATCTCGACCGCGATCATGGCATCGTCGACCAACAGGCCAAGCGCGATGATCAGGGCGCCCAGCGAAATGCGCTGCAGCGAGATGCCGCAATAGGCCATCACCACGAAGGTGATCGCGAGCACGAGCGGAATGGCGATGGCGACCACGAGTCCCGCCCGCAAGCCCAGGCTCAGGAAGCTGATGCCGAGCACGATGATCACGGCCTCGAACAGCGCTTCGGTGAAGCCAGAGACCGCATGTTCGACCACGACGGGCTGATCGGCAACGAGATGGACACCGACGCCGATCGGCAGGTCGGCGATGATCCCGGCCATCTCTTTCTTCAGCGCCTCGCCGAACTGGAGCAGGTTGGCACCGGACTTCATGCCGATCGCAAGTGCAATGGCGGGCTGACCATTGTATCTGAACAGCGTTGACGGTGGATCGGCATAGCCGCGCGTAATGGTCGCGACATCGGTCAACGGGAAGAAGCGGTCGTTGATGCGCAGATTAACCGCCTTCAGGCTCGCCTCAGAGGTGAACTGGCCGTTGACGCGGACGCTGATTCGCTCCGGCCCCTCCTGGAACACGCCGGAGGGCGCCACCGCGTTCTGGCCTTGCAGCGAATTCATGATGGCGTGGACGTCGAGGCCGAGCGCCGCGGTCTTGCGGGTGGAGAATTCCAGATAGATCACCTCGTCCTGCGCACCGAGAATGTCGACCTTGCCGACATCCGGCACGGTCAGCACCTTGGCCCTGATATTATCCTCGACCTGGTCGCGCAGCTGTCGCTGGCTCAAGCCGTCGCTGGTGAAGGCATAGACGTTGCCGAACACGTCGCCGAAACGGTCGTTGAAGCCGGGCCCGATCACGCCTTGGGGAAAATCGCCCCTGATGTCGGCGATCATGTTGCGGACGCGCACCCAGGTCGGCTTGACGTCGGCGGCCTTGGTCGAATCGCGCAAGTAGACGAACACGGTGGTCTGGCCCGCGACCGTCACGCTCTTGGTGTAGTCGAGCGATTCCAGCTCCTCCAGCTTCTTCTCGATCCGGTCTGTGACCTGACGGGTCATCTCCTCGGGCGAGGCGCCCGGCCACTGTGCCTGGATCACCATGGTCTTGATGGTGAAGTCGGGGTCCTCCTGCCGTCCAAGCTGGAGATAGGCAAACAGGCCGGCCGCCATGAAGGCGATCATGAAATACCAGACGAGCGAGCGATGGCCGAGCGCCCAGTCGGAGAGGTTGAACGACTTCATGGCTCTTGATCCTGTTGGATGCGGACGTGCTGTCCCGGCTTGAGGCTGTGAATTCCGGCGGTGACGATTCGAGCGCCTGCGGCAAGTCCGCCGGTGACGCGGATGCCTGCCGGTTCGGCGACGCCGTCGATCTTCTGCAACGAGACGGTGCTGGTGGTTTGGTCGACCACCCAGACGAAATCGGCACCGTCCTTGCTGAGCACCGCTGATGCGGGCAGGCGCAAGACCTTGCCCTGGTCCTTGCCGAGCCTGGCCGTGACCGTCGCGCCAAGGCGGAAGCTTTCGGGCGGATTGTCGAGCGCAATCCGAACGCGGCGCAGCCGCGTCAGCGCGTCCGCCTGCGGCGCGATTTCACGGATCCTGCCCTCGACCTCGACGGCGGGAAGGAGCTGCAGGCTGACGGTGAAGGCGAGCCCGACCTCGAGCGGCACGGGAAAGTCTTCCCCGATATCGACGACCGCCTCGCGAATGTCCGGCCGCGCGACCGTCACCACGGTTTGACCGGGCGAGACCACCTGGCCCACTTCCGCACCAACGGCGGTGACGACGCCGCCGAAATCGGCCTTGATCTGGGCGTAGCCGAGTTGCTCGATCGCCTTCGTAAGGCTCGCCTGCTCCTGTGCGACGCTCGCTTCGGCTCCGGCGCGCGCCTGCTCGGCATTGTCGAGTGTCTGTTTCGTGGTCGCCTCGCTGGTGATCAGCGTCCGTTGCCGCTCCTCCGTGGCCCTGGCCGTCGCAAGCTGCGCCTCAGCCTTCGCAAGCTGGGCTTTGGCGGCGCGAACGGCGAGATCGAGCGCGGTGGGATCGATCGTGCCGATGATTTGTCCTTCGCCGACGATGTCGCCAACATAGACCGGGCGCGAGGTCAGCCGTCCGAGCACGCGAAAGCCGAGGTTGGTCTTGTAGCGCGGCTCGACGACGCCGACGGCAATTGTGCTGTCGCCGCTGTTCGGCTTGGCCAGCATCGAGAGCACGGGGCGCACGGGCTCCGGCGCGTTCGTCTCCTGCTGACACCCGGCGAGCAGCGAGGCCGCCGCGAGCGTGCCGGCAATCATCATGATCGGTCGCTTCATGACCGTCCTCCCGCTTCAGTAACCGACTGGCCAACGCTCAAGAGCTTGCCGCCGTCGACGACGACGCGCTCACCGGGCTCGAGGCCAGCCTTGATCAGCACCTGTCCGGCCTCGTATGCGCCGACCGTGACCGGCTTCAGCGACGCCGTCTGCGTCCTGGGGTCGACGGTCCAGACGGCAGGCTTGCTGCCCGCGGCCATCAGTGCGCTCCAGGGCAAGGCGATCTCGCTCTGAGGCTTCGCCTTGACCGTTCCGGCGACGGCGCTGCCCAATGTCATCGCGGCCGGCGGATTGTCGATGGACACCTTGACGCGGATCGTGGAGCTCTTCGCATCGATCACAGGTGAAATCTCTCTCACCTCGCCCGCTGCCGTCACATCGGGATCGGAGACGAGCGCCAGCGTGACGCGGCGGCTGTCGGTCTGGCCGAGGAAGGCGGACTCATAGACCTCGAAGACGGCATCCCGCGCCCCGTCCTGCGCGAGCGAGAACACGGGTTGCGCGGCCGGCACGACCTGGCCGACCTCGAGATTTCGCGCGGTCACGACGCCGTCGGCTTCGGCGCGCAGCACGGTATAGCCAAGCGCGTCCTGCGAGGTGCCGAGCTGCGCCCGGGCTGCCTCCAGCGCGCCGACCGCCGTTCGCAGGCCCTCCTGGGCCTGATCGTAGACGGTGCGGGTGGTGAAGCCGCTCGCGATCAGCGCGCTCTGGCGCTCGAACGTTGCCTTTGCCACGCGCAGCTGAGCTTCGGCGGAGGCCACTGCCGCGGTCGCAGCATCCACGTCGGCCGCCTGCTCGGCCGGATCGAGCCGGGCGAGGACGTCGCCCTTGTTGACGTGAGCACCAACGTCCACGGTGCGAGCAACCACACGTCCGCTGACGCGGAAGGAAAGATCGGCACGGAAGCGGGCCTGGACCTCTCCCGTCAACGTGATGGCACCTTGCCGGTCGCGCGGCTGCACGATCGTGGTCCGGACCAGCGTGGCCCGCGTGGCCGTCTGCGCCGCGTGATCATTGCAGCCGCTCAGTGCGATACTGACGAGCGCGCCCGCTGCGGCGAAAACCTTCACCGCACGCGGCGCCATGATCGGATGGGAGGATCGGCTGGTCATGGCGCGACCGTCGGATGGGACAGCGTCAAGAGCCCGGCGAGCGCATCCTGGGATCGGCGGGAAGCGAGCGCTGTGTCAGTCGAAGCGGTGGCTCGCGTGCGGCGCGGCGCCCTCATCTGGCGCGTCGCGATGGTCCAGTTTGCGTCCCGTTCGCGCTCGGTCAGCGGGAACGAGAGGACGATCGAGGTGAATTCGGTGCCAAAACCCTGCTCGATCCGGCCGCCGAGCGCTCTGGCGATATCCCGCGCGATCCGCAATTCGCGGTCTGAGGCATCGCGCGCCGGACGCGAGCCGTTGTCCAGGATCACGCAGTTCACCAGCGCGCCGGTCCGCGTCAACTTGACCCTGATCTGCCCCGGTCTCGCCTCGAAGCAGGCGTGCCGTGCCGCGTGCATCACGAGCTCGTGGACCATCAGCCCCAGATGCCAGCAGCGCTCCGGCTGCAGCGCGAGGGACTGCGTCGCGAATGCCAGCTGAATGTTCATCCGGTCCAGCACCGCGCGCCGCATGCCACAACCCAGCTTGCGAATGGAGGTCGCGGCGTGGATCAGCGTATCGCCCGCGGGCATGGCCAGCGCACCATGCACATCGGAATAGCCCTGCAGCAGCTCGACCACGTCGCCCAGCGCGCATTTGGCTTCCGCTCCCTCGACCCGGATGGCCGCGGCGGAGACCAGGTCGATGGCGAAGGCAACGCCATTGCTGACCCTGTGGTGCAGCTCCCGCAGCAGCGTGCCTTCCTGCAAGCCGGACGGCCCTCGGTTCAACAGAGTCACAACATTCTCCTCATTTGGATCGAACGATCCGGCCAAACGTCCACCTTTGCGGCCCGGATCATTCGGGGCGCTCGCCAGGCCTGCCGAGCAGAGCCAGGCTAATAATAAACTATACCGTATATTTTCTTTTTCTTGCCTTTCTTTGCAGACCATGTCAAGCGGGAAAGCGACATGCACAGACTCGTGATTTCGGAGGACCAAAAATGAAGAAGACGAAGCGAGGCAGACCGCCCAGGGATTCGGCCGGCGACGCGCAGGCGCGCATCCTCGATGCCGCCCAGCAGCTGTTTCTGGAAAAGGGCTATCGCAGCGCCAGCATCGACGACATTTCCGAACTCGCGCCCGCGAGCAAGCCGACGATCTACGCCCACTTCCCCGGCAAGGAAGCGCTGTTCGCGGCGGTGGTGGCCCGCACGGTCGAGGGATTGACCGATTTCAAGGGATTCTCGCCGGAAGGCCGCACCATCGAGGACAAATTGATGAACCTCGGGACCGAAATCGTGGAACGGTTCGTGGAAGAATCGGTGGACTTGGTCCGCGCCACGATCGCCGAATCGCAGCGATTTCCCGAACTGAGCCGCAACGTTCATGACACCGCACGCGATCGCTCTCAGGCCGCGGTGTCCCAACTGCTGGACGACGCCACGCAGAAGCTTGCGCGCGCCCCCAAGGGTCCTTTCAGTGCCAAGCGAAGCCGCGCCACGGCGCAGATCTTTCTCGACCTGATCGTGCTGCCAATGCTGTTCCGGTCGCTCGTCGGCGAGACACCGAAGGACCTGAAGAGGGAGCTTCCCGGCTTCGTGCGCGAGCGCGTCGGATTTTTCCTGGCGGCCTGCGAGACGGACTGGTCACACTAGAATTGCGGCCAGTCTTATCTTCGGCGCGAGCGACGCTGCTTCAGCCGGCCCTGAGCTGCCCATGAGGTATCACCTTGGCCGGCTGCAACGATGGCGCACGACGCAAAGCGCTCGTACAAAATCTCAACATTTCTTCGAAGCTTGGTCGCAGCGTCGCAGCGCCGACCCGCGATGGGTTGAGATGGACGTCCATGGCTTCCAGCAGGCAGCAGGTCAGCGCCGTCGGGCTGCCGCCCTGCAGTTCGCCGCGTGCTTGCCCAGTGCCGATGATTGGTCGCAGCAGCCCCCGGATCTTGTCGTGATAGGCGAGGACGACCGTCCAGTTCTGACGAACAGCCAACGCCACCAGATCCTGCGCGCGTCGGTGCATCGCTGATCGACCCTCATTGCAGTCGGCAATCGCTTTCAGGATCGCCGCCAGGCGCTGCAGCGCCGGCCCCTGGGTGCGGGCCGCCTCAGCTGCAGCACTCACGGTCTCGTCGAGCAGCTCTGCGACCACAGCCTCTTCAATCGACCGCTTCGAGGGAAAGAAGCGGTAGACGTTGGCCGAGGACATCGACAGATGCTGCGCGATATCAGCAACGGTGGTCTTTTTGTGTCCTATCTCGCCATAGAGATGGATGGCGGCCTGCACGATCTTACAGCGGGCGCTACTCGTTCGACCTTCAATCCGGCTGCGCATGATGTCTCTCACTGCGCCGGAATGGTCATCAGCTCGCGGCGGCAGGCCTCGCCGAAATCGCGCAAGGGATCCATCTCCTCGATGAATTTCGGGAGATCGACGAATGTGCGATTTGGCGAGAGATACGTCTCGATGATCAAGTGCCCGGCTCTCTCGGCGGCCTGAACGACCTCGCTGCTCGATAAGATCCGCATGCGCCCGACCAGCGTATAGAGGCTAACCAGTCGCGGGATTTCGGCCTGATCATTGACCAGGGCCTCGGCGTAGAGCCGTGACGCCTCCTCGATGAAGCAATGGTACAATTGTTCGCGCTTCGAAAACGAGCGGGCATGATGAAGCTCGCGACGTTTTCGGCGTCCGCTGAACCATCCGCTGACGATGGTCGAGAGCGCGCCGAACGCAGAGCCGCCGAAGGCAGCCAGGGCCGGTATGTACACCGTGCTCATGAGATCGCTCCTGTCTCCTGCCGCGATGCCGATGCAATTCAGGGCAGGAACCCCGCCGCACCGGTTGCGGCATCAATCCTTATCTGCCCCTGGCCGAACCGGTGCTGGCTTGGTCGAACACCGCCTTGCACGCTTCGCTCAGGTTCGATTTCCTCTGCCGCAGACAGGCTTCGACACCCGACGGGTCCGGAATGTAGGCGCTGCACAGACGAAAGGCGTCCGGCGCACAAGCCGCCCTCTGCTCCGCGGTGCCCTGGTTCTCCTGAGCTGATGCTGATGCGCTGCCAAGCGCAATCACGACCGCTGCGAACAATATTTGCGTCAATCTCGTCATGTCAGATCCTTTCTTTGCTCGAGGCTTCTGGTTGGGCGGAGCCTTACCGCCTTGATCCTGCACACGCGCTTGTGAGGTCCTCGTCTTGACAGCATTCGCCGCGCGTGATTTATATGAACTATACGGTGTATTTTATTAAGGAGACAGAGAATGTCAACCGTGCTGTTCGCATTGATGCGCGAAAATCCGCTGCCCGGACTTGCCGCCGCATCGCTGAACATCGTCGTCGCCATGTGCCTCGTGGCGCTGAGCCTGCTGCTCGGCATTACCATCGCGATGATCGCGTCGGCTCATTCGCTCGCCACGCGCGATCCCGCCCCTGGCCAGCTGCAGCGGAGGACGGTCGCATGACGCCTGCCCTGCTGATTGCCCGCGACTGCATCATCTATTGGGTCAATGTCTGGCTCGCGCCGGTCGAATTCGTGTTCGACGAGATCGAGTCCGAGCTCGCGCGCAGAAACGCCGCGGCTGAGGACTTCGAACGCCCTGCGCAGCGACGTGAGATCACGACCGGTGGCGCGACATGTTGAACTTCATCGAGGTCTTTGACGTGATGGAAGTGAATCCGATCAGCCGGGAGGTGGTGTGGATCGGTCTTACCGGAACGCGGACGGCACTCCAGCGCGACGGTTTCATGATCGATCCGAAGGCAGGCGCCTTTTGTCCGGCGGACTGGCTCGACGAGCGCGGCTATCTCGACGCCGAACTCGCGCGCCGGCATCCGCGTCCGTGGGGCATCTAACGATGAGACTGTGTGATTCCACCGCCGGGAGCGAGCTGTCATGAGCCGACGATCTGCCATGTTCATGCGCGCAAGGCAGCCGATCGATAGCGCGCTTCCTCTGCGCGGCTATTTCCTGTCGGTGGGCGGAGCTCTGGTCTGCTTGTTGTGGTTGGCGGACTGGGCGCTGCCGGCGCAACTGCCGGGTCGCTTTTCCGAGCCGAATCCCGCACGGCCTGAAATCCGCATCCACTCCGACGTGAAGGGACCGGAGCTGGTCACGATCGATACCAATCAGCCCCTGCCCGCGCCCTCCGACAAGGAGATCGTCGTCGCCCACGCCCCTGTTGCAGGCGACTGACCAACCCAATCGAGATTGATCCGATGTCCAAGAACCATTTGTTTGCAGCGATCGTGTGGTCCGCGGCGCTCGCCGCGACCGGAGCGGCCGCTGACGTGCGGAATTCCGCTGATGCAACCAAGCAGGCCGTGAGCGAGCAGAGCGATGCCGAAGAGGCAGCCATCCGCCGCGTGCTTTCGGAGTTCCGCACCACCCGCGTCCCGCTCAGCCAGGCGATGGCGATAGCGGAGCGCCTGCACAGCGGATCGAAGACGGCCGACATCAGCTTCGAGATCGCAGGCCCGCCCGTCTATCGCATCCGCACGCTCAGAAATGAGCGCGTCTGGGAAAATGCCATCGATGCAAAGACCGGAGACGTCACGGGCAAGGAGACGACATTTTCACTCAAGGAGCTCGATCGGGAAGATCTCGCCAAATTCGTCGCCCTGAAATGGATAAAGCAGGAATTGTCTGATGCCGTGCAGCTCGCCGAGAAGGCTGCAGGAGGCAACGCTCTTGCCGGCGGATTGATGCGACAAGACGGCAGGCTCAACTTCGTGGTCGTCGTCGCATCCGGGGACCACTTGAAGGAAGTGATGCTCGAGCCGCCCAAGATCAGAGGCCAGACTTCGGGCGATCGTTGACACGAGCCTTCCCATCAATCCTCAAAGAGCAAACTCAATGAACTTCCAATCCCGGTCACAGCTTTCATCCGCACAGCGGCAATTGCCATTCGATTGCATCGCCCTGCTGTTGCAGGGCGGGGGTGCGCTCGGTGCCTATCAAGCCGGCGTCTATGAAGCCTTGGCCGAAGCCAGCATTCATCCCGATTGGGTCGCCGGCATTTCGATCGGCGCGATCAATGCCGCCATCATCGCCGGCAATCCGCCGGAGTCCCGCGTCGACCGTTTGCGCGATTTCTGGACCCAGGTCACTTCGACGGCGCCGTGGGAGTGGTCCGCTCTCAGCGATTGGGCAAAGACCGACAGCACGCGCAACCTCATCAACCAGATGAGCGCCGGTCTTGCGGCCACGTGTGGCGCAATGGGCTTTTTCTCCGCCCGTCCCATCCTGCCCTGGCTGCAGCCCGGCGGAGCCAGCGATGCGACCAGCATCTATGACACGCGCGCGCTCAGGACCACGCTGGAGCGCCTGGTCGACTTCGATCGTCTCAACGCCGGGCTGACCCGCTTCAGTGCCGGCGCCGTCAACGTCCGAACCGGGAATTTCGTCTATTTCGACAACACGACACATACCATCCAGCCGGAGCACATCATGGCCAGCGGCGCGCTGCCGCCCGGCTTTCCGGCCGTCGAAATCGAGGGCGAGCACTACTGGGACGGCGGCCTCGTCTCCAACACGCCGCTGCAATGGGTGATCGAAACTGATGCGCCGCAGGACATGCTCGCGTTCCAGGTCGACCTCTGGAGCGCGCGCGGTCAACTTCCGCGCAACATGGCCGAAGTCGTCACGCGCCACAAGGAAATCCAGTATTCGAGCCGCACGCGCGCCAGCACCGACCAGTTCAAGCGGGTGCAGCGCCTGCGGCGCGCGCTGACGGATCTGCTCGGCCGGCTGCCGGAGGATCTCACCCAGCATGAGGACGTGAAGCTGCTCAGCACCGCGGTCTGCCGCAACGTCTACAACATCGTTCATCTGATCTATCGCGCGCGCAATCACGAAGGCCATTCCAAGGACTACGAGTTCTCGCGGCTGTCGATGCAAGACCATTGGCGCGCCGGCTATCACGATGCGCTACGCACGCTGCGCCATCCCGAGGTGCTCGCCCGGCCTACGAGCCCCGACGGGGTCTTCACCTTCGATCTCGAACATGACGGCCGCGAATAACCCCAACCCATCGCCTGGAGAGAACACTGATGCGCGAGACTGATGTGAAGCAACGCGCCTTCGCCATGCCGCTGACCAATCCGGCCTATCCGCCCGGGCCGTACCGGTTCGTCGATCGCGAATACCTGATCATCACCTATCGCACCGATCCAGCCAAGCTGCGAGCCGTGGTGCCGGAGCCGCTGGAGGTCGACGAGCGAGAGGCTCTCGTCAAATACGAGTTCATCCGCATGCCCGATTCCAATGGCTTCGGCGACTATACGGAAAGCGGGCAAGTCATTCCCGTCTGCTTCCGCGGACGCAAGGGCGGCTACACGCACTGCATGTTCCTCAACGACGAAGGACCCATTGCCGGTGGGCGCGAGCTATGGGGCTTCCCGAAAAAGCTCGCGCAGCCGACGTTGAGAACCGAGATCGATACCCTGATCGGCACGCTGGATTACGGCCCGCTGCGCGTCGCGACGGGGACGATGGGCTACAAGCACCGCGAGGCCGATCTGACGAAAGTCAAGGCAGCGCTCAGCGAACCGAACTTCCTGCTCAAGATCATCCCGCACGTCGACGGCAGCCCGCGGATCTGCGAGCTCGTTCAATACCGGCTCGAGGATGTCGTGCTGAAGGGCGCCTGGACCGGGCCTGCGGCCCTCGCGTTGACGCCACACGCGCTGGCGCCCGTGGCCGAACTGCCGGTACTCGAGATCATCTCCTCCGTTCACATTCGCGCCGACCTCACGCTCGGCCTCGGAACGGTGGTGCATGATTATCTGCGGCAACCGGCGCGCGGCTCGATCCGAGCCGGTGAGAGGGCCCTGGTCTTTTGACGCCAGTTGCGCGTCGCGTCCGGGGCGACGCACAGATCCTGCGCGCACGTTATGAAGAAGCATATGAGATGGACATTCTGGGCATGTGTCCTGTCAAGCAAGCCAACCGGAACGAGACCAGGCACTGTCTCCAGCTCAACTTCGCGGAAGATGACCGTCATGCGAACGCCCTGCGCGTCTGCGAGGCGCTTTTCAGTGAGGATGTGCTGCCACGCGATGCCGAGCCGATGGCCCCGAGCGACTTCTACGCAGCGATTGCCTCCGGACCATCTCCCACTCGGCCAACAGCCAGGGACGAAGAGGTAACGTTGCTTCCCTTTCTCGCGGCCTGAGCGACCGCGCATCAAACGGCGAGGCAATTGACCCAGGTCAACACGAGCAAAGCCGGGCCCGGACATCATCCGGCTCGAACAGTCACGGAGACGATCATGTCAGAACAAAGCAGCATGCATTTTTACCTGAATTGGGCCAAGGAGCGCATCGACGAAATGGACGCCGCCCTCGCCTCGTTCGAGGTCAAGGCGGGCGAGGCCAAGGCGGAATCCAAGGTCAAGGCCGAGCAGATCATCGCCGACCTGAAGAAGCGCCGCGACGAATTTCAGGTGCAGCTCAAGGCACAAGCCGAAGCCGGCGAGGCAGCCTGGGCACGCAACAAGACAGAGCTCGAAAAGCAGTGGAACGGCTTCGAGGCGCAGATGAAGGTTTACTTCGAGAGCGCCGGCAAGCAGCTCGAGCAGCAGCAGGCTACGTTCAAGGACATCGCCGCCGCGCAGACGAAGGCTTGGCGCGAGGCCGCCGACAAGTTCCGTGAGGCGGCTGGCAAGGTCGCCGCAACCCATACCGGGGATTTCGATGCGGCCCTCAAGCAGATGAAATCCGATGCGTCAGAGGCGGAGGCACGTCTGCAGAAGCTGAAGCAGGCTGGCAGCGAGTCGTGGACGGTGCTGGGCGCAGCGCTCGCCGAGTCTCGCAAGGCGTTCGATCAGGCCAATCAGGCGGCTTGGAATGCGCTGAAGGGCTCTGGCGCGAGGTGAAGCTCAACCACGGGCCGGCAAATCCCCCCGGGACCTCTGCACCGATCGGCTTGCGAATTTCGGAAGGCCGACATTTCCAGACGCGGATATCTCGGGGCGGACGCCATGCGTTTCGGTATCAAACCGACACGAGAGCTCCGCTTTCCGCCGCGCGCTTGACCGCGTCGATCACCCCGAGGGTTTTCAACCCTTCGCGCCCGCTCACCACAGGCTCGGCCGTACCGCGGATAACCCCGCAGAAATTGGCGATCTGCAGGCCAAGCGGGTCTTCCTTCTCGTAGCTCAACCGCTCGCGCTCGATCGGCGCCCACCAGCTCGCCTTGCTTGGGTGATGCCATAGGTCGAGTTGCGGAATGGCCAGCGATGCCCTCGTGCCGCCGATCTGGTAGCACGCCTCCTGCGTATGGGTGTAGGCCGGGTTCTCACCGGCGGTGAATTCCCAGCTCCAGGGCGACTGGATGGTATCCGAGACATTGACCGTTCCAAGCGCGCCGGAGGCGAAGTGCAGGATGATCACCGCGGTCTCCTCGACCGCGTTTCCGCGCAGCCGATTGGATTGCGCGGCTTGCACCGCGACGATATCCCCGCACAGGTACCGCAACAGGTCGACATCGTGGATGAGATTCAGGAAAACAGGCCCCGCCCCTTTCTCGCGGCGCCAGGCCACGTCGAAATAGTCGTCCGGCTTGATCAGCCAGAACATGCCATGCACCGACACGATCTGGCCGAGCCGGCCGCTGTCGATCTCCGCCTTGGCGCGCTGGATCATCGGATTATGCCGGCGGTGATGGCCGGTGAGCAGCGGCACGCTCGCCCGCTCCGAGGCTTCGACCAGCCCCTGCGCAGCGACGATCTCATCCGCCAGCGGCTTCTCGATCAGCGCCGGGATGCGAGCTGCGATACAATCCATGCCGTTGGCCACGTGCATCTGGTTGGGGGTGGCGACAACCACCCCCTCCGGCCGATTTCCGGAGAGCATGTCCTGAAACGACGGAAACCAGTCCACCTTCAGCGATGCCGCCAGCTCTCGGGCCGCCGGCATCGGATCGACGATTGACGACAGCGTCGCCTCCGGCCGCGCGAGAACGTGCTCGATGTGTCGCTTGCCGATGAGGCCCGCTCCCATGACCGAGAGGCGGACGGGTGCGCTCATGCGATGCTATCCCTTCGTCTCATCAAGCAGCTTGGCCACACGCCGCAAGCCGAGCAGGTACCCTTGAGTGCCGAAGCCTGCGATGACCCCATCGGCCCGTTTGGAGATAAACGAGTGGTGACGGAATTCCTCGCGCTTGTGCACGTTGGAAATATGCACCTCGATCACAGTGCCCTCGAACGTGTTCAAAGCATCCAGGATGGCGACCGACGTATGGGTGAAAGCTGCGGGATTCATCACGATCCCGGCAGCCGTCTCGCGCGCCTCGTGGATCCAGTCGATCAACTCGTATTCCCGGTTGGATTGATGGAAGCGAATCTCCAGGCCGAGCTCCTTGCCCAGCGCCCGACAGTCCCGCTCCACATCCGCAAGCGTCTCGTGACCATAGATGTGGGGCTGGCGCTTGCCGAGCAAATTGAGATTTGGGCCGTTGAGGACGTAAACTAGACGACTCATAAGAGGACTCCGTTCAGTGATGGGCGAGGATTTCGCCAAGGAACTGCCTGGTGCGGGCATGCCGTGGATTGCGGAAGAACGCCTCGGGCTCGCCTTCTTCGATGATCTGGCCTTCAGCCATGAAGATGACCCGGTCGGCGACCTGGCGGGCAAAGCCCATCTCGTGGGTGACGCAAATCATGGTCATGCCGTCATTGGCGAGGCCGATCATCGTATCGAGCACCTCCTTGACCATCTCAGGGTCGAGCGCCGAGGTCGGTTCATCAAACAGCATGACCTTGGGCTGCATGCAGAGCGCGCGCGCGATCGCCACACGCTGTTGCTGTCCGCCCGAAAGCTGAGCCGGATATTTCTCGGCCTGGTCGCCGATGCGAACGCGCTCGAGATATTTTCGCGCGGTCGCTTCCGCCTCGGTCTTGCCGATGCGGCGCGCGCGGATGGGCGCGAGCATGCAGTTCTGCAGGACAGTCATATGCGGAAAGAGGTTGAAGCTCTGAAAGACCATGCCGACGTCCTGACGTACGACATCAATGGCCTTGATGCTGTCGTCAAGCCGATGACCGTTCACCACGATGCTGCCCTGCTCGATCGCCTCGAGACGGTTGATACAGCGGATCAGCGTCGATTTGCCTGAGCCGGACGGGCCGCAGAGCACGATCTTCTCGCCCTTGCGCACGATGAGATTGACGTCACGGAGAGCCTGGTACCCGCCGTACCATTTCTGCACGCCCTTCATTTCGATCAGGATATCGTCCTGCATGGATTCGGCTCCGATATCGGACGGCGGCCAACGCGGATCGCGCGTCGGCCGCTCGCAATGGCTACTGAACTGTGAAGGGAACGCCGGGGACCGAGTCCGGGAAGATCGGCACGGGCGCCTTCATCCATTTGGCGTAGAAGCTGGCCAGCTTGCCGTTCGACTTGATCTGGTCGATGAACTTGTTGGCCGTTTCGTTCCACTCCTTGTCCCCGAGGCGGGTGCAGGCCCCGTTATACAGAGCGGTGAAGTGAAGCTTGGGCTCGAACCCGAGCTCCGGCTTTGCGGCGTTCAGGCGCTGCGGGTAGAAGCTGTTCGCGCCGACGGCCTGCACCTGGCCCGAGAGCAGCGCCTGGATCGTGGCCGCATCATCATCAAACCTGCGGATTTCGGTGCCCGCCGGAGCATTGTTGGTGACCTGGGTGTCCTGCGTGGAGGATCTCGGAACGCCGATCACGAACTTGGCCATGTCGGCATTGCTGTTGATCGGGGTTGCCTGGGCCGCCACCAGCGTAATCTCGTTGGCAACATATGGCTTGGAATATTGCACCGCCTTTGCGCGCTCGGGCAGCATGGCCATGGTCGCGAACAGAATGTCGACGCGGCCCGTGGTCAGCGCCGGAATACGATTGGCCACCGCGAGCGGAACGAACTCGGCCTTCACGCCGAGATAGTCGGCGAAGGCGCGGCCCATGTCGGCGTCGATGCCATCCTGCTTTCCCGAGCTGTCGACATAGCCCCAGGGCGGATTGTCGCCCTGAATGCCGATGACGACGACGCCCTTCTTCTTCACATCGTCCAACGTGCCGGCCTGCGATTTGCCTGCGATGGCGACGGCCGCCAATGCCAGCAGCGCGGCTCCGAACTGGCGACGACTACGTGAAAACAACATAAGTATCTCCTCCTGGTGATGGCTGTTTGTGATTGAATAGGTGCGCCGTTGCTACCTTTGGCTGGCCAGGGCGAGCCTGGCCTCCATCCGGCTGCCCCACCATGACAGTGGCCAGCAGAGGATGAAATACATCGCGCCGACCACGCCGAAGACGAGCAACGGCTGGAAAGTCTGGTTCGATACGATTTGACCGGCGCGGGCGAGTTCGATGAAACCGACGATGGCGGCGAGCGACGTGCCCTTGATGAGCTGCACGAGATAGCCGATCGTCGCGGGCAGCGAGATGCGGATTGCCTGTGGCAGCACGATGTCGCGCATGCGGGATGAATAGTGCAATCCGAGCGCCATCGCCGCCTCGGTCTGGCCACGCGGCACAGCCTCGATCGCGCCGCGCCAGATCTCGCCAAGGAACGCGGAGGCATTCACGGTGAAGCCGATCGCCACCGCGACGAAGGCGTCGAGCTTCAGCCCGGTGAGCGCCAATCCATAATACACGACGAAAAGCTGCAGCAGCAGTGGCGTGCCCTGGAATATCCCGATGTAGATGCGGGTGGCCCATTCCACGCCCTTGTGACCACAGGTGCGCAGCAATGCGACGGCCAGCCCCGCCGTGCAGCCGCCAACGAACGCGACCAGCGTCAGCAGCACCGTCCATTGCAGCCCACGCAGCAGGAAGCCGAACTCGGGAAGACCAAAATGCGGTGTCATGATCGCCCCCTCAGCGTGTCGGATAAGAGAAGAAGCGGTGAGAGATCGCCGCAAAGCCCAGCATCAACAGCCAGGAGATCGCGAGATAGAGGAAGGTGACGGAGAAATACACCTCGAAACTACGGAAGGTATCGCTTTCGATGCGCTGGGCAACCGACGTCAATTCGTAGGCTGATACCGCCGAACAGATCGACGAGGTCAGCGTCAGCATGATGAACTGGCCCGTGAGCGAGGGGTAGATCGCACGAAGCGCGGGCTTGAGCACGATGAACCGGAACACCTGGCCTTTGTGCAGTCCGAGCGCGTAGCCGGCCTCCACCTGTCCTTTATGAATGGACTGCACCCCGCCGCGGATGATCTCGATGGCATAGGCGCCGCCATTGACACCGAGCGCGATAATGGCGGTCGCGGTTGGATTGAGCTTCAACCCGATCAGCGGCAGCGCGAAGAACAGAAAGAAGATCTGCACCAGGAAAGGCGTATTGCGCACGACCTCGACGAAGCCGATCACGACGGCCCGCAACCAGGCCGCTTTCGAATCGCGTGCCGCGACGCCGGCGACGCCGATCACCATCGCGAGCGTCATGCCGGCGAGCGCCAGGCCCAATGTCCCCACGCACCCCCACAGCAGGGCGGGCATCGCATGCCAAACCACCGAGAAATCGAGCGTATAGCCCATTAAGCGTTTCCTCTCGGGCGTTGTGCGTGCCGCTCGCCCATCGGCCAGACATCACCCACCCAGGGATGCAAAAGTGGCGAAGAAGACGTCCGGATCAGGTGAGATGTCCGTGAACAGACGAAATGCTTCGGTGCCCTGGAAGATCGCCATGCCGCCACCGTCGACGGTGCGGCAGCCGAGGCTACGTGCCGTGCGCAGCAGGGCGGTTTCCAGCGGGAAATAGACGATCTCGGCGACCCACAGATCGGGACGCAGCAGATCCGTCGGCAGCGGCGTGCCTGGATATTTGTCCATGCCGATCGGCGTCGCGTTGACGATTCCGTCGGCGGCAGCGACGTACGCGGCAACATCCTGGCCAGCCCTCAAGCGCCCCTCCGCAAATCGGGGAGACAAGCTATTTACCAAACTCTGCGCTTTGGCCAAGTCGACATCGACAATGGTCAGTTCCCGCACGCCGAGCTTCATGAGCGCGAAAGCAACCGCCGCGCCCGCTCCGCCCGCGCCAAACTGGACGACCCGACCGAGCGGCGCACCCTGCATGTTGCGGCGAAAGTTCTCGGCAAAGCCGAACCAGTCGGTGTTGTGGCCGGTCATTCGACCGTTCCTGATGACCACGGTGTTCACGGCACCAAGCGCCTCGGCGTCGGGCGAAAGCTCGTCCAGGAGTGGGATGATGGCCTGCTTGCAGGGATGGGTCACGTTCAGCCCGTCAAAGCCCATCCGCTTTGCCGCCATCAGCAATTCGGGCAGCGCTTCTGCTCCAAGTTTCAACTCAGTCAAGTCAATCTTCTTGTAGAGATAGCGGATGCCGGCGGCGTCAGCAGCCGCTTCGTGCATGGGCGGAGTGCGCGACGCAGCAATGCCGCTGCCGATCAGGCCGACAAGGAAGCTGGGTTTGGGATGCATATTCGGTATCGCCCTTCAGCTCAAGGGGATGGTCAGTTCGGCGATGACCTGACCCGTACTCGGCCGAACGCCGCGCCACCAGGCAAAAGCTTCAGCGGCCTGCTCGACCAGCATGCCGACGCCGTCGGCCAGCTTGGCGACGCTTTCGGCGCGGGCCGCTTGCAGAAAGGGAGTTAGCCCCTTGCCGTAGGCAAGTTCGTAGGCCAGTTTTGCACCGCGAAAGACATTGCGCGGAAGCGGCGGCATCTCGCCGCGCAGGCTGGCCGACGTCGCGTTGACCACGACGTCATAGCCCTCGGCAAGGTCGGCCAGCTCAGTGTAGCCGCTGACCATCAGGGGGCCGCAGCCCGCAAACTCTTCGGCCAATGCGACCGCCTTCGACAGCGTTCGGTTGACGAGAACCAGCTCGGACGGCTCCTGGCGCAGGAACGGCAGCAGCGCGCCACGCGCCGCCCCTCCAGCCCCGAGCATCAGGACGCGCCGGCCGGCCATCGAGACGCCGAGATTTTCCGTGATGTCCCGTACAAGGCCGATCCCGTCGAAATTCTCGCCAATGATCCGATCGCCGACGAACTTCAGGCAGTTTACGGCGCCAGCTCGGTCGGCGCTCTCTGAAAGCTCGTTTGCGTAGGCGAAGGCATCGAGCTTGAACGGCGCGGTGATGTTCAGCCCCTTGGCGCCCTCTGTCCGGAACTGATCAACCCGTTCGTTGAAGCCATTGAGGGGCCCCTCGATCGCCTCATAGACAAGGTCCTGTCCTGTCATCCTGGCAAAAGTGCCATGGATGAGAGGTGATTTGCTGAAGCCGATCGGATTGCCGATCACCGCATAACGGTCGCTCATCGCTCACTCCTGCACTGCGCGTTCGTTGTAGAGCACGCCGTCACGCACCATCGCCTCAACGAGATCGGCCGACAGGCCCAGCGACTGCGCAATCCGGCGATTGTCCTGGCCCAGCAGCGGCGCCGGCGTACGCACGGTGGTATCGCAATCGGAGAACCGGAACGGCAGGTTCGGCAACGTCACCTTGCCGAGCACGGGATGCTCCTGCTCGACCAGCATGCCGCGCGCCTGAATCTGCGGATCCTTCACGACCTCCTCGATGGTCTGCACGGGAGCCGACGGCACACCTGCTTCGTCGAGTGCGGCAAGACAGGCGTCCCGAGAGGGTTGCGACAGCGTCCAGGTGCGCACAATCTCCATCGCTTCGGCGTAATGCGCGTTGCGCGCAGCAGGCGTGGTGAAGCGTTGGTCGGATGCCAAATTGTCTCCCCCGATCAGGCTCGCCAATCGTCGCCAAGCATCGTCGACTTGCGCAGCGATGACAAGATTGCCGTCCTTGGCCGGAAACACGCCGTAGACGGTCGAGTCCGGCTGACCGCTGCCGGTCTGCTTCGGCAGGTCGGTCCCGCCGGAGAGGAAGTAGCGCTGCACGGCATAGTCGTGCATCGAGACCATGCAGTCGTACAGCGCGAGATCGATATGCTGGCCGCGACCGGACGACGCGCGGCCGACCAGCGCGGCATTGATCGCAGCCACGCCGTGAATGCCGGTATACATGTCGGCCAATGGCATCCGCAGCAGCGGCGGCGATTCGCCGGGATTGCCCAGTTGCGCCAGAGCGCCCGACATCGCCTCTGCGATCAGGCCGAAGCCCGGACGATCGGCATAGGGACCGGTGTGGCCATAGGCGGAGACCGAGCAGTAGATCAGTTTGGGATTGCGCGCCGACAGCGCCTTGTAGCCGAGCCCGAGGCGATCGAGCGCGCCGGGGCGATAGTTCTCGATGAAGACATCGGCCGTGTCGACCAGCTTCATCATCATGTCCAGACCGCGCTTGTCGCGCAGGTCGATGCACAGGCCCTGCTTGCCCATGTTCTGCTGCAGGAAGTAGCCGGATTGTCCGTCCTTGAAATAGCCATGGGCGCGGCCCGCATCGCCTTGCTTGGGACGCTCCACCTTGATGACCTCAGCGCCCATCGCGGCGAGGCAACGCCCCATGAACGGGCCTGCCAGGAAATGGCTGTAGTCGATGACGCGAATGCCTTTGAGCGGCAGATCTTGTGCGGTCATGCCTGCTCTCCCGCGGCGTTGGTCTTCGGGCGCATCGGAATCATCAGGCGGTGCTCGCCGAGCTGCACCACTTCGCCGCGCTGATTGATCAGCTCCGAGGGCAGCACCACGATGCCCCACCCTTCGCGCTTCGTGGCGCGCATCGAGCCAACGCGGAACTTGACGTGCACGGTGTCACCGAGCTTGATCGGCAGCTTGAAGTCCCAGGTCCAGCCCAGCGACATTCCCGGAAGGAAGCGGTAGTCGGCGCGGGTCTTCAAACCGTCGGCCAACGACAGGCCAAACAGCCCGTGCGCGACGCGCGTGCCGAAGGGCGTGGTCTTGGCGTATTCCTCGTCGACATGAACAGGCGTGAAATCGCCTGTCAACTCGGCATAGGCATTCACCATTGCTTCGGTGACCGTCACCGCGGGGGTGACGCATTCGTCGCCGACCTTGGCATCGTCCCAGTAGCGCTCATCGCTCATGTCGCGTGTTCCTTTAGGCCCGTGGATTGATCGCCAGCGCCGCTTCCACGGCGCCCGCGCTGGCTTGCAAGATTTCGACGTTCAGCCCGCCCGGCAACTCGAGCCAGTTCGGCCCGGCGGGCAGCGCTTTGGCGCCCCACGCAGCAGCACGGGCGAGCACACCTTCGTAGTCGTCGACCATGATGCCGAGATGGGCGAGACGCCCCTCCGGTCCGACGAAGTTCGGATCCTCGATGAGTTGCACGCTTCCGAGCACCCATACCTGGCGCGGGCGCGCTCCTTCGGCCGCTTGCTCGTCGCGGATACCGAGGCCAAGCACCTGGCGGAAGAATTCGACGTGGCGGTCGACATCCGGCACCCGGATGGCAACGTGTTCGACATAGGCGCGGGGGAGCGTCATCGCCTCAGGCCTTTCCAGGGTAGTCGGTGCGGGCATATTCCAGGCCCTTGACCAACGCAACGATGGTGGAATTCACGGGGGTCGGCATGTTGAGCTTGGCGCCCCAGCGCACGACCGAGCCGTGAATGTAATCGACCTCGGTCAGATTGCCCGATTGCAGGCTCTGCAGCATCGACGTCTTGAACTCGGGCGGCAGCCCGGCAGATGCCATGGTCCACGCGCGGCGCGGATCGGTGATCGAAATCTTCACGCCTGCGGCCTGCGCCACCATGATGCCCTCGGAAATCGCCGCGAGCGCACACTCTTCCAGGACCGGCAGTGAATAGAGGCCGCCATAAGTCAGCCCGGTGACGGCGGTGATTCCTCCTCCGGCGACGTTGATGAACAGCTTGTCCCACATCGTGCCCAGGATGTTGTCGCTGAGCAGCGTGAGAATGCCGGCGCGATTGAACGTCTCGGAAATCCGCTGTGCGCGTTCGGTCAAGCCTCCATCGAGCTCGCCGATGATGGTTTCCTTGCCGACCACTCCGGAGCGAACATGACCCGGGCCGAGCAGCACGCCGCCAACATAGGTCTTTCCTGCCATGACCCTGTTACGACCGACTTCCTCCGCAAGGATGTCTTCGTGGCCAAGGCCGTTCTGCAGCGACATCACGACCGTCTGCGGCCCGATGATCGGCGCGGCCGCCCGGATCGCATCCCGCGTGTGGTAGGATTTGACGAGGACGATGACGAGGTCCGCCACCCCACCGACCTCGGCCGCGGAGGTGCACGCGGTGACCTTTGCAATGCTCTCGACATCGCCTTCCAGCATGCGGAGGCCATGCGCATTGATCGCTTCGACGTGTGCACGGAACGGATCGATCAGGAAGACGTCTGCCCCGCCCCGCGCCAGCGTGCCGCCGATCGTCGAGCCCAAAGCCCCCGCTCCGACAAAGCAGATTCTCATCCGAACGCTTCTCCCTGCGCAACTTTTGGCGTTGGAAGCCCGGATAGCAGCCGGCGGAACATTTTGATATGCTATGGGACTTATATTGATTATTGTGAATCGCAATGACGCGTCGTGACCTGCCCCACACCAACCTGCTCGACCCCCGCCTGCTCAGGCTGTTCGACGCGCTGTTCACCACGGGCAGCGTCACCAAGGCGGCCGAGAGGCTGGGTCAAAGCCAGCCGACGGTGTCGATCTGGCTTGCCCGCCTGCGGCAGGTACTCGACGATCCGCTGTTCGTCCGTTCGCCGGAAGGAATGCTGCCGACGCCTCGGGCCGAGGCGCTTATCGGCACCGCAAGGCAGGCACTGGAAATGCTGCGGCGGCTGGCCGAGCTGCGCACGGACTTCGATCCTGCCACCGCCAAACGGCGCTTCAGCATCTGCATGACGGACGCGAGCCATGTGACGCTGCTTCCAGCCATCCTCGCCCATGTTCGCCGCGTCGCGCCGGGCATCCGGATCGAGGCGGCGCAGATCGGCACGGATACTCCTCACATGCTTCAATCCGGCGAGGGCGATCTCGCGCTCGGCTACATCTCCGATCTTGATGCCGGCCATTTCCAGCAGGCGCTGTTTCCGCAGGATTGGGTCTGTTTGGCGAACGCTCAACATCCTCGCATCAAGGACCGCATCACGCTAAGAGATTTCAGGCGTGAGGCTCACGTGCTCATTCGGTCCGGCACGGGGCATCAGCTGCTCGCTGACGCCTCCCGCGAACAGGGGATCGAGCGGGACATCGCGCTGGAGCTGCCGGGCTTTCTCGGCCTGCCCGCGATCGTCGGAACCACCGACCTGATCGCCACGCTGCCGCGCCACATCGGCGAAACCCTGGCACACTATTACGGGCTGCGCGTGCTCGCGTGCCCGCTACCAATCCCCAGCTTTACAGTCAAACAATACTGGCACGCCCGATTCCATCATGATCCCGCAAGCCAATGGTTGCGCGGGG
This sequence comes from Bradyrhizobium sp. CCBAU 45384, assembly GCF_028128665.1. Taxonomy (NCBI): domain Bacteria; kingdom Pseudomonadati; phylum Pseudomonadota; class Alphaproteobacteria; order Hyphomicrobiales; family Nitrobacteraceae; genus Bradyrhizobium; species Bradyrhizobium sp. CCBAU 45384. Next base: position 287,358 of record NZ_LBIZ01000115.1, read on the forward strand.
TTTGCGCCGAGCTTTTCCAGCAACAGGACGTCCGCGGCCTGCATCGCTCAAGCCGACCGCCGAGACGCAAGCCGACTTGACTGGCGGCCATCGTGCTGACCGCGGAATGGGTCGTCTAGCATGGGAATTGCATAGTTCCTGAGCAAAACGGATTGCCTTATGAACCTGATCAGTCTCGATATCCGTATGCTCAGATCGTTGATCTCGGTTGTCGAGACCGGCAGCATCACCGAGACTGCGCGCCGGCTCGGCCGCACTCAACCGGCCATCACCTTGCAGCTGCAGCGGCTGGAGGAGCTGACCGGCAAGCAGCTCTTTCTCCATGGCGGGCGCCGGCTCACGCTGACCGAGGATGGCACCACGGTCCTGACCTACGCCAAGTCCATCCTGCGGCTGCACGACGAGCTGATCTCGCAGCTCGCCTCGCAGGAGATCGAGGGCCAGGTTGTCCTCGGCACGCCGGATCTCTACGCGGCCTTCATGCTGCCGTCGATACTCAGCGTATTTCGCAAATCCTTTCCGCGTGTACAGGTCGAGCTCAACTGTGCGCTCTCGACGCCGCTGGTCGGCCTCGTCAAGCGCGGCGATGTCGACATCGCGCTCGTCACCCGCATGAATGATTTCACCGGCGGCCAGGTGGTCCGCCGCGAGCAGCTCGTCTGGATGACCGGCGAGCAATCCGCCGCGCATCAGGAACGGCCGATTCCGCTCGCTCTGCTGCCCCCGGGCAACATCTATCGCGACTACGCGATCGACACGCTCGAGCGCGCGAACCTGCGCTGGCGCGTCGCCTGCGTCAGCGAAAGTGTCGGCGGCCTGCAGGCCGCCGCCTTCGCTGGCATGGCCGTCACCGTGCTCGGCCGCAGCGCGCTGGTCCCGGCGATGCGCGAGATCGGATCCAGCGAGGGATTGCCGCCGCTGCCGAAGATCGAGCTGCTACTCTACAAATCGAGCGGCGCCACCTCAAAGGCGGCGACCGCTCTGCATGACTACCTCGCGCACTATTTGCGCCTCGACGAAGAGCTCAGCGGCCGCGGCATTCCGATCGAGCTGGGCTAGGCCGCCCAACGCTCGAAAACAACCCCATGCACAGTAGAACGGCCCTTGATTGCAAAGGGGTTTTTCGCGCGCTGGCGCTTCCCCCTCCGACTAGCGCAACGCAACCCGCGGCCAGAATTTTGCCCAGGGCTGCGCCTGCTCGAAGGCGGCCGCGATACGGAAGATTGTCGGCTCGTCGAGCCAGGGCGCGATGATCTGAAGCCCGATCGGCATGCCGTCGCGGTCGAAGCCGCAGGGCAGCGTCGCCGCCGGCAGACCGGCGAGATTGATCGGCCAGGTGAAAGGCGACCAGCCGAGATGCGGATCGACCTCGCGGCCGTCGATCTTGCCGACGCCGATCTGCCCAGCCTCGAAGGCGGTGACAGCGACGGTCGGCGTCACCAGCGCATCGACGCGCTCGAACAGCTTGACGAAGGCACTGCGCGCCTGGCCGCGGCGGTAGCTCGCTTCGATATAATCCGTGCCGCTGTAGCGGCGGCCGGCGCTGACGATATTGCGATAATCCGCTTCGGAGCTGGCGAGATCGGCCGTCGTCTTGGTCGCGACCGCAGCGGCTTGTTCGGTGAAAGCGATGGGCTTCAGAGTATGCTCCAGGATGCCGGGGTCGAGACCGGGGCCATCCATGGTGACCTGCGCGCCGCAGGAATCGAGAATGGCGAGCGCCTTGCCAAAGGCCGCGCAGACGTCAGGGCTAACGGCGGCATAGCCGAGATCGGCGCTGGCGCCGATGCGAATGCCGTCCAGCCGGCCCGCATCCGTATCGAAGCGGCGCGCGGACACCGGAAGGCTTGCGGCATCGCGCAAATCGTAAGCAGCGATGATCTCCAATGTCAGCGCGGCATCCGCGACCGTGCGCGTGATCGGCCCGGTATGAGCGAGCGAGGCCCAGGACGGCGGCGAGAACCCAGGTGAGCGCGGCACGAGGCCGAAGGTCGGCTTCAGCCCGAACACGCCGCAGAAGGACGACGGCACCCGGATCGAGCCGACGCCGTCGGTGCCGATCGCGATCGGGCCACAGCCGGCGGCGACGCCTGCCGCCGCGCCGCCGCTCGATCCGCCGCTGGTACGACCGGGATTCCAGGGATTACGCGTGATGCCGGTGACGGGGCTATCCGCCGTCAGCTTGTAGCCGGACTCACAGGTCGTGGTCTTGCAGGTGATGATTGCGCCCGATGCCTTCAGCGCCGACACCACGGCGGCGTCGGCATCGGGCACAAAGCTCGTGTTCATCGGCGAGCCGGCATAAGCGGGCACGTCCGCGACGAAGACGAGATCCTTGATCGTGACAGGGACGCCGGCGAGCGGCCCCCTGGCTTCACCCGCGCGCATCTCCCTGGTCAGACGATCGGCTTCCACCCTTGCCTGCTCATACATCGGTGTCACCACCGCATTGCAGGCTTCATCCGTGGCTTTGAGCGCGGCAATGGTGTCGTCGATGACATCGCGCGGGGTGAATGCCTTGCGCCGATAGCCGGCCATGATCTCGGTTGCAGAAAGCGCGCCAAGGCCAGTCGGCGCCGGCGGGAAGGCCGCTCGGCCGGAACCATCAATCATCATCAACCCTTAGAGAGCTAGCTGAGCGCCGCGTCGACGGCGCGCTTGGCCATCACCGTGACGAGATGCGCACGGTAATCGGCTTCGGCATGGATATCGGAGGTGAGGCCGTCGGTATTGATCTTGATCGCCGCAATCGCGGACGGATCGAAATTCTCCGACAACGCCGACTCCATCGGCGGCACGCGGAACACGCCCGGACCCGCGCCTGACACGGCGACGCGGACGCCATCGGCGAATTTCGCGACGAACACGCCGACCAGCGCATAACGCGACGCCGGTGCCTTGAACTTTGCGTAGCCCGCTTTCAGGGGCACGGGGAAACGGATCGCCGTGATGATCTCGCCCGGCTCGAGCGCAGTCTCGAACAGGCCGAGGAAGAACTCGTCGGCCGCGATCTCGCGCTTGCTGGTGACGATGGTGGCGCCAAGGCCGAGCACGCCGGCGGGATAGTCCGCCGCGGGATCGTTGTTGGCGACGGAACCGCCGATGGTGCCACGGCTGCGCACGGCGGGATCGCCGATCATCGAAGCCAGTGCCGCAAGGCCCGGGATTTTCGTTTGCACCAATTTTGAGGCCGCCACCACCGCATGCGGCGTCATTGCGCCGATGGTGATCGTGGTGCCGTCGTCGGCAATGCCCTTGAGGCAGCCCAGCTTCGACAGATCGATCAGCGCAACCGGGCTCGCCAGCCGCTGCTTCAGCGTCGGGATCAGCGTCATGCCGCCGGCGACGAGCTTGCTGTCCTCGATCGAGGTCAGCAGCTTGGCGGCATCCGGGATCTCATCGGGCTGGTGATAGGCGAATGGCTTCATTGTTGTCCTCCCTATTCCGCCGCGCCCGGCAGCGACGCGTTTTGCAGCAGACGCCAGATCCGGTTCGGCGTCGCCGGCATGTCGACGTGAGTCACGCCGAGATGCGACAGCGCGTCGACGACCGCGTTTATGACGGCGGCCGGCGAGCCGATGGTGCCGACCTCGCCGCAGCCCTTCACGCCCATCGGCGTGTGCATGCAGAGCGTCGAGTGGGTCTCAACCTTCATCATCGGCAGATGATCGGCGCGCGGCATGCAGTAATCCATCAGCGAACCCGACAGCAGCTGGCCGGAGCCTTCGTCATAGACCGCGTTCTCGAACAGCGCCTGGCCGACGCCCTGGACAATGCCGCCGTGAAGCTGCCCTTCCACGATCATCGGGTTGATGACCGTCCCGACGTCATCGACTGCGGTGTAATTGACCAGCGTCACCGTGCCGGTCTCCGGATCGACCTCGACCTCGGCGATGTGGCAGCCGCCGGGATAGGTGAAGTTGACGGGATCATAATAGGCCTGCTCTTCGAGTCCCGGCTCCAGCACTTCGAGCGGATAATTGTGAGGCACATACGCGGCGCCTGCGATCTCCTCGAAGGTCTTCATGCGGTCGGTACCGGCGACGGAGAACCTTCCGCTTTCGAAGTGAATGTCGGCTTCCGCCGCCTCGAGCAGATGTGACGCGATCTTCTTGCCCTTGGCGATCACCTTGTCGGTCGCCTTCGACAGCGCCGCGCCTCCGACCACGAGGGAGCGCGAGCCATAGGTGCCCATGCCGAACTGAACGCGATCGGTATCGCCGAACACGATGTCGACATTCTCGAAGGCGACGCCGAGCTTGTCCGAGACGATCTGCGCAAAGGTCGTCTCGTGGCCCTGGCCGTGATTGTGGGTGCCGATCATGACCGTGACCTGGCCCGTCGGATGCACGCGCACCGTGGCGCTCTCGTAGAGGCCACCGCGCGCACCGAGGCGTCCAGCGAAGCGCGACGGCGCAAGGCCGCAAGCCTCGACATAGGTGGAGTAGCCGAGCCCGCGGAACCTGCCCTTGCGCGCGGAAGCTGCCTTGCGCGCACCGAAGCCCTTTACGTCGGCCGCGACCAATGCGCCGTCGAGGCAGCCCATGGGATCGCCGGAATCGTACTGCACCAGAACAGGCGTCTGATAAGGATACGCCTCTTTCGGAATCATGTTGCGGCGGCGGATCTCGACGCGGTCGATCCCCATCTCGCTTGCCGCAACATCGACGATACGTTCCAGCACGAAGGTCGCCTCGGGCCGGCCCGCGCCGCGATAGGCGTCGACGGGGACGGTGTTGGTGAAGACCACTTTCACATTGCAGTAGATCGCCGGCGTGGTGTAGACGCCGCTGAGCAGCGGGCCGTAGAGATTGGTCGGAATGTTCGGCCCGAAGGTCGAGAGATAGCCGCCCATATTGGCAAGCGTGTTGACGCGAAAGGCGAGGAATTTTCCGTTTTCATCCAGCGCCAGCTCGGCCTCGGTGACGTGGTCGCGGCCGTGGCGATCGGAGACGTAGCCCTCCGAGCGGCTCGCAACCCATTTCACCGGCCGCTTGACCCGCTTGGCGGCCCAGGTGATCACGGCCTCCTCGCCGTAGTGGAACTGCTTGACGCCGAAGCCGCCGCCGACGTCGGGTGCGACCACGCGCAACTTGTGCTGCGGGATGTTCAGCACCAGCGCGCCCATCAGGAAGCGCACGACGTGCGGAAACTGGCTGGTGGTCCACAGCGTGAAACGGTCCGTGCCAGGCTCATACTCCGCGATCGCCGCGCGCGGCTCCATGGGATTGCCGATCAGGCGGTTGTTGACGAGGCTCAGTCTTGCGACATGCGCGGCCTTGCGGAACGCAGCCTCCACCGCGGCCTTGTCGCCGAGCTCCCAGTTGCAGCAGATGTTATCAGGCACGTCGTCGAACAGCTGCGGCGCACCGGGCCTGACGGCCTCGAGCACGCCGACCACGGACGGCAGCACCTCGTAATCGATCTTCAGGAGCTCGGCTCCCGCATTGGCCTGCTCCGGCGTTTCCGCGATGACGAAGGCCACCATGTCGCCGACAAAGCGCACCTTGCCCTGCGCCAGCATCGGGAATGGCGGCTCCTTCATCGGCGTGCCCTTGGCGTCCGTGATACCCCAGCCGCAGGGCAGCGTGCCTAGGCCGTCGGCCTTGACGTCGTCACCGGTCAGGACCGCGATCACGCCAGGTGAAGCCAGCGCCGCGCTCTTGTCGATGCCGCGCAGCACCGCATGACCATGCGGCGAGCGCACGAACACGCCTGATGTCATGCCGGGCCGTTTGATGTCGGAGACGTAATTCCCGCGGCCGGTGAGGAAGCGCTGGTCTTCTTTCCGCTTCGGTGCAGCGCCGATGCCGATCACATTGCCCATGGTCACTCTCCCTTGGCGGCGTTCATGGCGGCAGCGCCTGCCATCACCGAGACGACGATGTTCTGGTAGCCGGTGCAGCGGCAGATGTTGCCTTCAAGGCCATGGCGGACGTCGGCCTCGGTCAGATCAGGCTTCTCGGTCGCGAGTGCGACCGCCGTCATCAACATGCCCGGCGTACAGAAGCCGCATTGCAGACCGTGATGCTCGCGGAATGCCTCCTGCATCGGATGCATCTGGTTCGAGCCGGGCGCACCTTGCAGGCCCTCGATGGTGAGCAGCGTCGCGCCGTCGAGCGCGGGCGCCAGCAGCGTGCAGCTCTTCACCGGAAGCCCATCGAGATGGACCACACAGGCGCCGCACTGGCTGGTATCGCAGCCGATATGGGTGCCCGTGAGATTGAGCTGTTCACGCAGCAGCTCGGCAACGAGCGTTGCCGGCTCGACATCGACAGTGGTTGGCCGGCCGTTGAGGGTGAAGGATATCTGCACGGTCATACTCCTGTGCGCGACGGGGCTTTAGGCAAGTGGCAACGCGCTGCCGGTGGCCCATGTGGCCATGACGACATCGCCGACGGTGAAGGGATCTGCGAAGAAGGTCTTTTCCGGCACGTAGGCGACGAACTCGTCATCGGGCACGGTGTCGAGCATGACCTTGACGAAATAGCCCTGGTATTCGATCGCGAGCACGCGGCTCGGCAGGGACGTGGTATAGCCTGATGGCAAGTCCCTGCCCGGCCTGACAAGTGCGACATCGTCGCGGCGCACTGCGATATCGACCTGGTCGCCGACGTTGACGGTGGGTCGTGCCTGGAGCGGCACCTCGATGCCGGAAGGTGCCGCGAGCGTGAAGCTTGCACCGTTGACCTTCTCGACCCGGCCCGACAGCACATTCTGGCCACCCATGAACTCGGCGACATAGCGGTCGTGCGGATGGGCATAGACGTCGCGCGCGGCACCCGCCTGCTTGATCTTGCCCTGCTCCATCACCACCACGAGGTCGGCAAGCGCGATCGCCTCGAGCTGGGTGTGTGTGACGTGGATGAAGGTGATGCCGAGCTCCTGCTGCATCCGCCTGAGCTCCTGGCGCATCTGAACGCGGAGTTGCTCGTCGAGCGCGGAGAGCGGCTCATCCAGCAGCAGCACGCGCGGCTCGGTGATGGCAGCGCGCGCCAGCGCAACACGCTGCTGCTGGCCGCCGGAGAGCTGCGCCGGCAGACGATCGGCGAACTGCGTCAGCCGTACCTTTTCGATCATGGCATCGGCGGCGCGCAGGCGATCGGCCTTGGACTGGCCGCGGACACGCAAGGCAAAGGCGATGTTCTCGCGCACGGTCAGATGCGGGAACAGGGCGTAGGACTGGAACATCATCGCAGTACGGCGCTGCACCGGCGCGAGCCCCACAACGTTCTGGCCGCCGATCACGATCTCGCCGGCTGTGGGGTCCTCGTGGCCGGCAATCATGCGCAGGATCGTGGTCTTGCCGCAGCCGGACGGGCCGATGAAGCAACAATAGGCACCGTCGTCGATCCTGAGATTGACGCCGTCGACCACGTTAGTCACGCCGTCAAAGCTCTTGCAGACACCGGCCAGTTCGATATCGCCGCGATCGTTCTTCATTCCTAACCCTTTGCCCGGCTGCCGCGCTTCTTCTGGATCAGTACGATGGTGCCGAGGCTTGCACCGATGACGATGAAGGAGACGATTGTGGTCACCGTGCCCAGCGCGTAGAGCGAGGGCGAGGTGACGTTCAGCGTCATGCTCCAGATCTCCAGCGGCAGCGTGTTCAGCGAGCCCGCGGTCTGGAGACTGCGTGCGAATTCGTCGTAGGACAGCGTGAAGCCGAACAAGGCCACCGCGACGAGGCCGGGCGCCAGCACGGGGATCATCACCAGCCAGACCGACTGCCAGCGGCTGGCGCCGAGATCATAGGCCGCCTCCTCCCAGACATGGTTGAAGCGCGACATCACCGCGAACATCACCAGCACCCCGAACGGCAGCGTCCAGGACAGTTGCGCGCCGAGCGCCGAGGTGTACCAGCTCGCGTTCAGCCCCAAGGCCTGGAACAACAGACCCGTGCCGAGGCCGAGCACGAGGCCGGGCGCCACCAGGCTGCCGATCATCACGTAGAAGACGACGGTGTCGCCGCGGAAGCGCTTGCGAAAGCCGAGACCGGCAAGGAACGACACCACCACCGTGATGATGGTGACGATGACCGCGAGCTTGATAGAGCGGTCGAAAGAGCCTTTGACGTCTCCGGTCCGCACCTGGGTGAAGAGATCGACGAACCAGTGCAGCGATTGTCCCTTCATCGGGAACACGAGGCCGCCGCGGATGTCCTGGAACGACAGGATGTAGATGCAGAACATCGGGCCGTAGAGCGCGAACACGTAGGCCGCGAACAGCGTCGCCAGCACGTAGAAGGTCCAGGGACGGCCGCCCTTGCTCGGCGCAATGGCCTTGGTCGATGCCGGCACCACCGTCTTGGAGGTCTCGGTCTTGGGCATGTCGGCAAGAATCGCGCTCATCGCGTGATCTCCTGCCTGATGTCGACGGTGCGCAGGATCAGCGAGACGATCGCAACCAGCACCAGTGTCAACAGCACGGCGCTCGCCGCTGCGGTCGGATATTGCAGCACGCCGACGTCCTCATAGAACGCGCTGACCACGGAAGCCGAGCCGCCGCCGGACATCACCTTGACCACGAAGAAGTCGCCCATCACGATCGAGACCACGAAGATGGTGCCGAGCGCGATGCCGCTCTTGGACATCGGCACCACGATCAGGCGCATGATGTCGAGGCGGCTGGCACCCGCGTCGATCGCGGCCTCGATCAGCTTCTTGTCGATCCGCGCCATGGAATTGAAGATCGGCACGATCATGAAGATCGTGAGCTGATGGACATAGGCAATGACGACAGCGAGGTCGGAGAACAGCAGAATTTCCAGCGGCTGACGGATCACGCCCATGGCGAGCAGCACCTGGTTGATCAGGCCTTCCTTGCCGAGCAGCGGGATCCAGGAAATCATTCGGATGATGTTCGAGGTCCAGAACGGCACGGTGCAGAGCAGGAACAGGCCGATCGCCAGCAACTGGTTGCGGACGTGAAACACCAGGAAATAGGCGACGAAGAAGCCGATGAGCAGCGTGAATATCCAGGTCAGCACCGTGAACTTGATGGTCGCCAGATACAACTTCAGCGTCAGCGCCGAATGCAGCACCTCGACATAGCTTGCCAGCGTGAAGCCGGGCGTCAGCCCGCCAAACCCATCGGTGGCAAAGAAGCTCGCGGCCAGCACGACCAGGATCGGCGCGACGAAGAACGGCACGAGCACCAGGACCAGCGGCGACACATAAAGCCAGCCGGCGAGATTGGCGCGTGATGGGGTTTGACTGGGCTGCATCTCGACAAACGCCTTCGGTCCTTGTCGCCGGCGCGTCGCCGCGCCGGCTCTCGCTTACGTCAGGGGAAGCAGGTTTCAGGCCACTTTGAAGTCGTTCCAGCGCTTGTTCATGTAAGCCGCCTCGTCCATCAGCGTGTTCCAGCACGAGATGTTCTTGACGCGGTCGAGGAACGAGCCGCCGTCACGCTTGGTGCCGACCTTCTCCATCGCAACACCGTAGGGATCATTGACGACTTCAGGTGCGGGCTGGCCCTCGTACCAGAACGCCCATTCGGCCGGCGTGAGGAATTTCTTCGCGGTCGACGGCACCGGACTGTAATAGCCGTAGCGTGCGACGAAGCCGCCCTGCCAGCCGGACAGATACCAGTTGAGATATTCGTAGGCGGCGTCGAGCTTCTTGCCGGAAAGGTGCTTCATCAGGCCCATGCCGTTGCACCAGCCGCGATAGCCTTCCTTGCCGTTCTTGACGTTCACGGGCGCGTAGACGCAGGGGATTTCCTTGACGCGCACCGCGGCGACTGCCGGCGACCACATCGACTGGATCACCACCTCGCCCGCGGCCATCAGCTGCACCGACTGGTCGAAGGTGGTCCAGGTCGCGCGGAACTGGCCCTGCTTCTTCAGCTCGATCAGCTTGTTGCAGGTGAAGTCGATCTCCTCCTTGGTCATGTTGCCCTTGTTGCCGTACTTGATCAGCCCGGCACTCTCGAAGCAGAGCGCGGCGTCCATGATGCCGATCGCGGGCACGTCGAGGATCGCGGCCTTGCCCTTGAATTTAGGATCGATCAGGTCCTTCCACTCGGTCACTTCGTGGCCGACGAGGTCGGGGCGATAGCCGATGGAGTCGGCGTTGTAGACCTGTGGCAGGAAGGTCGCCCATTCGGTGACGCCGTCGTTCAGGTCGGTCGCATCAGGCTTGGCGATATACATGGCCTCATAGGGCGAGATGCCCTGGCGCGGAATCTTGTGGCCGTCGATCTCGCCCTTGGTGAAGATCGGCAGGATGTTGTCGAATTCCTTGATCTTCTTGACCTCGATGCCCTGGATGACGGCACGCTTGGCGGCGAGCTTGGCCTGCCAGCCCTCGAGATCGGCGATGTCGACCGTATTAGGCTGGCTTATGAAGCGGTTGATGGCGGCCGAGGTGTCGAGATTCTGCATCGTCACCTTGAAGCCGAGATCCTTGGCGGCCTGGTCGCCGATCGCCTTCACCACCGAATAGGAGACGCCGACATGGCGCAGCTCAATGTCCTTGATCTCCTGCGCCCAGATGGTCGGGAATCCGCGGATCGCGTCCGACCCCGCGGCTGCGCCCGCAACTGCAGCCGCACCCTTTAACAGCGTGCGTCGGCTCAGCTTTTTCGCAGACTTGACGTTCGCCTTGACCCCCGTTTTGGCCCCCGTTCCCGCCGGATCGGAAGTGAACGTCCCCTTCGTCTCATCAGACATGGCAACCCTCGTTGGTTACGATGAACGCTCGCACCGATCGCCATTGATCGGCTGCGGATGTGATCCACGCGCGAGGCTAGGGGCGGGAATTTGCGAAGTAAAATTGGAAGTAAAAATTCGCGACATAAGCGCCACTAATGGCTCAACACTCTGCACGTCATCACGGCACGCGGCCCATGAAGGCAGCAGCGATCGCATCGGGTCAGCGGGTCGTCGACCACTCGCTCGCGATTCGGATGCGAAGCTCGCGGCCCTGGCGCCTACTATGCCTCGATCCAGATCCCAGGCTCGGAATGCTCGCGGATGTAGCCGACCAGAAAGTCAGAAAACACCCTGATCTTGGCAGGCAGCCCGGCGCGGTTCTGATAGGCGATGTTCATGGTGAGCAGAGGCAGTTCCCAGTCGATCAGGAGAGGGACAAGGCGGCCGGCTGCGATGTCGCTCTGAACGATGTAGAGCGGCTGAATGAGGATGCCGAGGCCAGCCAGCGCCGCGCCGCGGATGACCTGACCATCATTGCTGTCGAGTGTCGGCGTGATGCGAACCGTCTGCGCGCCGTGGCCTTTGCGCAGGCGCAGCGAATAGGGATCGCTGGCGAGATTGTAGACCAGCATGTCGTGGCGCGCGAGATCGGCCGGCTGCTCCGGCGCACCGCAGCTTGCAAGGTAGGAAGGCGCGGCCGCGAGCACGCGCCGCATCCGGCCGATGCGGCGGACGATGATGTTCGAATCCGGCTCCTGCTCGCGCGTGCGGATCGCCACGTCGATGCCGGCCTCGATGAAATCAGGATAGCGGTTCGCGGTCGTGATCTGGAGATTGAGCTTCGGATAGCGCGCGCGGAAGGTCGGCAGCATCGGCGCGAGATAGATCACCGCGAAGGACAGCGAGCTTGTGACGCGCAGCGTGCCTTGCGGCGACAGCGCGCGATCGCTGACCGTGGCCTCGGCTTCCGCCAATTCGCTCAAGACCCGGTTGGATCGCTCCAACAATTCCTGCCCCGCCTCCGTCAACCACAACCGGCGCGTATTGCGCTCGATCAGGCGAACGGCGAGGCGCTCCTCGAGCGCGCTGAGATGGCGGCTCGCGGCCGCGTTCGACATGCGCAGCGCCTCGGCAGCCTTGGACAGGCTGCCGAGCTCGGCGGTTTTGGAAAACACCTCCAGTTGGAGCAGGCGGTCCATTTTTTCGCAAATAGGAAAAGAGACTTGCAATTATTGATCTTTATTTCCGTCCCTCGCAAGTCAAAATGCCCAGAACACAAGCAGAATGACAGGCGAGGAAACAGGGAAATGTCGGGCCCGATCAGGCACATCGTGATGTGGCGGCTACGTGGGGAGACCCCAGAGGAGCGCGCTGCCGCCCGGATGAAGGTCAAGGCCCTGTTCGAGGGCCTCAAGGGCCGGATCGACGGCCTCTCCCACATCGAAGTCGGCATTGATGTCAGCGCCGTCGACTACGCCTGCGACGTAGTGCTGTTCTCCGAGTTCACAGACCAGGCGGCGCTCAGCGCCTACGCCAATCACCCCGAACATTTGCGCGTGCGCGAGGCGCTTGGCGACTTGCGGATCGGGCGCTTCCAGGTCGATTATCCCATCAAAGAGACCGGCGCATGATCGGTTCGTTCACCTTTGAAAACCTGCCCTGCCGCGTCGTGTTCGGCAGCGGAACGTTGGCTCAAGCAAAGGCCGAGGTCGAGCGGCTCGGCGGCAAGCGCGCGCTGGTGCTGACGACGCCGCAGCAGGAGGCCCAAGGCAAGAGCCTGGGGACAGCGCTCGGCCCGCTCTTTGCCGGCATCTTTCCCGGCGCCACCATGCACACCCCGGTCGAGGTCACCGAGCGTGCGCTCGTGGCGATGAAGGCGTGCGAGGCCGACTGTGTCGTCTCGCTGGGCGGCGGCTCGACCACCGGCCTTGGCAAGGCGATGGCCTTGCGTACCGGCGTAAACCAGCTCTGTATCCCCACCACCTATGCCGGCTCGGAGATGACGCCGATCGTCGGCCAGACCGACAACGGCCTGAAGACCACGGTGCGCGACGCGGCGGTCCTGCCGGAGACCGTGATCTACGATGTCGATCTAACCCTGACGCTGCCGGCGAGCCTGGCCGCGACATCAGGCATCAACGCGATTGCCCATGCGGCCGAGGCGCTCTATGCCCGCGACACCAACCCTGTGACATCGCTGATGGCGGAAGAAGGCATCCGCGCGCTGGCGCGCGCCCTGCCGGCAATCGCTGCGAAAACCGACGACCGCGAGGCCCGCACCGAAGCGCTCTACGGGGCTTGGCTATGCGGCGTCTGCCTCGGCACCGTCGGCATGGCGCTGCACCACAAGCTCTGCCATACGCTCGGCGGAACCTTCGACCTGCCGCACGCCGAGACCCACACCATCGTGCTGCCGCATGCACTTGCCTACAACGCGCCGGCCGCGCCCGCCGCGATGGCGCGGATCTCGCGCGCGATCGGTGCGGCCGATGCATCGCAGGGGCTCTACGAACTCGCCAAGGGGCTGGGCGCGAAGCTGGCGCTACGCGATGTCGGCATGCCCGAAAGCGGCATCGACAAGGCCGCCGATCTCGCCGTCACAAACGCCTATTGGAATCCGCGCCCGCTCGAGCGCAATGCCATCCGCGACCTGATCGCACGCGCCTGGGCCGGCGAGCCGCCGGGCGCGGCCAAAGCGGCGGCGTAACGCGATGCGGCGCACGCTAATCAGATCGGCCACCGTCATCAGCATGGATGGCGTGATCGGCGACCTCGGCAGCGGCGACGTGCTGGTCGAGGGCAACCGTATCGCCGACGTGCGGCCATCGATCGACGTCGCGGCCGACATGGAGATCCTCGACGGCAAGGGCCGCATCGTCGTCCCCGGCCTGATCAACGCGCATATGCACACCTGGCAGACGGGCTTGCGCGGCTTTGCCGCGAACTGGACGCTGCTGGAATATTTCCGCCGCATGCATGCCGGGCTCGCGACCGTGTTCAGGCCCGACGACATTTACATCGCCACGCTCGTCGGTGCCCTGAACCAGATCAATTGCGGCACCACCACGCTGGTCGACTGGTGTCACAACAATCCAACGCCCGATCACACCGATGCTGCCGTGCGCGGCCTGATCGAGAGCGGCATCCGCGCGGCGTTCTTCCATGGCTCGCCGAAACCCGAGCCGAAGCGGGGCGAACCGCACTTCTCGGAAGTGCCGCATCCGCGCCGCGAGGTCGAGCGGCTGCTCGCAGGCCCACTTGCCGACCGCGACGGCCTCGTCACACTGGGGCTCGCCGTTCTCGGACCGCATTATTCGACGCTCGACGTCGCCATGCACGATTTCCGCCTGGCGCGGGAGCTGAAGCTGATCGCATCGATGCATCAGGGTGGCGGCCCGGCCAAGACGCCAGGCGGCTGGGAGAAGCTGATCGAGGCCGGTCTCGTCGGCCCCGGCGTCAACATCGTCCATGGCAATGATCTGCCCGGCGCGTTGTTGGATCGAATGGTCGATCTCGGCGTGTCCTTCTCGGTCACGCCCGAAAACGAAATGATCCAGGGCCACGGCTTTCCGATCACCGGGCGACTGCTCAAACGCGGTGTTCGTCCGACCATTGGCATTGACCTTGAATCGGTGCTGGCCGGCGATCTCTTCTCCGCCGCGCGCGTCGCGCTGTCGATGCAGCGGGCGCTCGACAATGCGCAGGCGCGCACAGCGAGCGGCACCATTCCGGCAACGACCACGATCCCCGCGCGCGAGGCGCTGCGCTGGATCACGATCGAGGGCGCCCGCATGCTCGGTCGCGAGCACCAGATCGGCTCGCTGACGCCGGGCAAGCTCGCCGACCTCGTTGTCATCGATGCCTCCGACCTCAATCTTGTCCCGGTGCACGATCCCGTCGCCACTGTGGTGATGCAGACAAGCCTCGCCAATATCGAGGCTGTGATGATCGGCGGTGCCTGGAAGAAGCGGAACGGCCGGCTGCTGGTCGAGGGGCTGGAGGCGAAGAAGGAACTGCTGACGCAATCCGGCCGGCGGCTCGTTGAGGACATCGAGCGACAGGGACGCGCCGCCTGAAGGCGCCAATGGACAACAACAATGACAGACACGTCGAAGAACGTCGCTTTCATCGGGATCGGCAAAATGGGCCTGCCCATATCGGTGCTCGTCGCCAAGGCCGGCTACGTCGTCACTGCCTTCGACCGGAGCGCGGCGCGGATCGATGAGGCTCGCGGGCAAGGCATTGCGATTGCGGCCTCGCCCACTGATGCCGTCAGCGGCAAGGCCGCCGTCGTCACCTCCCTTCCCGATGACGCCGCCCTGGGCGGCGCGCTGCTCGGCCCTACCGGCCTGATCGCCGCGATGGCGCACAACACCGTTCTGATCGAGACCAGCACCGTGAGCGTCGAGACCTCGACCGAAGTTGCGGCAGCCGCGCAGGCCCGCGGCATCGCATACTTGCGTGCGCCGGTCTCCGGCAATGCCAGCATCGTTCATACCGGTGCCCTTACCTGCTTCGTCTCGGGGCCGAGGGACGCGTTCGAAAACGCAAAATCGCTGTTAGCCGCCTTCACCCGCGCGCAGACCTATCTCGGCCCCGCCGAGGAAGCACGCTATGCAAAGCTTTCGGTCAATCTGATGATCGCGGTGTCGGCCGCGATGATGGCCGAGAGCCTGGCGCTGGCCCGCAAGGGCGGCATCGCCTGGCAGGACATTTTGAAGGTGCTCGACGACAGCGCGGTCGCTTCTCCCATGGTGAAGTACAAGACCGCACCGCTGCGCACGCGGGACTTCGAGTCCACCTTCTCCTGCAAGCAGATGGCCAAGGATCTCGACCTGATCCTGGGCGCCGGCCATGCCGTCGGCGTACCACTGCAACTCGCCGCACAAGTGCGCGAGACCTATGGCTCTCTGGTCGCCCAGGGCGACGGCGACACCGACTTCATCGCGACCGTCAAGCATCTCGAACGGCTGTCCGGCCTCGGCGAACCAAAACTCTGATCGCGGAGATACACATGCGTAACTTTAACGAGAACACGATTACGGAAGCGGTGCTGGAACGGATCGCGGGCGCAACCGATCCGCGCATCAAAGAGGTCAGCGAAGCCCTGGTGCGGCACCTCCACGCTTTCGTGCGCGAGATCAGGCCGACCCAGAAGGAATGGGAATTCGGCATCGATTTCCTGACCCGCACCGGGCACATGTGTAACGACAAGCGCCAGGAGTTCATCCTGCTGTCGGATACGCTCGGCGTTTCCATGCTGGTCGACGCCATCAATCATCCGGTGCCGGAGGGGGCGACCGAGACCACGGTGCTCGGCCCGTTCTTCGTGCAGGCCGCGCCGGAGAAGGACAGCGGCGCCGATATCTCCGGGCCGATGGAAGGCGATCCGATGCTGGTCACCGGCTCGGTCTCGACCGTGGACGGAACGCCGCTCGCAGGCGCTATCGTCGACGTCTGGCATTCCGACGACGACGGCTATTACGACGTGCAGCAGCTCGATCAGATCGGCGATCTTGCAATGCGCGCGCGTTTCCACACCGATGCCAACGGCCGCTTCCATTTCTGGTCGATCAAACCCGCCGCCTATCCGATCCCGCACGACGGGCCGGTCGGCGAGATGCTGGAGGTCCAGGGGCGTCATCCCTGGCGGCCCGCGCATGTGCATTTCATGATCTCGGCCCCCGGCTTCGAGCAGCTCGTCACGCACGTGTTCGTTGCCGGTGACCAGTATCTCGACTCCGACGTGGTGTTCGGCGTCAAGGACAGCCTGATCCGCGAATTCGTTCGCCATCCCGCCGGCGGTGCGCCGGATGGTCGCATGGTGGACAGCGACTATTTTCATCTCAACTATGATTTCGGCCTGAAGCAGGTTGCGAGCAGCGCAAGAGCCGCTTAAGCCGGACGACGACGCAGCGGACCGGCAAGAGTCCGCGATCGGAGGACTAGGGAGCTGAGGATGGGACCGCGGGTCAGCACGGGCATTTTGGCCGAGCGCCTCACCGGCATGATCGGTGCGCGCGCGAGCGTTGCCCGCGGCGTGCTGGATCAGCACGGTCAGAGCGAGTCGCACTATCGCAATTTGCCGCCCGACATCGTCGTCTTCCCCGAGACGACGCAGGAGGTCGCAGAGATCGTCAAGCTGTGCGCGAGCGCGGGCATGCCGATCGTCCCGTTCGGCGCCGGGACCTCGCTTGAAGGCAATGCGGCCGCGGTCGCCGGCGGAGTCTGCTTCGACTTCGCGCGCATGAACAAGGTGCTGGCGGTGCACGACAGCGATATGGACGTGGTGGTGCAGCCCGGCATCACCCGCAAGCAGCTCAATGCGGAGCTGCGCAATACCGGACTGTTCTTTCCGATCGATCCCGGCGCCGACGCCTCGATCGGCGGCATGACCTCAACGCGCGCATCCGGAACCATGGCCGTGCGCTATGGCACCATGAAGGACAACGTCATGGCGCTGGAGGTGGTGCTGGCCGACGGCCGCGTCATCCGCACCGCCAAGCGCGCGCGCAAATCGGCCGCCGGCTATGACCTGACGCGCATCTTCGTCGGCGCGGAAGGCACGCTCGGAATCATCACCGAGATTACGCTGAAGGTACATCCCGTGCCGCAGGCGATCTCGGCCGCTGTCTGCAGCTTCGACACGCTGCACGATGCCGTCGACACAGCGATCTCCGTGATACAGTCCGCGATCCCCGTCGCGCGCATCGAGCTGCTCGACGATGTCATGATGCGCGGCATCAACGCTTACGCCAAGCTCGGTTACCGCGAGGCGCCCACCCTGTTCTTCGAATTCCACGGCTCGGAAGCTTCCGTCGCCGAGCAGGCTGAGGCCGCACAGGCGATCGCCGCCGACCATGGTGGCCATGGCTTTGCCTGGGCGAAGGCACAGGAAGACCGGAGCCGGCTCTGGCACGCCCGCGACAACACGCTCTATGCCGGCCTCGGCCTGCGTCCCGGCGCGCGCGCCGTGATCACCGACGTCTGCGTGCCGATCTCGCGGCTGGCGCAATGCCTCACCGAGACGCGGCGCGATGCGGACGAGCACGGCTTCACCGCGCCCATCGTCGGCCATGTCGGCGACGGCAATTTCCACATGCTGATCCTGATCGATCCAGCCAAGCCCGAGGAGGCCGAAGGCGCCATGGCGCTGCAGGCCCGCATGGTCGCCCGCGCCATCGCCATGGACGGGACCTGCACCGGAGAGCACGGCATCGGGCTCGGCAAGATCGGCTATCTTGCCGATGAGCTCGGCGAGGCCGTGGATGTCATGCGATCGATCAAGACGGCGCTCGATCCTGACGGTCTGATGAACCCCGGAAAGATCTTTGCAGGCGGAGCCAAGGCATGAGCGACAAGGCATGAGCGACGCTGTCCCGATCGAGGTTACCTCACCTGCACCGCTGCTCGAGCTGCGCGGCATCAGCAAGGAATTTCCTGGCGTCAAGGCGCTGGATGACGTGTCCTTTGCCGTCTACCCCGGCGAAGTGCACATGCTGCTGGGCGAGAACGGCGCCGGCAAATCGAGCCTGATGAAGGTGCTGTGCGGCGCCTACCGCGCCGATGCCGGCGAGTTCTACCATGAAGGCAAGAAGGTCGCGATCTCGTCCACCGCCGATGCGCGGAGGCTCGGCATTGCCGTGATCTTCCAGGAATTCTCGCTGGTTCCCTATCTCGACATCGCCCAGAACATTTTCCTGGGACGCGAACCGAAGGGCGGGATTCCCGGCACTATCGACCGCCGCAGAATATTGGCCGACGCCAAGCGTGTGCTCGATACGATCGGATTCGATATCGATCCCTCCATCACCGTTGACAAGCTCGGCGTCGCGCAGCAGCAGATGGTCGAGATTGCGAAGGCGATCAGCCAGAACGCGCGCATCCTCGTGATGGACGAGCCGACCGCCGCGCTGTCCGACCGCGAGACCGAGCTCCTGTTCGCTCTGATCGCGCGGCTGAAGGCCGACGGCGTTTCCATCGTCTACATTTCGCACCGCATGGCCGAGGTATTCGCGCTCGGTGACCGCATCACCGTGCTGCGCGACGGCCGCCGCATCGACGGCGTCCGTCCCGCCGACGTCACGCCGGATCAGCTCGTGCGCATGATGGTCGGCCGCAACGTCGACATGACGTATCCCCGGAATTTCGCCGACAAGCCTGGCGAGGTGCTGCTGGAGGTCAAGGGCCTGACCGCTCCCACCGGCATCTCGGACATCAACATCGAGGTGCGCCGGGGCGAGATCGTCGGCCTGTGCGGCCTGGTCGGCTCCGGTCGCAGCGAGGTCGCGC
This sequence comes from Bradyrhizobium sp. CCBAU 45384, assembly GCF_028128665.1. Taxonomy (NCBI): domain Bacteria; kingdom Pseudomonadati; phylum Pseudomonadota; class Alphaproteobacteria; order Hyphomicrobiales; family Nitrobacteraceae; genus Bradyrhizobium; species Bradyrhizobium sp. CCBAU 45384. Next base: position 306,307 of record NZ_LBIZ01000115.1, read on the forward strand.
GCGCCATCTTTGGCGCCGATCCCGTGACATCAGGTGAGATCATCTTTGACGGCAAAGCCATTTCCGGCGAGCCTGATCTGGCCGCCCGCCGCGGCATCGCGCTGATCCCGGAGAGCCGCAAGAGCGAAGGCCTCGCGCTGCTGCGCTCGGTGAGCGACAACCTCGTCGTGTCAGCATTGAAAAAGCTGTTTCCGAGCGGCCTGTTCGATCAGCGCTCGGCGCAGCGCACCTCCGACAGCCTGATTCGTCAGTTACGCATTGCAACGCCAAGTGCGCGCCAGACCGTCGGCCTGCTCTCCGGCGGCAACCAGCAGAAGGTCGTGATCGGCAAGTGGCTCGCGGCCGGCTCGAAGCTGTTCATCTTCGACGAGCCGACTCGCGGCATCGATGTCGGCGCCAAGTCCGAGATTTTTGCGCTGATCGATCGCCTCGTCGCTGAAGGAGCCGCCGCCCTGATGATCTCGTCCGAGCAGGTCGAGATCTGCCACGTCTGCGACCGCGCCTATGTGATGCGCGAGGGGCGCATCGCCGGGCACCTGACACGCAGCGAACTGACGGAGGAAAACATCGTGCGACTGGGGATGCATCATGCGTGAGGCCGCGGTCGTTTCACAGCCCAATCCACTGCAACGGATTCCCGGCGTCGCCATCGTGCTGGTGCTGCTGATCGCGCTGTTCAGCGCGATCGCGCCGGGCTTCCTCTCGGTCGCCAATCTCTCCAACGTGCTTGTGCAGTCGACCAACCTGACCATGCTCGCGCTGCCGATGACCTTGATCATCATGACCGAAGGGCTGGACCTGTCGATGGGCGCGGTGCTGACGCTGACCTCGCTCTGCGTCGCCATCGTGTCGCTCGCGACCAAGTCGATGCTGCTGGGCCTCGGCGCCGGCCTGCTGGTCGGCGCCGCGTTCGGCGTCGCCAATGGATGGCTGGTCGCGATCCTTGGCATTCCGCCCTTCGTCGCGACGCTCGGTACGCTCGGCATGGCGCAGGGCCTGTCGCTGATCGTGAGCGACGGCCAGAGCGTGGTCGGCATTCCCCACAGCGTACGCGACATCTATTCGGCGACGCTGCTCGGCGTGCCCGTGCCGATCGTGATGGCGCTAGCGACCTATGCGGCGTTCCACGGCCTGCTCTATCACACCCGCTTCGGCACCTACATCTTCGCACTCGGCGGCAACCGCGAGGCGCTGCGCTATGCCGGCCTCTCGCCGAACAAGCTGCTGATCGCGGTCTACGCGATCGGCGGCGCCATGGCCGGCATCGCCGGCCTGTTGATGACGGCGCGGATGAACTCCGGACACCCGACCGCGGGCCTTGGCCTCGAATTCGACGCGATCGCGGCCGTCGCCGTCGGCGGCACGTCGTTCGAGCGCGGCAATGGCTGGCTGCTCGGCACCCTGCTCGGCGTTCTCTCCGTCGGCGTGCTGCGCAACGGGTTGAACCTGGTCTCGCTGCCGTCCTCTGTGCAGGTCGCCAGCGTCGGCGTGCTCGTGATCTTTGCCCTGTTCCTCGATGGCCTCAGGAGCCGCGCATGACCGACATCACCAAAGAGGCGATGATGTCGCCCCGCTCGTTCCTGTCGCAGGACACGATCCAGGTGTTCTTCCGCCTGCTCGCGGCGCTCCTGATTTGCGGGGTGCTCGCCGTGCTCAGCGATTCCTTCCTGAGCCTCGGCAACATCCTTAATGTGCTCCGGCAGGCAAGCCTGACCTTCTTCATCGCCTCCGGCCTGACGCTGGTGGTGCTGACCGCCGGCCTCGATCTGTCCGTCGGCGCCAATGTCGCGCTGTCCGCCTGTATTGCCGGCACCGTGATCCACAAGACCGGCTCGCCGGCGCTCGGAATCCTCACCGGGCTGGCCTGCGGCGGCATCGTCGGCCTGCTCAACGGCATCATGGTCACGGCGCTCCGCATTCCCTCCTTTATCGCCACCTACGGCATGCTCTGGGTGCTGAACGGCCTCACCTACTGGTATATGGCGGGCGAGACGCTGCACGGCTTTCCCGCGGGCTTCCGCCAGATCGGCAGCGGCTATCTGTTCGGCCTTCCCATACCGGTCTATCTCCTGCTGGTGTTCCTCGGGATCGGGACGCTGTTTGCGCAGCGCACGATCTGGGGCCAGGAGATCTACGCGATCGGCGCCAATCCGGTCGCAGCCCGGCTTTCCGGCATCCCAGTCGCGCGACGCCTGCTGCTCGTCTATGCCGTCTCCGGCACCATGGCGGGCCTCGCCTCGATCATCTTCCTGTCGCGGCTCAATTCGGCCGAGGCCGACATCGGCGAAAGCCTGACCCTGCCGGCGATCGCGGCCGTCCTGATCGGCGGGACCTCGCTGTTCGGCGGCGTCGGCACAGTTTTCGGCACTTTCATCGGCGCGCTGATCCTGACGCTGGTGCTGAACGGCATGAACCTGTTGTCCGTCAGCGCCAACTGGCAACCGCTGGTGACAGGCATCATCGTCATCGTCGCGGTCTGGCTCGACATGAAGACCCGCCGCCGCGCGCAATGAGCATTTCGAAATCCAACAAGCAAAATGAGGGATGGAGGCACTATGAAATCGAAACTCGGCTATCTGGTACTGCCGCTGCTGATGGCGGCGTTGACGTCCCAGGCTCGCGCCGACGGCGAGACCATCGCCGTCTTCACCAAGAACCAGACCAACCCGTTCTTCCAGACGGTGCGGGTCGGCGCCGACAACATGGCGAAGACGCTGAACGCGAAGACGCTGCAATACATCCCGACCAAGCCGGATTCGATCCCCGAGCAGCTCAGCCAGATCGAGGACGTCGTGGTGAAAAAGCCGAGCGCCATCGTGTTCACACCTGTCGACTACAAGGCGATGGTACCCGGCGTCGAGAAGATCAACGAGGCCAAGATCCCCGTCGTCAACATCACCGACCGTTCCGCGGGCGGCAAGTTCCTCTCCTTCGTCGGCGCCGACGATTACAGCCTGGGGCTCGAGACCGCGCGCTTCCTGCTCAAGACGCTGGGCGGCAAGGGCAACATCGTCATCATCGAAGGAGTCAAGGGCTCGTTGACCAATGTCGACCGCGTCCGCGGCTTCAATGACGCGCTGAAGGAAAATCCGGGCGCCAAGCTGCTGGCTTCGCAGCCCGGCAATTATCAACGGCTCCAGGCGCTCCAGGTGATGGAAAACCTGATGCAGTCGAATTCGCAGATCGACGGCGTGCTCGCCGCCAACGATGCCATGGCGGTCGGCGCGATCGAAGCGCTCGACGGCGCCAACCGAAAAGCCCAGGTAATCGGCATCAACGGCACCAAGGAAGCGATCGACGCGATCAAGTCCGGGAAGCTGCTCGCGAGCGGCGATTACAACGGCTTTTTCCAAGGCTGCATCGGCACCATGATGGCGATCCGGGCCTTGCGCGAGCAGCCTGTCATCGCCGAGATCGTGCTGAAGCCGACAGTCATCACCAAGGACAATTACCAGCCGTTCGACACGCCGCTCGAGCAGCGCACCTGTCCGACCTTCGAAGAAGCCAGCAAGCTCGGCAAGAAGTAATCGCGGCTCGTCCTGATCAATCACCGGGGCGGCCGACATGACAGCCGCCCCGAGAACCCCGGAGACATCATGCTGTTCGCCATCCATGCCATCGACCGCGCCGGCGCCCTGCCGACGCGGCTTGCCAATTACGATGCCCACAAGGCCTTCCTCGGCGACACCTCACGCTTCCGAGTCAAGATCGTGATGTCGGGACCGCTGGTCGCCGACGATGGTGCCACCATGATCGGCAGCCTGTTCCTGATCGAAGCCCCTGGCCGGGCTGAGGTTGAAGCGTTCAACCGCGCCGATCCGTTCGCCGCGGCGGGCATCTGGGAGAAGGTCACGATCACGGGATTTCTGCGGCGACAGGGCTAAACGTGACGCGTCCTCGAGCTGGGCTACGCGAGCGGCGCGAGCGCGAGGGACTTGATCAGACTGCGCCTCGAGAGGTGCACGGGAGAGACCATGGAATTTCCTCCGATGTCTTGACGAGCCCGCCTCGATCGGTCGGGTGATTTTCAAAGCAGGAGTGAGCTCAGGCACCCGCGCGCAGCGGGCGCAGACCGAAGGCGCAGGCGGCGGAGAGCAGCGCCATGGCCGCCATGTAGCGGGCGACCCAGGAGGGCGAGCCGTATGCGGCAAGCAGCGCCGTCGCGATCAGCGGCGACAGGCCGCCGCCCAGGATCGGGCCGAGTTGCTGCACCAGCGACAGGCCGCTATAGCGGATGCGCGCCGGGAACAGCTCCGAGAAATAGGCGCCTTGCACGCCATAGACCGAGCCGTGGCCGAGCGCGAGACCGAGCGCAATTGCGAGCCAGATCATCCCGGTGTGTCCGGTGTTCAGCATCTGGAAGAACACGAGCGCGAGCACGACCTGGAACAGCATGCCGCCGACATAGACGGCGCGGCGCCCGATCCGGTCCGACAGCGCGCCGAACACCGGTAACGTGACGCATTCCAGCGCGCAGCCGACCAGAACACCGTTCAGGATGGTTTGGCTCGGAAGGCCCAGTCTGGTCTTGCAATAGGTGATCGCGAATACCGCATAGATGTTGAACAGCCCGCTCTCGGCGATCTTGGCGCCGATGCCGAACAGGATGTTGCCGGCATGATTGCGCACCGCCTCGACGACAGGCACGCTGGCGGCGCCCTCCTCGTTCAGCACGCGCTTGAACGCCGGCGTCTCGGCGATGCGGAAGCGGATGAAGACGCCGACGCCAACGAGGACGATCGAGAACAGGAACGGAATCCGCCAGCCCCAGGCCAGGAAGTCGGGCTCGCTCATCGAGGTCGACAGGATTCCGAGCAGCGCGATCGGGATCAGGAAGCCGGCGGGCACGCCGACATGGACCAGCGAGGAGAAGAAGCCGCGGCGGTCTGCGGGCGCATGCTCGACCGTCATCGTCATGCCGCCGCCGTACTCGCCACCGATGCCGATGCCCTGAAGCAGACGCAGCCCGATCAGACAGATCGGAGCAAGCACGCCGACCTGCTCATAGGTCGGCATCAGTCCGATCAGGAACGTGCCGAGCCCCATGATCAGGATGGTGAGGAGCAGCGCGGTCTTGCGGCCCACGCGATCGCCGAAATGACCGAACAGCACGCCGCCGAGCGGGCGCGCGCAATAGCCGACGAAGAAAGTGGCGAAGGCGAGCAGCGAGCCAATCAGCGGATCGGTGCTCGGGAAGAAGATCTTGTTGAACACGAGCGCGGTCGCGGTCGCGTAGAGTGTAAAGTCGTAATACTCGATCATGTTGCCGATGGCGCTAGCCACCGCAACCTTGCGGATGTCGCTGGACTGACGCGCCGTGATCGCGGCAGCCGATTGATCCGCGACTCTGCCGGCCTCGATCGATCCTACCAACTCGCTCATGACGTCGCCTCCGCTTGGCAAGGCTGAGCCTCGCTCGTCTTTTTGTCCGTATTGCGGACATCATGGAGGCGTTTTATCCCACATGTCAAGGGAATTCTTGGCGAGGGTTTGATATTTCCATATCGGCTTAAACTATCAGAATTGACCAATGAGGGGCCTCCAGCTTGACGCCGCACGGTATATTGTCGTATATAATTGTTCACATTCCGGACAAAAATTAGGAAGAAAAATGCCAGCAAAGATCACCGGGATCATTCCGCCCCTCACCACACCCTTCGACCAGAACGGCGATATCGACGAGAAGGCGTTTCGCCGTCAGGTGAAGCTCCTGCTCGACAAGGGTGTGCATGGCGTCTGTGTCGGCGGCAGCACCGGCGAGGGTCACACGCTCACCGCCGACGAATTCCGCCGCCTGATCGAGGCCTGCGCAGAGGAGCTGAACGGCAAGATCCCGCTCGTCGCCGGCATCATCGCAAACTCGACCCGCGAGGCCATCGCCCGCGCCCGCGCCATCGAGCACGTCAACGTCGCCGCGCTCCAGATCACGCCGGTGCACTATCTCTTCAAGCCGGACGAGGATGCGACCGTCGGACACTTCAAGACGCTGTCGGAGTCGGTCAAGCAGCCGGTCATCATCTACAACGTGGTGCCCTGGAACTATCTGAGCCCCGCGCTGCTCCTGCGCATCATGAACGAGCTGCCGGGCGTGATCGGCGTCAAGCAGAGCGCTGGCGATCTCAAGCTGATGGCCGACCTGCTGCTCGACGTGCCCGCGGGCAAGGTAGTGCTGACCGCGGTCGATGCGCTGCTCTACCCGTCCTTCGCCCTCGGTGCGCACGGGACGATTGCGGCCAATCCGGCCGCCGTGCCAGGCGCCTGCGTCGCCCTGTGGAACGCAGTCCAGCGTGGCGACCACGCCAACGCGCTCGAGATCCACAAGCGCCTGCTGCGGTTCTGGAACACCATCGTCGGCGACAATCTGCCGGCTTGCGTGAAGCATGCCCTCACCCTCCAGGGCTCGCCGAGCGGCCTGCCGCGGCAGCCGATGCCGGCGCCGACCGCTTGGCAGAAGGAGGCAATCGCGGCGGCGCTCAAGCCGTTGATGGAGGTCGAAGGCGGCGTGAGGCTCGTTGCGGCCGAGTAAGCATGCGAGAATGGGCGCGGCCGCATTGCCGCCGCGCCCGATTCCGTCTAAGTCGGATATGGTCCGCGTCCTGGATATTGCATCGTGGCGCCGCCCGAAAGGTCCGACATGACTAGCGTCGACAGCAGTCGACAGAGCGTGAAGTCGCTCTTCAAGATGCTCGAGGTCTTGGAGGCCTTTTCCTCCACGGATCCCGAACTCAGCGTGGTCGAAATCGCCCGCCGCACCAGCCTGCCCCGCACCACCGTTCATCGCATCGTCGACAGCCTGCGCAGCGTCGGGTTCCTGGAACAGGACGCGAGCCGCGATCGCTACCGCCTCGGCATAAAACTGTTCGAGCTTGGCGGCAGCGCGCTCACGAACTTGCCGCTTTATCGCGAGGCACCGCCCTTCGTCGATACGCTCGCCAAACTGAGCGGTGAGGACGTGCATCTCTGCATCTTCGATGGTGCGCAGATGGTCTTCGTTAACCGCCGCAATCAAATCGCGCGGCCCCACAACACCGTCATCACGATGGAAGCCTCGCCCTGTCACTCGACCGGCGTCGGCAAGGCGGCGCTCGCCTTCCAGAGCGAGGCGGTGATCGAGCGCGTCATCCGCGCCGGCCTCGCCCGCTTCACGCCGAACACCATCGTCGAGCCGAAGCGCTTGAAGACCGAACTGGCCGCGATCAGGACACGCGGATATTCGATTGATGACTGCGAGCACGAACCGGAGTTGCGGTGCGTGGGCGCCCCTATCCGCAACAGCACCGGTCGCGTCTTCGCGGCGATCAGTGTGAGTGGCCCGACGCGCCGCGTCACGCCTGAACGGGTGCCCGAGCTCGCACGCGCCGTGATGACCCACGCCGAACTTCTATCGATCCGACTGGGTTATCAGCCCGACTTGCAAAGCCGGACGGCTGCCCCTCTGCCGGAGCGCAACACGGCCAAAAAAAGTCGTCGGCGGACCACGGCAGGCGCAACCCACGATGAACGGTCTGTTTGATGGTACGCGACTGCAGGTGCTAATCGCGAACTTTCTTTCTGAGCGTTGAGACCTTGCCGTCGGCGCCCTCAGTGCCATCCGCGCGACAAGCAGGCCGGATAGCACCAAGCTTGATGCGACCACGACGCGGATTCGCTTAAGCCGCCTCACGCGCGAGCGACGGAACCGAATGGCCAGGTCGCAACTGCCAGTGCACGACAAGGAGACAGAGCCCGCCGATCGCCGCCAGCGCGCCGCCAACGGTGGAGAGAGCCGAGCCGAGAGTGCCCTGGAAGAATTGCGCGGCAACAACGGCGACTAGCGTCGGCGCGATTGCCGTTCCCGTAATGCCGACCCAGGCGAAATGAACCGCCGTGATCTTGCCGATCGCAGCTCCCGGCGACAGATGCACGATCGTCGATGTGCCGATGGTGAACAGGCTCGCGGCCAGAAGATTGAAGACGGCGAGCAGCATCCAGACCGCAACGATGGACCCCGCGACCGGAACAAGGACTGCCGGAAGGAAGATCAGCGCCGAGATCCCCACACCCAGGGCCGGGATCGCCGGCAATCCGAACCGGCGATAGACGGCATCGACGAGAAAGCCGGCGATGAACTGGCTGGCTGTGCTGAGAAACAGGACGATGAGACCATAGGTCAGTCCGATCTCGCCGGCCGGAATCTTCCACACGCGCCCGAGAAAGGCCGGTATCCAGGACGAGTACGCCACCGACAACATGATCGTTGCGGCATTCGCCAGAAACAGCGGGACGAAGACGAGCCAGCGATCGCGAACGGCTTCGAAGGCGTCCCTGAGAGCGATAGGTTGACCCGTTCCGACGGACCGCCTCGCCGGCTCCTTGAACGTGTAGACGAGCAAGGCCACCGGTAGCGCAATCGCGCCGCACGTGATCAGCACGAGCTGCCATGAGCGAACGGCGATCCCCAGCAAGGGTAGAACGTAGCTCCCGCTCTCCCCCACGAAGTGAAGAATTGCGCCGCCGCCCAATAGCGCCAGTCCGCCGCCGATGCTCGCGCCCATGGCCCAGATCGCGACGGCCCGCCCGCGAAACCGGGGATGGAAGGCGTCTCTGACCAGCGACATGCTCGAAGGTCCGCAGGTGGCTTCACCTGCTCCAGCGCCGCAGCGGCCAAGAAAGAGGCCTGCATAGGTGGTGACGGAGCCGCAGAGCATCGTCGAGATGCCCCACACGGTCATGCCCATGGCCAGGACCCGCCGACGCGGGAACCGATCGACCAGCATGCCGACGAACCATCCGCCGACCGCGTAGGTGATGATGAAGGCCGCTCCGATCAGTAAGCTCATCAGCGTGTCTGAAATCTGCAGGTCGCGCTTGATCGGCTGCACCAAGAGCGGCAGTGCTGCGCGATCGATGAACGCAACAGCATTCACGAGACACAGGACGCCAACCAACCACCAATCACCGAGTTGAGGCCGCTCGACTTCTTGTTCGGTTTCCATGCGTTTCCTTCTCCCTGACGTCATTGCGCCCGTTTCACTTCGCTTGAGCGGCCATCTCGCGAACGACCGCGTTGAATTTCGAGGGAGCTTCAAGCTTGAGAATGTGGCCGCAACCCTCGAATGGATACGATGTCGCCCGAGGTGCGGCGGCGAGGAGCCGTTCGGCGTGATCCTGCTGCGGCGCGACCTGATCGCGCGTGCCGGAGAGGATGGCGATCGGGCAGCGCACCTCGGAGATGATGTCGGGCGTGTAAACGGTGAACGTTGACCGGATCGCCTGTCGCCAACCCTGGGTCGTCATTGCGTCGCGCAGGCGTTCAACGTGCTGCCGAACCAGTGCCGGTGTGTCCGGTGTCAGCAGCCTGTCCGCGATGGCCGCACGCGACACCGGGATGTTGACGTCCGCCGTACGAAGCCAGGCGTTGAGCTCGGCGGTACGCGTATCACCGACGAGATGACCTCTGGCGGTGTTGGGTGCCGATAGAACAAGGCTAGCCACCAGCGCGGGATATTGTCTGGCGAAAGCCGTCGCCACAACGCTTCCCCAGGAGCTGCCGACCAGCGCCGCCAGCCGTCGCACGCCGAGCGCACGCAGCAAACCTTCCACTGCGCTCGCGTAGTCGTCGATCTTTGCGTCCTGTCCCGGGATTGGTGAGCTTCCACCGAAGCCGGGGGCGTTCCAGGCGATCACGTGGAAATCGCGCGACAGCCCGGCGAACTGGGCGCGGTATCCTGCCGAACTGGAGCCCAGCCCGTGCAGCATCAGCACCGCAGCATTGCTCGGATTTCCGGCGGCGCGATATTCGATCTGGCCCTGCTGCCCGGAATAGATCGATGACGCAACATCGACCCGGGCGAGGGCCGGCAAATCCTGCCCGAGGAACTCGGCATCGGCCGGAGACAAATCAGCCATCGCTCAAGCCCCAACGGCGAGATCGAGCCGTCTGGCGGGCTCGGCAGAACGGTCAGCTTCGTAGCCAAGCCGGTGCGACAGGCCCTTCGCCGTGTCGCGCAAGGCGCGGGCGAATGCGCCGTCGAGGTCGGCGCGGAATCGGCCCGCCTCACCCACTGCGGTCAGCGCCAGCATCGCGCGGCCATCCGCATCGAGCGCGGGCGCGCTGAGGGCGTTGATGACCGTCTCGCTGCGATAGAAGGTCTCCAGCCCCTGCCTGGCGAGGCCCTGGCGGCGCACCTCCGCGAGGCGTTCGTGCCAATCGCCCTCCGAAGTCGCCAGGTCCTGACCCGGCAAGGCCGTCTCAGCAATTGCTTCAGGAGGAAGGTACGCAGCGAAGGCCAGACCAGTCGCCGTCGATGTAACCGGGAGGATCAACCCCACGGGAAGCGCTTCGCTCACCGGAGCGGATGCCGGCTCCCAATGGGTGATGGTCGGACCGTGGGCGCCCCAGACGGCGAGCGCCATCGTCTCGTCGAACCGCCTGACCAGACGCTCGATCGCACGCATGCCGAGCCGCATCGCCGAGAGCTGGACCTGCTTGCAATCGGACGACAACGTGCTGTCGGCCAGATCATGCGGATCCGCCAGCAGATACCGGCCATTGCCGAAGACGAGCGGCTTCCGCTCGGCTTGGTCGATCGCGACGACCTCACCGACATAGATCGTGTGGTCGCCGCCCGGCACCCGGGACACGACCCGACATTGCAGCCGGGCGCTGCAATCGCGAAGCAGCGGCACGCCGCCGGCGCCGAGATCGACCTCGATGCCGGCGAACTTGGCATGCGAGGATTTCGCAAACCGCTTCGACAGCTCGATCTGGTCCTCGGCCAGGATATTCACGGCAAAGCGCTCGGCCTCAAAGAAGGCCGGATGACTGCCGCTCTTCACTGCCTGGCTCCAGAGCACCAGCGGCGGATCGAGCGACACCGAGCTGAACGAATTGGCCGTCACGCCATGGAATTGGCCGGCGTCATCGACCGTCGTGACCACGGTCACGCCCGTGACGAAGCTTCCGAGCACGCGCCTGAGGTCGCGGCTGTCGAACGAGGGAGCATCGGGCATTTCCACCTCCTCAGCGTTCATCCGTTCTTTGCGTTTACGCGGCAACTGCTTCGGCCGCTTCCACCGCCGGCATGACATGCTCGGCGAAGCGGCGGATCGAGGCCGCGGCCTCCGCGTGCGGCATGGTCCCGAACATGAAGCTTCCGATCACATAGTTCAGTCCACCCGACGCGACCTGGTCGGACAGAATTTGCGTCACCGTCCGGGCCGAGCCGGCAATCGCATGGCCGGATTCGACGAGTTGGTCGAACGCGGGCGGCAGCTTCGCATTCACGGGCTGCGTGCCGTGCTTGCGCCAGAGCTTGATGAAATTCTCGTAGAATGTCGGCCAGGCCTTCCGACCGAGCTCATGGGCCTCGCGGTCGGTCTCGCCGACGATGATGTAGCGATTGACGCCGATGAGCGGCGAGCTGTCTTGCAAGCCAGCCGTGGCCATTTCCTCGCGATAGCGGTCCGAAATCGCACGCACGCGCGAGACCTGCCCGCCGCAGACCACGTTCACGCCGTTGCGCGCCGGCCAAACCACGGAATCGGGCGAGCCAACCGCGTACCACATCGGCGGACGCGGCCGCTGCAGCGGCTTCATTTCCACCGTATAATCATTCAGGCTCCAGAACTCGCCCGTCGTCGTGACGGAATCCTGCGTAAAGCAGCGCTGGATCGTCTCAAAGGCCTCCGCATACATCTTCGCCGCCTTCGCGGAGTCGATCCCGATTGCGTCGAGCTCGTGCGGTGAGGCGCCGCGCCCGATTCCGAACTCGAACCGGCCACAGCTCAGATGATCGAGCATGCAGATCTCTTCGTAGAGGCGCGCCGGGTTGTAGGTCGGCAGCAGATAGACGAGCGGACATAGCCTCAGCCTCTCGGTGCGCTGCGACAGCGCGGCCATCCACACGCTGGGCGACGGCGTCGTGCTCAGGGGCGTGCCGTGATGCTCGCTCATGTGGAAGCAATGGAAGCCGAGACGATCGTAGAGCTCGGCGAGCTGAAGCCGGTTCTCGTACTGCTCCGCCAGCGGAAGGCCGGAACGGTCATTCTGGTCGAAGACGCCGAATTTCATGATTGATCTCCTCGTTGGATTGATGTGCGCAGGCCGAGTCAGGCCGAGGGGCCGGGCCGAACGTGAAGCTGAAACAGATTGCCTTCGGGGTCGGCGAAGGTTGCGACGCTGCCGTGCGCGCCCATGTCGCGGCTTGCCAGATGCCGGCCACCGAGCCGCTCGATCCTTGCTGCAACGGACGCAAGGTCGGCCGCGTCGAACACGATCACGCTGCCGCACGCGTCCTTCGCCGCCTCAGCTGCTGAACTCAGTGCAAACGCAAGCGGCCCGGCCTTGAACTGGCACCATCTGTCGTGATCGCGAAACGACAGCGGCAGCTCCAGCGCCTCGGCGTAGAAGGCCTGCATGCGATCCATGTCATTGACGACCGTGTAGACGCTGCTGATGGCACCAAGGGGCATCTCTTTTTTCCTCCCTCTCCATGAATTCAATATTGTTGAATATATACCTTATTGTTGTATCATGCTTCCCGTCTTCATTTGTGTCAATCTCGATTCCCTGAACGGGTCGAAGGAAGCAAATCTGGAGAAGAAGCCGCGCCGAGGCATTCGGTCGGTCGAAATTGCCTTTCGGACTCCCGCGTTACGCAGGGGAGCCAGCAGGCGATGGCCTCGAAGGGAAGATCGCGCCGCTGGCGGGCCTGACGACGAGCGCGGCACATCTGATCGAGCGGGAGTGGGGCGCGGTGTTCGGCGGCAAGACCGAAAGCCGTGACTAACCGACCCGGCTTCTAGTTGGTGCCCTATCTCTTGAAGCTGCCCTTAGAGCAGTTCACGCGGCGGCTTGGAGCCTTTTCCGTTCCGATTGATCGGATCCTCGGATACCCTATTCTAGCCGCGTCGGCGGAACTGCTGAAGTTGATGGATGGCTGCATGAGAGCGGAGATGGGCAGGCTCGATGAGCAGATGGATCCCTTCCACCCTGCCGATCGTCTGACGACGGCGGATCGCGTCCCTGAGAACCTAGGGCTTGAGCAAGTCGACGCGGCGTCGTTGGTTGACGCGGCCCGAGAGGAAGCCGCCTCGTCGCCCGCGCATTTTGGGTCGGGCCAGGCGGCGACCGGCGTAACGGGCTCTACCAATTGGATCGACCGAGCAGGTCGCATCTGGCGACGCCATCTCCAGCGCGATCAACTCCCCCGGACGACCGGAGGGTCGATGGGAAACTTGGAGCGGTGGTTGATCGCACTGCTGAGCGTCGGCTTGGTCGTGAGTGGCGTCTGCGTAATCATTGTCTTCATGCAGGTCAACGCGCGCAAATTGGAGATCGCAACACTGCAACGTGATATCATCGCGCTCAAGCTACGCGTAGCCAGGCTCGATCAGATCGCAAGCGCCATTGAGATACGCGAAAAGGCAAGCAGTGGAACACCCAAGCCGCCGTTGGAGACCCAACCTGGCCAGGCGCCGCTCATCCTGTCACGTGAAGAGATTCAGTTTGTCCGGGACTATATCAAGCCTGCACCTGCTGCCGGCCCCGCGACTGAGACGATAAAGGTCGGCGATCCCGTCGTGGGAGAAACCGTTCCCTTTGCCTCTGCGATCACGGACAAGGTGCGGAAACTGCTCGGCGCGCGATTTACCGTTCGCGATGGCGTTGTTGTCATCGTCCGCAGCGGCAGCCGTCAAGCTGACGCTGTGATTGGGCCAAATTGACGAGAACTGGCCGCGATCGCAGGAGCCGATCGCCCCCTTAAGGCTGATTGTTTGGCGGTCTTTCGATGAAGCGCCGGCTGCCGTTGAGAAGCTCGAGGTTATTGGCGATGACCGGGTTGCCTGGATCGAGCGAATAAGCCTTCTCAAACTTTCGACGGGCTGCACTCAGATTGCCGCGCAGCATGTACGAATATCCCTGGTCATTCAGGATCTGAACCGTCTCGCCTCCCAGCCGGATCGCCTGGGCATAGGCCTGGTCGGCAAGGTCGAAACGACGCAGCTTGTCGTAGCTCGCCGCGAGCCCAATCCAGGCAGTGACGTCCTTGGGTGATTTCTCGACGGCATCCTTGAAATAGCGCTGTGAGAGTCCGTAACTGCCGCGATTGTAATGCTCCAGGCCCAGCCGCACAGGCTCGTCCGACGGGTAGTACTTGACGTCGGTCGGCTCCTGCACGGGGTCCCCGCCGGGCGGGTCGACGGGAGCCACGATTGCAGCCTCCCGCAATGTCTGCTCGCAGCCAGCAAGGGCTGTCCCCAGGCAGCAATAGATCAGCATTAAGATGATGCGCCGCATAACCCCTGTCCCCGCCTGGCCCGGCGCACTCGTTGAATTATCCTGGTCAAATTGTCCAACGCTAAGCCCTTCGGCTCTTCACCTGGTTCCTAGCCCGCCGCCGACCGGCACCGATACGCCAGCGTTCGATCCGGGCGGCAATCCGTCGATGTTGACATTCTGGGTGATCGGAGGCTGCTGGCCCAGCAGCTTCGTCGCAGGAGAGATATCCGGAAGCTGATCCACCGGCTGTTGCGTCTTGCCGTAGCGCGTGACGGCGGCACCCACGCGACGGGCGTCGGATGCAATCCTGCGATCACCCACGTATCGCGGCCAAGGATTGACGGTGTGGGTGACGGCGTTGACCTGTTTGGCATCGCCGGCGGTCATCGTGATGGTATCAGAACGCTGGAAGTAGCGATCCACCTCGTCGTGACCGGCGAGGCCGTAACATCCCCCGAGCAGCAAGGGCGCGAATAAAACCAGATACCTTATGGCCATCTCTCGCTCCGCTAGTTGAGGGTCTTCACGACCGGCTGATCGGTAACGACAGCGGCTGGCGCGGGAACGGGCGCCCTGAGCTCGGGAGCGATGATATGGCCGTACGGGCCCTTCACGTCTCCGCCGGAATTGACGTAATCATTGTAACGCTTGCGGACTTCCATCTGGCCATTGAGAAAGAAGTCGACATCATTGGCTGGAAGGCGCGAGTCGAGCGGCGACGCCAATTGCTGACCGGGCGCCGCCGGCGCAACCAGGCGCGGCGTCACGATGATGACGAGGTCCGTTTCCTGCTGCTGGTACGACTTGCTGCTGAACAAGCTTCCGATCACGGGCACCGAGCCGATCCAGGGCAACTGCGAAACGTCCTGCCGGTTGCGAGTCTGGAGCAAGCCGGCGATGGCAAAGCTCTGGCCGTCGCGCAGCTCGACCGTGGTGCGCGCGTCGCGGCGGCTCAACGCCGGAATGACCGTCCCCGCAATCTGCACAGCATTGGAGAAATCAAGCTCGCTGACCGACGGCTCGACCCGAAGGTTGATCACGCCGCGCGACAACACGGTAGGAACGAACGCCAGCTCGACGCCGAATTTCTTGAATTCGATGGTCACCGTCGGGACCAATCCTGCGGTCCCCGCCGTAGACGCCACCGGCACCGGGAATTCACCGCCAGCCAGGAAACGCGCCGCATCGCCCGACAGCGTGGTCAAGTTTGGCTCCGCGAGCCGGCGAGCCAATCCTTTGGTTTCCAACGCAGAGATCAGCAGGTCGACCGAGCCTCCGTTGGATGTCCGAATGATGCTGGTCAACAAGCTTCCGAACGGCGTAGGCGATACACCACCTGCGGTGCCGACGAGCGTCCCGATCGTTCCGAGGACCGGAAGGCTGCCGGTCGGAGGAGAGCCGACCGCGCCATTGATGCCACCGATTGGCTGTCGACTTGCCGTCGCCGCGCCCAGGCCTGTATTCCCTACGTTTGTACCATTGGCATTCGCGGCATAAAGATTGACGCCCAGATTGCGACCGGCATCCCGATTGACCTCGAGAAAGCGCACCTCGAGCATCACCTGTTGCGGCGCCGCGACGCTCATCGCGTTGACGACGACGCCTCCTTTAGCAACCGTGCTGGTGGCGATCGCCATGGCCCGCTCGGCCGCAACGGCGTCGGTTGCGGTTCCGCTGAGCACCACCTGCCCCTCGGAGGCCGAGACGCGCACGCCCTGCATGCCCGTGCTGGACCGGATGTTCTGCTGCAGATTGCCGGTATCGATCACGACCTCGACGTCGAGGATCCCGATCTGCTTCATCGAACTGTCGAACAGAATGACGTTGGTGGTGCCGGTCTGCTTGCCCTGGACATAGATCATGTGGTCGCTCAGCGACTTCACATCGACGATGTCGGGCGAGCCTGCGACGATGGTCGCAAAAGGCGTATCGACCTTGAAGGTCCGGGACTTGTTGACGACCACCTTGACCCGCTGGACGTCGTTCATCTCGCTGACGAAGACGCCGCCGGTAGAGCCCTTCCGATCCGCTGCCGCTGCGCACTCAACGGAATTGAGAAGGGCAAGCGCTGCACCAAGTGCGATCACGCTCGAGGCGACAAGCCTGGGCCCTGCCCCGTCCGAAATGCGACCGCTTCCCATTTCGATTCCCCCTCGCCGCGACCCGCGACTATCCCCGTAAATCTACGTCCCAGGAATCTACCTCCCAGGCGCCCTAACAGCTCTCCATCGCGCCACGTCGTAGAGCTTACAAATGTCACACTACAAATCCGTTACAGTCCGCGCCGCCCAGGCCACGTCTCGTTTTCAGCCGGCCGCAAGGTGCGGACCAAGATCATTTCCCTCATGCGGTCTAGTTGCAAGGAGAGAGCCTTACCGCAGTGCCGCAACAGCATAGAAAACGAGTCGATGTTGCCAGCGTGCACCACTTTTCCGGTCCGCCTGGAACCAACCTGCGACAGCGTTTCGGGGCGGGTTCCACCGCCTGCCCATGACGCGTTGCTGTCGATTTTCGGCAAATCCGTCCGAAAGGCAGGCCCCACTCTCCACCCGCTTGATGCATTCCCGAATCGCGCCCGGGACCTAGAAGGGAAGGGTCGTGGAGGCGCTCGGCGCGTTCAACGCTGTGCCCCAGATCGGCATGATCATGCTGAAGCCCGGATCCGATGCCGTTACGGTAAGTGCGGAGGCTCCCGAAGTCGTGCTCAGCGTCGGCGTGAGCCCGCCGGCGAACAGCATTGGGGCGACGGCCTGTTTGGCCGCAGCGGATGGTAAGGGATCACCGGTACAGGTCGGTGTGGTTCTGCTGAGCGCGCTATTGACGTAGCAGTCGTTGATCATCCAGGTCCGGGCACCGGCATTCGCGAGCGCCCGCAAGGACTGCATGGTGATTGCGTAACGCCCCAGATCGAAGATGGTGAACATCAAGAGGAAAAGCGGCAGGGCGACGAGGCAGAATTCCATCGCCCCAATGCCGCGCTGATCGAGCTTTCTCATCACTGCACCAACTGAACATACTGGGCTTTCGGCAGCCTCGTTTGCGATGGGCACCCAGTAGTGTCAAAGGTGGCATTGCCGTTGAACGAGACCGACGCGGCGATCAACTGGCCACAACTGCCTGTGCCACCCACGGCGATCCTCGGATCACCCTGAAACGTCACCGCTGCGTTCGGCGCATAGATGTTTCCTGTGAGGTTGATGTTGCTGGTTCCACCGAATTGCACCGGCTCCGCTGAAGCATCGTACATCGCCATGTACTGCAGTAACGACGCGCTGGACTGGAGAGCCGATGGAAGAGACGACGCACTCGGGGCCGTAGACGGTCCCGCGAGGGTGAGCGTGCCGCCGCCCTTCGTGTCGATGGTCGCCCCTGGTAGCAGGATGAAGGTCACGCCCGCCGTACCATTGATCGAGGAGCCGCCGGTGAGGGTCAGAGTGCCTGATATGAAGTACACCCCGCCTGCAGCCAACGTGAAGGCGTCAGTCCCCTTCGTCTTGAAATTATCATTCGTGCATGGTTTGGCAGCCGTGTAGGGGGTGAGCACGGTTGCGGGGGTGCATTTTGCTAGACCGCATTTGGCAGGGAGCGTGGGGCTCGCTCCGCACAACGTGGTGATTGCGCTATCAAGATCGGAGAAGGGATTCTTGGTCGGGGCCGGCATATACGTCAACGCCGTGTTACAGAACGATACGGTACCCGTGCAGCCGCCGACAGAAGACAACGAGCCGAGGTTCATGCTCATCCCGCCGCCGGTGAAGTTGATGGCGTCCTTGGCGGGATCGTTCGAGGCCATGCCGCAATTCGGCGCATCGATGTTCGGACTGCCCTGGAAACTGATAGAGCCGGTCAATGACAGAACGCAGGGTGGAAACAGCACGCTCTTGACTGAGGCCACGGCTGTCGCGGGTATGGTGACGGTGGTTAAACCAAGCACTTGTGCCAGGTAAGCCGGCTGCTGCTGGGTGACAGTGGCTTGAACGTAAGTTCCGGCCGTCCCGTTCCACGACGTGAGCGAAGCGATCTGGACCGTCTGAGAGACTCCCGCCGGAAGGCTGGTGCTACACAGGGACCCGGGATAGGACGTCGAACCCGCGTTGCAGAACGTATTCGCTGCCGCCGCCTGCTTGGCGCGATAGTCCACAGTCTGCGTAACCGCACAGGGTGCGTTCGACAAGCATAGTTGCTGCATGGCCCCCGAAACGGCAGCCGCATCGGCGGCATTCTGTGCGTGTTGCTTGGTCACGTACCATGACCCCGCCTCGCCCCCGAGTGCGACCACCCCGATCAGCGGCAGCAGGGCAAGAACGGTTGCGAAGGCGGCGGAGCCACGACGAGAGTGAAGCAAGCTACGCATCGACCACTCCTATTGAAATCGTTGCGCGTAAGACAGCGTGTACGAACAGGAACTCGCACACAACACTGTCGTCAGGATGATGGGCGACAAGATGACAGTCGTCGTGTATGAATAGTACTTTGGCGAACCAGAATTGGCTGCGGAGCAGGCAGCCATGGTGTCGCCGCAAAGGACCTGAAGATTGTTGATGGGATAACCGGCAACCGAAGTCGGCAGTGCAGACTTCCAGGCCGCCCAGTCGGTAACGTCCTGTGGTGGGGCGTACTGAATCCTTTGCCCGAAGGCGCGCACGGCTTCCCACGCCGATACGAACTGAAAGCCGGCGGCCGCAACGTCGGCGAGCGGCAGAAGCAGGCTCACGCCAAGAAAAGAGAAAACCATCAGCATCTCGAACGCCGCGGCGCCGCGCCGATCCGCAACGAACGACCTTTGATGGCTGATGCGTCCGCCACGACGGGCACTTACCGCTTTGGCACGCCGGCTCCGGGCATGAGCCATTCGAACGATGTCAATGACAACTCGACCACGCATAGCCGCTCACCAGACGTAAGGGACCAATCTCCAACGCGACGCTTCGTAACTGGAATATTCCGGGCACATGCGCCGAAGCAGATCTTCCTCGTATAGAATTCGGCAGACCTGGACGCCGATATGCAGGACCAGCACGATCACTGTGAGCGGTGTCAGATATTGCAGCACCACGCCCACGATCACGATCTCTTCCGCGAAATAGAGCGGATGCTTGATCCAGCGATAGGGACCGGTTTGCACGACTGAACGCGCCTGCGGCACCAGGCTGAACGACCGCCCCAGGTGGCGGATGGTGACGAGCATCATGATCATACCGATCAACACGCAGGTGGTGGACGCCAAGTTCGGCAACGCTTGCTCCGTTTTGCCGAAGAAAGTGATCGTCCACGGCAAGTAGGAGCCGACGAACGCAGCGATCCTGGGCAGCGCCCCGTCCGCATGCGCCTTTGCCGGCGACCTCGTCATGATCAACGCGGCCAGTAGGATATAAAAAACCGCGAGGCAAACGCTCGACAGGAGCGATGGCCAGGGCTCGGCGAATGACCCGATCCTGATGGCGACGCAAAATGCCAGCAACATGAACCATAGGCTTCCGAGCACCTGCATCACCCACTCGTAAGACCGGTTTTTCGACAGGACTGCCGTGCTCATGATCTACTTCATGCCTAAGTTGGAGAATGTGCGCACGAGGTGCAGAAACGGACTTCCACCCAAAATGATGAACATGGCTGGAAGCATGAACAACACCATCGGAATGGTCAGCTTCGCGCCCAGCTTGTGCGCGCGTTCTTCGAGCTTGGTGATACGCTCTCGCCGGAGGTCGGCCGCGATGGTGCGCAGAGCCTGGCCCAGTGGCGTTCCGAATTGCAGGCTTTGGCTCACCATGGTGCCGAACCGGCGAAGTCCTTCCGACGTGGATGCCAGTTTCTCGAACGCCTCGCTACGATTTGGCAATATCCGGAGATCATCGAGAAGGCCGTACAACACCCGGGCCATGGCAGGCTCAGTCTGCTTCATTTCTTCCGCGACGCGTTCCAGCGCGCTTTCCAGCCCCATTCCCGCCTCGCTACAGACGACCAGCAAGTCGATCATGTCCGGCGTGCCTCGCCGAATGCCGGCATTGAAACGCCGGGTCAGCACCAACAGGATCAACCGCGGCCCCATGATGCCGAGCACCACGCCGATGAGACTGAAGATCAGCACATCGGTCAGTGGCTTCCCAAGAAGCTGGGCAACAAACAAGGCAATGATCGGAAACAGGAACATGCTGACAGTCTTGACGCCAATCCAGATCGACAAGGTTCGATGAGGATTCAAGCCCGACGCTTGGACGACGGTTCGGAGTTGGTCCAGATTTTCCGCGGAGTAGAAGCGCCGATAACGCGTGCCGAGCGACGAAAGCCAACCGATCATGTCCTGGAGAGGCGCTGGCCGGGCGGGAAGGCCCAGCACAGCGTTGGATACCCGTGTGTTCAACGCGCGAATGTGGATCTCGTGGATGACCAACACGAAGGTCGCGGTCGCAAGTGCAATGGCGAGGGCCACCAAACCGAGACCAACACTCATAGCGCTGTTTCCCTTCTGACCATCCAACGTATCACGAGGGACCCGATGATCACCGAGGCTGCGGCGTAAGCCAGGAGCCTGTTTCCGGTCGGATCGTAGAGCAGCAGATCGACCGTTTCCGGATTAATCGCGTAGAGCAGCCCACCGACGATGACGGGCGACACTGACAGCGCGCGTGAGGAAAAGATCACCTCGCCAGCTAGAGCCTTCGCACGAGCAGCGAGCGCAACACGTTGCCTCACGGTATCTCCCAGTGTTTGCAGGGTCTCGGTCAAGCTACCACCCGACTTCAATTGGACTGCAAGCGTCACCGCAAAGATCCCGTATTCCGTCACCTGGGTTCGCCGATAGATGGCTTCCACCGCCTCCTCCGGAGGTCGCCCCAGGCTCACCTCGGTGCACACGATGGCAAACTGTCCAGCCGTCGGTTGCGGCATCTCGCGAGCAATGGTGCGAAAGGCTTCGGTTACGGGCAGCCCCGATCGAACGGTGCTTGTGACCAGCTGGATCGTGTCGGGGAGCTGTCGGAACAGTTGACTGGCGAGACGATGCCGCTGCCATCCGAACAGGCCGCGCGCCACCATGGTCGCTACGATCGCAGCCACTGGATACGCGTAGAAGTTGGAGAACTTCAGCACGCTATTGGCATAAAGGATTGCAACTGCCCCGGTCACGCCGGCAAAGAGCACATAAGCGGGATTCCAGGCGTAAGCTATCCCATCCTTGTAATTGACCACACGGAAGAGAAGCTGCCAGCGGGACGCGTTATCCAACCGACGAATTGAGGGCAGGTATGCCGGATCTGAAACAGGCAGGGCTTTCTCGACCTGACGATCGATGCGTCGCTGTCGTGCGTCGAGCCACAGCGTCAAGACCGCTGCGAGTACCAGGAGCACAAGGTCACTGGTGGTCAAAAATTCCAGCATTATAGCTGCCTTATAGCCTCAGCCCAGGCCCGATCGAGCCCGTAATAGGTAAGACGACTCTTGAATTTCGGGACAGCCGGGGTGGACCTGTAGGTGCCCGATATCCGCCCGTGAACATCCTCGTGTTCGTATTCGAACGCCGCGATGTCATTGGTGGTGATCACCTCGCCTTCCAGCCCGATCACCTCGGCGATCTGGATCACGCGACGCTGACCATCGCGCATGCGTTCGACCTGCACGATGATATCCAGCGCCGCAACGATCTGAGACCTGATCGCCCGCAGCGGCAGATTTGGCTGTCCCATCTGCACCATGTTCTCGATACGGGTCATTGCGTCGCGGGCGCTATTGGCATGCACCGTAGAGATCGAGCCGTCATGACCGGTGTTCATCGCTTGGAGCATGTCGAACGCTTCGGCGCCGCGCACCTCGCCTACGACGATCCGGTCAGGACGCATCCGCAGTGCGTTCCACACCAGGTCGCGTTGCGTCACCTGCCCGGTGCCTTCCAGGCTCGGAGGCCGCGTCTCGAGGCTGATCACGTGGGGCTGTTGAAGCTGCAGCTCTGCTGCATCTTCGACGGTGACAATGCGTTCGCTGTGATCGATGAATTGGCTGAGGGCGTTGAGCAGCGTCGTCTTGCCGGAACCGGTGCCGCCGGAGACCAGGATATTGAGCCGCGCCCGCGCGGCGATCTCCAGCAGTTCTCCGATCGCCGCCGTCACCGAGCCGTTCTTGACCATCCCGGCCATGTCCAAACGGCGGCTTGGAAATTTCCGGATGGATATGCAGGGGCTATGGATCGCCAGCGGCGGGAAGATGATGTTGACCCGGCTGCCGTCCGGCAGGCGGCAATCCACCATCGGGCTGGATTCGTCGATGCGCCGGCCGACTTGCGCGGCAATCTTCTGCGCGACGGATGCGATGTGATCATTGTCGCGAAATCGGACCGCGATCCGTTCCAGCTTGCCGCTTCGCTCGACATAGATATTGTTCGGTCCGTTGACCATGATGTCGTTGATCGATTGATCCAGCAGAAGCGGACGAAGCGGCCCGTAGCCGGTCATGTCGTCCGCAATCTCGTCCGCGAGCTGAAACTGCTCGCGGCCCGACAGTTCGAGCCGCTCCTCGTTGGCGATTCCGTGGATGATTTCCTCGATCTGCCGCCGAAGGACATCGCGCGAAACAGTCGCGGCCACCGACGGCTCGATCTGCTCGATGACGCGTTCGCGCAGCGAGGCCGGCATCACCGGCCGCGCGATCGCGGGCTCGTCGTGCCTTGCAGATGCAGGCGGGCTTGGCGCAGATGCCTGCAAGCTCGACGTCGACGCAGGCAAGCTTGGCGTCAATGCGGGCAAACGACCTGGCGTGTCGTCTTCGCGTCGACCAAACTTCTTCATAGCCCGAGCAGCCTCCTCAACCGTCCCTTCCGCTCGGCACCCACCCCGGAGATCTCCCGGACAATTGGAGCGAGGTGACGTCGCAATCCTGATACGTGCTTGAGAGCTGGAATTCCGAGATTGACCGCCTGGGTCATGCCCTTGCCGAGATCTGGAATCACCATGTCCGGCTCTGCGCCCAAAGCTTTGACGATCGTGGCCCTGGGAAGGCCACCGGGACGACCGGCGCGGTTGAGCAAGGTAAAGACCCGATCCTTGCCGGCGATGTTGGTGACGGCGTTGCGCAGTGCATGGGCGTTGCGAAGTCCGGTGACTTCGGCTTCGAGCAACACCAGCACGTGACGGGAGAGAGTGATCACCGAATGGATCGATGGCGGGAACGGGACCGGCACATCGACAACGATGTAATTGAACCGCTGGCGGAGCAGACCCAGCACGTGCCGCACGCCCGCTTCGGTGATGTTCAACTGCGCATCTAGGTCCTCATCGGCGGAGATCAGGCAAACCCGCTCGTTGACGTCAATTGCCGCGCGTTCGAGGAACAAGGTATCCGCCCGCATCGGGTTTTCCAGGGCAATGCGCAGTCCTGGCCCGGGCTGGACCCCGAGCATCACTGCCGTTTCGCCACCTTGGAGATGAAGGTCGAGCAGCGCGACCTTGGCCTTGGTGGTGTCGGCCAGTTGCAGCGCGAGATTGATGGCGATGCTCGTTGCGCCGGCGCCCCCCTGCGCACCGCAGATCGAGACCACATGCCCGCCACGATCGGTCGGACCGGGCGCCACATCGCCAAGCAGCTTCGGGCGGAGCTGGTCCAAGACCATATCACGCGTCAGCGGTCTCGGCAGATACTCCGTCAACCCGATTTCCATGAGCTCGCGGTAGAAGGTGATCTCCCTGCTCTCGCCGATCAGAGCCACCCGGACGTCGGGCGGGCAGACGCCGGCCAGCCTCTCCAGTTCGGTAAATGGATCATCGATCCCGCTGATGTCGGTCACCAACGCGAATAGTTCGGTGTCGGTCTCGAGCATCTTTATCGCGTTGCGGATCGTGCCGCGCCGGATCGACAGATTGCTGCCCTCGAGCCCTTTGCGCAGAGCCGCTGCGCTGAGCTCGTCATTGACGAAACAGACGATCCGGTTGCGCGTTACAACGGACGCCGCTTCTTCAGGCGAACTGACTACTGCGATGTTAGCGATCACCACTGCCTCCCCTACCGACGCGACGATTCGGCCGAAACGATCGACGTTGACGGAGCGCTTGCCGGCGACGCGCCGCCAATCGACGCCGTGCGCGTGTTCCCCGCATCGTCCTTCCTGACTGAGTATTTCGTGCTGTTGTTGCGTGCATAAATCACGACCGTCGCGTCCGTCTCCCCCATATCCTGCCGATCGACCGCGGACCGCACGGCGAGGGAGAGCTTTCCGAGCTGCCCTGCGATGACGACTTTCTTGACCTGCTCGGGCGCAAGCTGCAGCGATACGGTGCGCGCGACCTTGCCGGCCGTGGCGTTGCTGGCGGAGCCGCCCTGCACGATCTCCTGATCGATCGCGACAATTCGAACATTGTGAGCGACGGTTTCGCTCAGCGCGCCATGCTGGTGATCCGGATCCTGCTTCTCGCCATTTGTCGTCGATGGCTGCTGGGTCAATACGACATCCACATAGTCGCCCGGCCAGATCAGGCCCGAGACACCAGAGGCGGCATCAACGTTGATGCTGACGGCGCGGCTATCCGGAGCCAGGACGCTAGCGAGAAAGCCCCGTTCGCGCGGACGCAAGATGTCCTTGGACGTGACGGGATTGCCGGTGTCGAGGAAGTTGCGAACCAGAGATCCGCGAAGTCCGATCCTGGCGTCGGGGGTGTCCATAATTGCGCCGGCAGGAACGCCATCCGACGTCGGCACCGAGCGCACTGCGAAATCCTCATCGCGGACCAGTGTCCCTCTTGGGAGCGGGTGAACCGCGACAAAATACCCGACAGGGGGAGGCGCCGGAACGCTTTCCGTGATCTTGGCGACCGGGGCCTGTTCTTTCGGCAGGTTCATGTTGTAGCCGACGAGCCCGAGCGCAACGGTCGCGAACACGAACACCATGATGATCGAAAGACGCAAAGCGGATGACATGTCAAAGTCCTCTGCTGAAAATGGTCCAGATACCACCGCACGCGATAGCAACCCCGTAAGGAAGCGGCGCATGTCGCAGGTGACGCCACCGCTCGACCGCGTAGACGCGGCGTGCGAACGACGATCCGGCGGGTGCTAGTCTGGGATATGGCAGGAGGCGCATCATCAGATGCACCAGGGCAAGAACGCCGCCGGCCAGCGCGGTTACGGTCAACAACTGTACGATGCCTGTCAACGGGAGGCCAATCGCCAAGGCGACCAGCAACTTGACGTCGCCGCCGCCAATCCATCCCCGCTGATAAATCATGAACAGCAGCAAGAACAGGATCGCCCCTGCGATCAGGGATTCGGCGAGTTGCAGCGGGCTGTCCAACTGACCGGCGATCCCGAGAAGCGCCAGCACCAGACAGACGTCATTTCGGATCAAGCGCGTCGCCACATCAATCGTTGCGACATACAGCAACAACACGATTTCGAGCGACGAGATTATAGGAACGATCCAACTCACGGAATGCAGCCTCAAGAAACGCGAGCGCAACAAAAAACTAAAACTGGGTCACGTGAGAAAAACTGGGTCACGTGAGAAGAAGCGGAGGGGCATATTTCGATGCCCCTTCCGGGCGTCAGATGGCTGCATCACACGGCTGCAGTGAAGGCGGTGGTGATTGTGGTGATCCCACTCGTGAGCGCCGTCCCGATGGCGCCCGTCGCTCCCGTACCGAACGCCGCAGACACTGCGCCGATGATACAAGCCGCAACGATGATGTACTCGAACGACACCACGCCGTCCTGATCCGTGCGAAGGCTCTTCAAGGCCTCCGTGGCCTTGACATAATAGTTCAACATGCGGAGCACTCCTTCTTGCAGGATGACCCACCATTGCTGGGAGGCACGTTCCGATGCCTCCCGCCAAGTCAGGTGGTCGTATTACACGGCCGCGGTGAACTTGGTGGTGATAGCGGTGATCCCGCCGGACAGCGCCGTCCCGATAGCACCGGTAGCTCCGGTACCGAACGCGGCAGACACTGCGCCGATGATGCAAGCAGCGACGATGATGTACTCGAACGACACCACGCCGTCCTGGTCCGTGCGCAGACGCTTCAAGGCTTCCGTGGCCCGAATATAACACTTCAACATAGGAGGAATCCCTTCTTGTGAGATGATTTTGCAGACACTCGGCAATTTCCAGCGGCTGCGGATTTGTGTCCGGCCCCGCCAGCGCCAAACCATCTATTAAATATTTATTATCGTCAACATTTAATGTATTAACAACTGCGGCGGTAGTTAATTCGCAAGATAAAGGCGACGCAAGTTCCAGATGCTAAAACCTAAGTAATGCAATATGATAGCTGGTCAGACAATCAAAATTTGGCAGAGCACCCGATTAAAATCGGCAAAGAATCTCCGGATTACTACGGGGAGGCAGCGGTTATAGATCTGTTATTAAATTCGGCAATTTTGAACCATCGTGGTGCATCAACCTGTCAATTCACTCACACGATGGTCGAGCGGATGCTGCGACCGCAGGGAGCAAATTTCGCCACGTGCAACGGCGCGACGCAAGACATCTGCCCACCGGTGAGGTGATGCCTTAAGATTCCAATCTCACTGATCTCAACTCGAGCGGGATTCAGTCAAGCCCAGCGAGATACCAGCTATTTAGAAGCGGCCAGATGCATTAAGCGCAGTTAGGAAAGCGTCGAGGCAACGTCAGGATGCAAGCTATTCGGAAAATCGGGGGCCCGTGCGGTACGCGCTATGGATGGCCTTGAAGGCTCGTATCTCTCAAACCGCACTCCTGGGCTCTAGCTTTTCAAGCCATTTGGGTCGTCAAGCGATGTTGGCCTCTACGATGAGACATTTGATCTTTCGTCGCTTAACTCGGCGTCGCTACTGGATTGCCTGTTCCATCGGTTGCTTGATGGGCTACTTCTGCCGAAACGACTGGTTGAAAGACATCGCGAGCGGCCCAACGATGTATTCAAACGCGGTCCGTTGAACGGTCGGAATCATGACGGTCGCCGGCATGCCAGGGTAGAGGCGGATATTTGGCATGCCCGCCAATTCGCCCTGATCAATCCGGACGAAGGCCGTATAGTACGGCGCATTCGTTTTCGGATCCGTGAGGCGGTCGGCCGAGACCTGGATGACGTCGCCATGAATGATGGGCACGATGCGTTGCTTGTAGGCCGTTAGATGGACTTCGGCGCGCATGTCCGGATGCACGTCGCTGATGTCCTCGACAGCGATCTGCGCCTCGATAGTCAGCGAGTCCTCGTCCGGAACGATGTCTAGGATCTTCTCGCCGCGCTGGATGACGCCTCCGACCGAAAACACGTTGAGACCCACCACCCGCCCGGTATAGGGAGCGCGAATTTCCATTCGGCCCAATATGGCCTTGGCACTCAGCGCTTTTGGAATCACTTCGAGAAGTTTAGCTTGCGTATCGCGTAGATCCTTGGTGACCTCAGTCATCCGATCATTGTCCAATTGGGAGATCTGCTGCTCCTGCTCGGCGATCGCCTGCCGCGCTTTTGCGATATTGGCATTTGTATCGGCAATCTGGCCTTCCAGGCCGTACGTAGTCCGCTCCAATTGCAGGATGCGCGGGCGCGCGATCAGGCCACGCTCGACCAGGGGCGCAATATCCTTCGCCTCGTGGCGAACGGAGTTGATTTGATCGGTAAAGGCCCTGACCTGCGCCTCCGCACCAACGATCTGCGACCGAAGCTGGTTGATCTTCTCGCGAATGACGCTTCTTTGCCCTTCCAGGGACGCCCGTCGGCTTTCGAACTGGCTGAGCTGACCGTTCCAGACACTCCTGAAATAGGGATCGTTGGATCGTGCATTGAGGTCCGACGGCATGCCGAGATCGGACCCATGCTCGAGCTCCGTCAGGAGTCGGACTTCCGTCGCACGAAGCACGGCGTACTGCTGGTTGAGCACCTCATATTCGGCATGCGCCTGAGTTTCGTCGAGAACGATCAGGAGATCGCCCGCAAGTACACGCTCGCCTTCCCTGACATGCAGTTCCTTGACGATGCCGCCATCAAGGTGCTGGACGCTCTTGCGGTTGCCATCGACCTTGACGACTGCGTTGGCGACCACAGCGCCGTTCAGCGGCGCGGTTAGCGCCCAGGTGCCGATGCCGCCGAAAAAGGTCGCGATGATCAGCCATCCGGCGAACGCCACATAGCGGATGGAATCGGGCGGCGCATTGTCATTCTCACGCCTCATCCAACTCGGAACCAGAGCGGGTCGTTGCGTTCCAAGCGCGAAATCCGACAGCGCCATCTGTGGTCTCCTAAGTGGTTACTTCCCGGA
Source organism: Bradyrhizobium sp. CCBAU 45384 (assembly GCF_028128665.1). Classification (NCBI taxonomy): domain Bacteria; kingdom Pseudomonadati; phylum Pseudomonadota; class Alphaproteobacteria; order Hyphomicrobiales; family Nitrobacteraceae; genus Bradyrhizobium; species Bradyrhizobium sp. CCBAU 45384. Next base: position 334,793 of record NZ_LBIZ01000115.1, read on the forward strand.
CCGCGTGAATCGGCACGGGGCGCGTCAGGCGCGACAGAACTTCTGCACGTGATCCGAACATTTCGACGACGCCTTCGCGGAGTACCAATATCTTGTCGACAACACCGATGGTGGTCGGCCGATGGGAAATGATCACGACCGTCGTTCCGCGCTTCTTGAGTTGCGTGATGCAGTCGGCGAGCGCTGCATCGCCCTCGGAATCGAGGTTCGAACTGGGCTCGTCCAACACAACCAGGCTGGGATTGCCAAAGACCGCCCGCGCCAGCCCAATGCGCTGGCGGTACCCGCCTGAGAGGATCGCGCCCCCCTCCCCGATCTGCGTGTCATAGCCATCGGGAAGCCGAAGGATCATTTCATGTACCCCGGCCATCCGCGCTGCCAGGATAATCTCGCTGTCCTCTCCGTCGCTGAACCTGCCGATATTGGCCGCGACGCGATCGGCAAACAATTCGACGTCCTGGGGTAAATAGCCGAGATGCTGGCCGAGCGAGGTTCTGATCCAGCTGGATACATCCGCTCCGTCAATGCGAACGGCGCCTGCCGATGGCACCTGCACGCCCACGATGTGGCGCGCTAGTGTTGATTTGCCAGCACCGGACGGCCCGATGATTCCCAGCACCTCGCCTGGCTCGATCTGAAACGAGACGTTCCGCAGAATCGGCTTCGAGAAGCCGGGCGGTACACACGAAAGTGCTTCGACAGAAAGGCGGCCCTCGGGGCGCGGAAGCGTGAGGCGAGGATCCTCCGTTCGGCCGGTTGCCAGCAGTTCGCGCAGCCGCAAGAACGCGCCGCGCGCCGAGACAAGACCGCGCCATGATCCGACGATCTGCTCGACCGGCTGCAAGGCGCGGCCAAGCAGGATGCTGGCGGCGAACATCGCGCCGGCCGTCGACAGGCGCTCGATCACAAGATAGGCGCCAAGGCCAAGGATCAAGGACTGCATCGAAAGGCGCAAGAAACGGATCATGCTCTGGATCGTCGCAGCGCGGTCGCTTGCGGTGACCTGGCGCTCGAGCATCCGGTTGCGGTCCCTGCTCCAGCGTCTCAGCAGGCCTGCCGTCATCCCCATCGCCCGCACCACTTCGGTGTTGCGCAAGCTCATCTCGGAGAAGTTGTAGTTCCTGCTTGCCGCTTCATTGGACTCCAACAGTGGAGGCTTGACGATCCACTCATTGAAGAGAGCCATCAGGATCAAAATGATCGCGCTACCCAGCGCAAATGCGCCCAAGAATGGATGCAACGCGAAGATCACCGCGAGATACACCGGCGTCCACGGCAAATCGAGGATGGCGTGAACCCCCGTGCCGGTTATGAACTGGCGGAAAGTATCGAAATCGCGCAGCAGGTGGGTGCGTGCTCCGCCGGAAGCTGCCGCGCGATCGATCACCGCAGTCATGACGCAAGGCGCGATATTCCGGTCGAGGCGCATGCTCGCGCGCGTCAGTACCCGCGCACGCACCATGTCGAGGCTGGCAAGTGCAGCAAATGCCAGCAGCAGCGCGATCGTAAGCATGAGCAGCGTGATTTCGCTCGCACTCGAGATCACGCGGTCGTAGACCTGCAGCATATACAGCGGCCCGGCCAGATAGAGCAGATTGATCGCCAGGCTGAAAATGGCCGCCGTGACGAAGTAGCCTTGCGAAGGCTTCAGCAGTCGCCGCAACTCATCATGTCGTTTGGACGGTTTCGTCAAATCGGATACCTCACGCAATCGAGCCCATCAAGAACGTCCAACAGTTGCAGCATCGGCGCCTAGGGTCTCCGTCATACCGTTCAGGCGATGTGGTGCGGATCATAGGCGACCACGATACCGTTGGTGGCATCTGCTTTTGTAGTAAAGCCGGTCGGATCGTATTGCCCGAGCAGGACGATGTTTGCGGTGTGAGCGCCGTCTGAGATCGTCAGACTGCCGGCGGTCCCCGCCTGGTTTTCGATGAAACTCACCGTGGTGGCAGCGCCGAAGCTGATACCCTTGATGTCGATATCGTCATTGCCATCGAGGCCGTTCACCGTGCCCGAGAAGTGGAAGGCGTCATCGAGGATCAGGTGGCCGGCGGCCGTCACGTCGAACTTGATATTAGCCGCCACGCCTGCCTCGAACTCGATGGTGCCACCCCCACTGATCAGGGCATTGCCATTGCCGGTGACCTCGCCCATTGCGGCGACGGTGCCGCCATTGGCCCAGATCAGTCCGCTGTTGGCGACCGCACTGTCGAGGACAAGCCCGCCTGTGCCGGTCGCCTCCAGCGTCCCGGCGTTGGCGATCACGTTGACGCCGGTGTCGATCACCAGGGCATGGACGCCCGTGGCATCAATCGTGCCCTCGTTGCTCAGCGTCAGGCTGCCCTGCCCGATCTGGCCGGCGCCGGAGATCACGTTGTCGAGGTTGTCGAGCGTGACGCCGGGAGCCGTGCCGGCGATGACGTTATGATCGTCGTCCGACAGGACCATCTGACCGGCGCCATCGAGTGTGATGCCGGTTTGGATCAGCTGCAGCAGCGTGTCGTCGCCCGAAGCCTGTAGCTGGATCGTGCCGGTGTTGTGGATGATGCCCGACAGCGGCAGCATCGCGCCATCGCCGATCGTCATCGGACCCGCGTTCTCCGTGGTCGGCGTCACGTCGAACTCAAAATTTGCAGCCGTCAGATCCGCCGCATGCACCCCGTCGAGCGTGATGGTCTGGCCGTCGGCCAACGTGATCACCGCATTGCCGCTCGCGTCATCAGCGGCATGAGCCTGGACGTCGGCAAAGCTCTGCCAGCGGTAGCTGATCAGGTCGATCACGTCGGAGGACACCTCGAAGCTGTGTACGACATCGTTGCCGATCGGCTGCGAGAACACGAAGGTGTCGTGACCGCTCGAGCCGGTCAGGGTGTCGTTGCCGGACCACGCGAAGATGGGGGAGCCGGGCGCATAGGCTTCAAGGTTGTTGACGATAACTGCTGTTCCTCCCGTGCCATCCGGGTTGGTCCAACTCTCTGTCACGTGCAGTAGCGTCGCGCCTACAAAGCTAGAGGACGTAGTGATGCTCAAAGACGCCGGATCAGCGGTCGCAATCGTCCATGAGCCGTTGTCCTCCCGCGTTCCGGCATTGAGGGTCCAATCTGATGACATTCCCGTGACCGTTAGCGTAATGGTCGCACCCAAGACGTCGGTAAGCGCCAGGTTGATCGCTTGGCCGGCCGCTCCAGCGGGCGCCACAGTTGTCGTGGAACCGCTGAACGTGTTTCCCGCCGCATCTGTAGCTGTTGCGGTTATTGCATCTCCAGTATTTGGCTTTTGGGGGTTGGGTATGTTGGTGAGCGTCCAAGTATGCGTGGAGTTGTTTATCGTAAATGTACCGCTCAGGGTAGTGGCGCCATCCTTCACAGCGATTGTCGAGACATTTGCGACATCACTGAACGTTCCTGAAATGGTCGTGTCATTCTTGTGGACAGTGTTGATCTGGATTGTTGGAT